>JANQRD010000236.1 GCA_028284725.1 Allomuricauda sp. | reverse complement strand
AAACTGCGGGTACTGGTAAATTAATTACAGACACTTATGTGCCAGTAGGTAGTAAAACGATTACAGTGGCCAACACAAATGGTTTGAGTGCTGGTACAGACATAATTGTACAACGTACCCCTAATCAACTTTGGTTGGATGATATGCAGCTTATGGGTCAATGGGGTTGGACACCGCAAGAGTATATTGCGAACTACGAACGTAGGATAACAGCCATTAACGGCAATATGTTAACCCTAGATGCTCCAATTGTACAGGCCATAGAAGATCAATATGGCGGAGGCAGGATATATAAATTTACATGGAATGGCCGCATTGAGAAAGTAGGAGTCGAGAATTTAAGATTGGAATCCGAATTTGATAACGATACAGATGAGACCCATGCCTGGAACGGAGTAGCTCTGAAAGGGGTCAAAAATGCTTGGGTTCGTAAGGTAACGACTCAATTTTTTGGCTACTCATGTGTAAATGTAGTCCCTGTTTCGATAAACGAACCTAGTCATAGCAGGTTTGTCACCGTTGAGGATTGTGCGATGTTAGATCCGAAGTCCCCAATAACAGGAGGAAACAGATATTCTTTTTTAATCAACAGCCTTGGGGGGCAATATGTTCTTTTTCAACGTCTATATACGAGAAGTGGCAGACATGATTATGTAACCCAGCGCTTAGTTTCGGGTCCCAATGTGTTTTTGGATTGTGTCGGCACCGATACAAATGCTGAAATAGGCCCACATCAGAAATATGCAACCGGTCTTATGTTTGACAATGTCCGCGGAGGAAAGTTTGAAGTGCGAAATCGTGCTGGAAGTGGGTCGGGACATGGATGGGCCGGTGCTCAAACGATGTACTGGAATTGTCAAAGCACTGGCGCAAACGGTAATAACGGCTCCAGTTTTAACATATCCAGTCCGACCGGGGCAAGAAACTGGGGTGTTGGAAACATTATAGGGGGAAACCAACTTGGGAACGGACTATGGCAGTCTGTTGACACACCTGTTCTTCCCAGAAGTCTCTACCTGGCACAACTTGAAGAAAGATTGGGAATTGGAGCAGTAAACAATATTACTACCGTAGAACAAAGAAATGGAAACATATGGACCCAATTATTGGCATGGGCAGGTGAGGGTGATCCATCTGGAGGTACACCCCCTGGCAATGTTTCACGTTATGAGGCCGAAACCATTCCTGCAACCGGATTGGGAGCAACAGTGTCGGACTTCAATGATGCCGCTGCTAGTGGGGGTGCATTGAATAAATTGAACGCCGATGGAATAGGAGATTATGTGGAGTACGATATTAATTTGACTGCCCCAGGTACTTATACAATTAAGGTGGGCATGAAAACTTTGGGTTCACGGGGGATTTTCCAATTGAATCTTCCCCAAGCGAACCAAGGTGCCGGAGCCGATGTTGGGGGGCCACAAGATCAATATACCGCATCATCGAGTTTGATAGAACGTGAAATAGGGTCATTTACTTTTGGGTCGGCCGGAGTAAAAAACTTTCGGTTTATAGTGACTGGAAAAAACGCAAATAGTTCAGGATTTTCCCTTGTGTTTGATTACATTGAGCTGGTTCCAACAACTTTACCGCCACCTTCCCTTACTAGGTTTGAAGCCGAGACCATTGCATCTATAGGTTCAGGGGCAACTGTAGTAGATTTTAATGATGCCAATGCCAGTGGGGGATCCCTTAATAAACTCAATGCCGACGGAATAGGAGATTATGTTGAATACGATATCGATTTACCAGATGCAGGTACTTATGATATTAAAGTAGGGATGAAAACACTGAACTCCAGGGGTATTTTTCAATTGAACCTTCCTCAGGCGAACCAAGGTAATGGAGAGGATATCGGTAATCCACAAGATCAGTACACTCCTTCATCGAATTTGGAAGAGCGTGAAATAGGAACTTTTACTTTTGCATCGGCCGGAATAAAAAAATTTCGATTTGCTGTGACAGGAAAGAACGTGAACAGTTCGGGATTCTCTTTGGTGTTTGACTATATAGAACTTGTCGATAACGCCGCTGTACCACTTAGAGTGAACCTTAATAATGTAGTGGTTCCGAAAATAACTTCTATTTCTTTATTCCCCAATCCAACGAGCGACTGGCTCAATTTAGAATTGGACACTGAAAACACCCAGGAACTAACCCTTAAAGTATTGGACTTATCGGGAAGAATCCTATTAATCCAAAAAACCAGAGTCTCTGAGGGTACAAATCTTTTAAAAATGGATGTGAATTCGCTTCCATCCGGGACTTATGTTATTAGTTCAGATGGTTTAGAAAAAGGCTTTAGTAAGCTGTTTGTTAAAAGAAATTGATGATTTGACTTTCAGGGTTTGGAAGAAGTTTTTAACAATAGGAATTGTGTAGCATCTTAATTTCAGGATGTAGAGAAATAAAATTATGGCAAAGCAAAAGCCACCACTTTATTCCCTTTAACAGTACCTAATTTTTCTCCTCCACAGGCTACCACCACAAATTGTTTGCCATTTACGGAATACATGGCAGGAGTGGCGAAAGCAGGTGCAGGGAGTTTTTTCTTCCAAAGCATCTTACCATTGTCTTTGTCAAATGCCCGAATATACCCGTCTTTGGTAGCCGCAATAAATAGCAGTCCATTTTCGGTCACCAACGGGCCACCATAATTTTCGGTACCAGTGGGAGGATGCCCCAGCGCATCTATAGATTCTGTTATTCCTAGGGGAATCGACCATTTATATGTCCCAGAATTCAAGTCAATAGCGTGTAGGGTGCCCCAGGGCGGCGAAATTGCTGGCAATCCATCGCTATCCAAGAATTTTTTGTATCCAGTATGCCTATAAGGAACTTTTGTTTCAGCCTGTGGTGTCGCAAGAATTTCTTGTTTTTCTAAGCCCAATAAATAGTCGAGAATTGCATTTTTTTGGTGTTTTGTCAATTGTGGAAAACCAGGCATCATGCCCTTTCCATTCGAGATTACTTCATACATACCGGAACGAGAGGCGATTTCCTGCATTTTGGCCAAAGAAGGTATGCCACTTTGTGGCAATCCGGTAAAATCCTTTTGATGGCAGGCAGCACAATTTGAAATATAAAGAGCCTTACCACTTGAGTTGTATTTGTTGTTTGTTGTAGGTTCTAGGAGCAATTCCCAAGCCATTTCATTAGAATTTACATAGAGAATACCCTGATCGGGGTCCGCAGCTGCACCTCCCCATTCAGCTCCACCATCATAGCCAGGTAGTAACAAATTGGGTTTATTTATACCCGGGGGCTGAAGCAGGGTTTTATTATATGACTTTAACTTTTCCAATAATTCTTTCCTGTTTTTTGAGTACGGATTGATGTCATCTGTCGATAATTCATTTATCTGGCGAGCAAAAGGTCTGGGAAGTACGGGAATGGGCTGTGTTTTTGATGCTACCTCCCCATCAAGTGTGGATGGTGGAACAATGGATTCCTCAATTTCAAATAATGGCTTTCCCGTGGTCCTTTCAAAAACAAAAACATATCCCTGTTTGGTTACTTGGGCAACGGCTTCAATTTCCTTTCCTTCTCGCATCACCTTAATCAGATTAGGTGGTGCCGGTAAATCCCTGTCCCATAAATCATGATGAACTGTTTGAAAGTGCCAGATTCGTTCACCGGTTCTAGCATTCAATGCCAACAGACAATTTGCGAAGAGGTTGTCCCCAAGTCTTCTTCCTCCATAAAAGTCAGGAGCAGCGGAGCCTAAAGGAACAAACAATATACCCGAACGTTTGTCTACCGCCATTCCAGCCCAATTGTTTACGCCACCGACTTCAGTATTTTGATAAGCCTTTTCATTTTCCCAAGTTTCATAACCTAGCTCACCGGGATGGGGAATGGTATGAAAAGTCCAAACCAGCTCTCCTGTCCTTACATTAAATGCTCGTAGATTCCCCGGAGCGGCATCGGAACCTTCAGAGACCCTTACGGGCATTATGATCAAATCTTCGAAAATGGTGCCTGGAGTAGTGGATGCAATATATTTACCCTTGGCACTTGCTGGTAATCCTTTATGCAAGTCAACCTTTCCTTTATCGCCAAAACTTTCTACGGGTTTTCCATTTAGGGCATTCAAGGCAATCAACATTGAATCCTTTGTGAAGAAAATACGTTTATCCTTTCCATCTGTCCAATATGAAACACCCCGACTTGTATTATGACGGGCATTTTTTGAATCCCCATATAGCCAAACTTCCTTACCACTTTCTGCATTTAAGGCAAATACTTTTAGCCCTGCCGAAATTCCATATAATATGGTGTCAATGATAATAGGATTCATCTGCATTTGACCAATATCCGGAGTAGTATAGGTCCATGCTATTTCCAATTGCTTTACATTGGCCTTAGTGATTTGGTCAAGTTCGGAGTAATGGTTCCTATCTGGTCCACCCAGATACTCCGACCATTGTTTATAGTTGTATTGGTAATCTGATTTCATTTCAGCCTCGATTTTTTTATCTGGTTGACAACCAAATAAAACAATGACTATGGACAAAAACAAAAACTCTCGAATTCCCCGTTTTAATGGATTTTTGACTAGCACTTACTTAGTTTTCTTAAAATTAACAGCATCGGACTCCTCATAACCCAACCTTATGGCCTTAGCGGTAATTGTTGTTTTTTCAGGGATTTTTATTGGCACTGTATAGATTTTCCAATTCTCGTCACCGGAAAATTTATAGGCAACAGTTGCCCCTAGGGTGGAACTTGTAATGGATATTTTGTTTCCATTGCCCACCTTTTGAAATACCGGATTACTAGTTTTGGGTTGTATAAGTTTTGGCCACATCACCGAAACCATTTCAGTTTCCTCCATTTTTCCAAAATCTTCAAAATTCTTTAACCATTTTTTATGCGCCTTTCGCAACTGCTTCAACTTAGGTTTATATGAGGGATTTTCTGCCAAGTTATTGATTTCATGAGGGTCGGCTACACAATCAAAGAGTTCCTCTTTAGGCTTCGTACGTCTAAACCAAAGCAATTGCTTTGCATTTAATCTGCCTTCTTTTTTTAATCTTAGAAGCTCCTGCATAATACTGTTGTAATCGTCGCGATACCAAAGTGGTTGTATAAAAGGTTTTTCCGTTTCGTAGTATTTTATGTATTTGAAACGTTGGTCCCTTACTGCCCGAATTCTATCATAGGTATCCCCCTGACGATCGTTGGCCGCATGAATAAAAGTTCTGGGAGTTGCCTTGTATTTTCCAAGAAATGCCTGTCCATGCATATACTTTGGTGGCTGTATTCCTAACAACGATAGCACACTTGGAGGAAAGTCAATAAAGCTTATCATGTCATCATTTCTTTCTCCTACCCTATATCCATTGGGAAATCTGATGAACATTGGTACCTTGATACCAGAGTCGTAGAGCCATCTTTTAGAACGTGGAAAGCCATCTCCATGATCACTAAAAAAGAAAATTATGGTCTTGTCCAATAAGTTATCTTCTTCCAATTGGGTCAAAATTTTGCCAACTTGCCGATCCAATATCAATAGATTGTGATATTGAGAGGCAATTGAATTTCTTACTTTTTCGGTATCCGGATAGTACGGAGGAACTTCAACGGTACCAGGATTTACTGCTTCAGGATTTTTAAATTTTTCATTTTGGATCCTTGCACGTTTAGATTTACGAACCGATTCTTGTCTTGATGTGGGAAGATTTTGTATGAACTTGTTCCAATTGGCTTCGTTCCAAGTCATGCTCTCGTGTGTGGTCAGAAAATTGAAAACGGAGAAAAAAGGAGTTCCAGTTGGTCTGCCACGCCAATGGGCCTTGGACCCGTTTTCATCCCAAGCAGTAAAGGGAGCGTCAAATTGATAGTCAGTTTTTGAATTATTAGTGCAGTAATAACCCTTTGCTCTTAAAAATTCGGTGAAACATTTTACTTCGGGCGGTGGTACCGCTTCATAGTCCGGCAGACCCTCAACTTTATGTCCACTAGATCGCATATAATTTGTTCCGATACTTGTGGGGTACATACCTGTTATCAACGCCGACCGACTTGGAGCACAAACTCCGGATACCGAATACACGTTATCATAAATAACACTTGATTTGGCAAGACGGTTCAAGTTGGGAGTACTTACTGTAGAATCTCCATAGGCCATTAGACGGGGGCTGAGATCTTCTGCTGTAATCCAGACAATGTTGAGGCCACTTTCGGGCACATAGGTCTTAATACTTGAAGTACTGTCGGATGAGGCCGTTATTAAGCTGAAAATCAAAAAAAAAGTTTTCATAATCCTTTGGGCTTCTTTGGACGATTTTAAAATAACTTTTAATTGCTCTTGATTACTATATAAGCTGCCTGTACCGGTATTTTGGTTTCGGAAGCTTCCAATTCAACATAGTATTCATCCCCTTTTTCAAATGAAAAACTTCCCAAAGAAATCATCTTGGTGTTAAGTCCCTGACTCGAATAGGGATTTATATCCACGGTTTGAAATCCACTGGCACTTTTAACTTTTATAGGAATTTTACCAGGTCGGAGTTTCTTGTTCTTTGGGTTGAAGAACAAGATTTCATATCGGCCGTTTTTTGGTACATTAAAACTAAATCGGATTTTACCTGAGGCATTCTCATCAAGATAGAGGTACCTCTCCTTGGAAGACCAGAGTTTCTCGACGCCCTCTTGCCAGTCGCCCTTAATCGCTACCTGATTTTTATGAAAACGCCAATCCACTATAATATCCGGATTTCTGCCATCAAGATATGGGTCGTTGCCCAGTTTTTGAATCAAGGCATCAATATCTATTTGTTGTACGCTTGTTTCCTTATCAACGGCCATTGATGCTGCTATACCAGCCGCTTGACCTAATGCCATGAATACTGGTTCCATACGTATGGAACCGAAAGCTACGTGAGATGCTGATAGACAAACAGGAACCAATAAGTTACCACATTCTTCTTGCTTCGGGGTTATGGCTCGATATGAAATTGGGTAGTCTCCTGGCAGGAAGACCGTGACCTCTCCTTCATTCTTTACCATCCCGTCAATGACCAGACGCTGAACGTTGTGGGAGTCCATGTTGTAAGAACCTTTGGCGATACCATCATGAACTACTTCTTTCCCTAAACAATTATGCTCCGTCATTACATATTCCCCGATCATTCTCCTGGCCTCTCGTACATAGAGTTCATGGGGGAATCCTAGATTATTGACAAATTCATCTCTCGGATATCCATAGGCTGCCATTTCCTCACGGATGGATGCTGGAACCCGGTTGTCCGTTGTTAGAAAAAAAAGAAGTCCTTTCACGTATGATTCATGTTCGGCCCAGATTTGTCTCCGTTTGTCATAATCAGCCTCTGGATATTCCCAATTACCCATAATGTAATCTGTTGAAAAACCTGTATTTCCACTATTGATATCGGTCTTATCTCCCGGCATTTCATTGATGTTGAGCAGTTCCCGTAACCGTGTACTATTTTTTGAGGCAATCAACCTTGTCAGCAACTCATAGCGGTTGGGGTCATAATTAGCTGGCCTACTGATTGGAATTTTATTCAATGGGTCTCTGGTCATACAGAGCCGGAAATTATATGCTTGAATTTTTTTGTCACCACTCCCCTTATCTGCAAGAGGTAAGTTTGCAACTCCAGCAACCAGACCACTCGTCGAATCACCCTCTACTATGTATGGGTCCACGCCATCTGGGAACTGATGCGGGATGGTGTGCATAGTTTCTGGATCGACTCCGTTGAACTCCTCTTGATATACTGAATTTGCCTCTCTTCCAACGGTATAGGAAATTCCAGCTTTTGCCATCATATCACCTTCATAAGAATCATCAATAAAAACCTTGGCACTGATAGTGGTCGACTTTTTATCGACAATTCCCTGAATCTCTATTGACTCAATTGTATTTTGCGGTTTATTTACCCTTATAAGTTCGGATTGATAAATTATCTTGATTTTCTCTTCTGATAACATCTGCATGAACACGGATTCCGCTACATGTGGCTCAAAAGCCCATGCTTCGGCAGCACCATATTTTTTTCCGAGCTTTCGATAAAAGTCCCTTGCCAGTCCTGAAATGGATTGTCGCATACCGACATCGGTCCTGCCCAGTCCTCCCACCGTCATGCCCCCCACATGATCTTTTGGGGTTATGATGACCACAGATTTTCCCATTTTACTGGCCGCTACTGCCGAGATAATCCCTGAGGATGTTCCTCCGTAAATGCAAACATCTACGTCATTCTTAAGTGAATTATTATCCCCACATGAGAAAATGCCGAGCAATAAAATGATTAGGAACAATCTTAATTTTATAGAATAATTTATATACATGCATGTGTCGTTAGTAAGCTGGATAGACAATTTGTTTTTTGGATAGTTAATGAAGTTATGAAGGTTTGTCGATAAATAAATCTGGATGAAAGTGTCATCCTTAAAAACCAAGCAGTCGTATTGAGGCTACTTAATCTAAAAGCACCTTGATTAATGCTACGGTTTAATAAAAGCAGGCAAAACTCATTTTGCCTGCTTTTGGAAATTAAAACTAACTCAAACTAAACTAACTACTTGATTTTTATATCATTCAAAATATTCTGAACAAATGGTGGTTTCTTACCGTATCCCATTGTTTTGATTCATTATTTTACTCTTCAATATTGACTAGATTTGGATTGCTATCTATATGCGCTTGGGGTAGCGGAACGATGTAATCATTACTGGGAACAGTAACGCCCAATGCAGCCATGGCTGAAACCAATCTATCGGTCCGTTTTAAATCCACAAAAACATGACCTTCCGTGCCCAGCTCCCAATGTCTTTCTTGAAGCACAGCATCCCTGAACTCATCTTGGGACAAGCTTCCAGGGGCGTAGTCTTGAGGATTCGCCAAAGGATCACCATTTCTGGCCCTAGTTCTAACCGCATTGATAAATGAAAAGGCTTCACCAGTCCTACCGAGTTCATTTAGAACCTCTGCATACATCAATAGGACATCTGCATACCTTAGAACAACAAAATCCTTCGAACTATTGTTGACCAACATAAACCGGTCGTCCTCCAATTCAACAAATTTTCTTCCTCCCAGTCTATCAAGTGCAATAGGGTTGCCATCAATATCCTCTTCAATTACAGTCCACTGCCTCCGTATATCGCCACTCTCAAAACTTTCGGCATATTCAATATTTAACTGTATCGCCCCAAAACCGCCAAAAGGCTGTCTGTTCAAGCCCTGGACACCGAAGAAACTGTTTAGAAATGAAGGGTTGATATCTGTTGTATGCTGAACCGAAAAAATGTATTCGTCGTTATTGTCATTTGAGGCTCTCCACAAATCCCCGTAAAAATCCAACAGTACATACTGACCAGAATCAATGACTTCTTTCAATGCCGCTTCCGCATCATCATAGCGTTTTAGAATTAGGTATATTTTCCCTAATAAAGCAGTTGCTGCTTCTGAAGTTGCCCTACCTATCTCTTGATCTGCCTTTGAGGGAAGTGTCGCTCTTGCATCCATTAAATCTTCAATGATCTGATTGTATATTACGCTCTCTGGGCGACGTGGAACATTAAAATCATCTCCGGCTTTAGGGGGGTCCACTATTAAAGGGTTTGGACCAAAGGCCTGAACCATATTAAAATAGAGCAAGGCCCTGATAAACTTGGCTTCCCCAATCAATTTGTTCTTTCTTTCTTCACTTACATCAGGGATACCCTGAATACCATCAATTGTGGTGGCAATATAACTGATAGTCAAAATCGAAGCTCCCCAAAAATTAGTGGATACCACATCGGAAGCGTCCACAACAAAATTGTTGTAATTTGCACGTGTACCGCCTCTTCCACGGCTCTGATCGCCCAGATTTTGTAAAACGACAGGAAAATCCCTTGTATACAACCCTCTATTGAAGGCTCCTCGACGTTGAGTTAACCGGCTGTAAATACCGGTTACCGCTGAGATTCCGTCATTTTCGGATTGGAAAAAACTTGAACCTGCCAGAGCTGATTCGGGATTTTCATCCAAGAAATCAGAACACCCCGTACCTAAGATTATGAAACAGGTAAGCACCCATGTACTAAGTTTAATATTTTTCATCATTTTATTTTTTATAAACCAACTTTTATTCCCAATAGAAATGTTCTGGGCCTAGGATAGGCAGCATTATCTACACCAATAACAGCATTTCCACCTGCCAAAGTGTTTACTTCGGGATCGAATCCAGAATAATCAGTGATAATAAAGGCATTCTCGACACTTCCATATACATTTAGGCTTCTTAGAAAAGGAACATTCATTTTTTCAAGGGGGAAATCATAACTTAAACGGATAAGTCTAGCCCTTATAAAGGATCCATCTTCAATAAATCTGTCGCTCACTATATTGAAGGATCTCCCCTCAACCGGTCTTTGTATGGTAGTTGAAGTGCCTTCGCCCCTCCAATAATCATTTACTGTAGCCAATTGATTGACAAGAACATCCGAATTTTCTTGACTACTACGATTTACATTAAGTATATCATTACCGTAGGTAAAATTCAGGAATACATCCAACGTAAGTCCTTTGTATGAAAAGCTGTTGTTAAACCCTCCGAAAAAATCAGGTTGGGCATTACCTATGACGGTTCTATCATCTCCATTGACAACACCATCAGGAACCCCATCCGGACCTGATATATCCTTGTACTTAAACAACCCAACTTCGGCCCCATTATATTGAGGAGAATTATCCAAATCCTCTTGGGTTTGATATACACCGTCAAATTGATAACCAAAAATAGACCCGAGAGGATCACCTTCAGCAATTCTGAAAGCGGCTTCGTTTTGCACTATTCCAGTATCAGACCCTTCTATTAAAATTTCTTCCAGACCGGCTAAATCCGTTACTTCATTGGTATTGAATGAAATATTGAAATCAGTTGTCCATTTAAAATCCCCATTAAGATTTATAGTATTCAAGGCAAGCTCGAATCCTTTATTTTGTACAGCACCAGCATTTCTTAGCTGACTTGAAGCTCCAGAATTAGGAGGCACTGGAAAAAACAGTAAGAGGTCTTCAGTATTCTTGTGGTAATAATCTGCGGTTAAACCGATTCGATTGTTCCAAAGCCCTAAATCAATACCTACGTTATATTGTTCAGTACTCTCCCATTTCAAATCGGGATTAGCAAGACCTAAAGGGATAATCGGATTGCCTTGACCACTACCAAAGGTATATCCATTGTCCACATCATCAATCCCAAAGAGTGCCAACGATTGGAATACTCCAATTTCCTGGTTTCCAGTAATTCCATACCCAACTCTCAACTTTAGATTATTAATTGTTTCAGAATCCTGTAGGAATGGCTCCTCAGATACCCTGTACGCTAAAGCGCCTGAAGGGAAGAAAGCGTACTTGTTGTTTTCAGCAAATCTAGAACTTCCATCTACCCTTCCGGTTGCGGTCAGGAAAAGTTTATTCTTCCATATATAATCGGCTCTTGCAAAATAGGAAAGTATCGACCATTCAATAAAATTTGCGTTAGAAGGTAGTGAGGAGGCTAAATCGATTCCTCCAACTCCCAAGTCATCAGAAACAAAATTAGAAGCGGCCAAAAGTGTTTGTTCAGTTTTGTTTTGCTGAATATCATTTCCCAATAGAAACGTCAAATTGTTATCTCCCGAATCGATAGAATAGGTTAGTGTATTGGATATATTCCATGTTATGCTTCTGGTGTTGCCAATGGATCCAAATCCGTTGGAAGCACTTCCTGGAAGCACGACCCTAGTCGAAAAAAAGTTTCTCGTGTTATAGAAAAGATCTGCCCCAAATGTTGTTCTCCATTGTAGGCCTTTCGTCAAATCGATATCGAAATAAGAGTTTCCCAATAACCTGGTAATTTTCGTTTCATCCGAAATTTCAAGAGCTTTCGCAACTGGGTTATCTGTAGTTCCTCCTAATATTGCTGTCGAGTATTCGCCATCCTCATCAAATACAGGAACGGTCGGGGAAAACTCCAAAGCCGCATTGACTGGTCCTGCATTTGCCCCAGGACCAACTCCAATGGCCACCCCGTTGTTGATGCTATGTGTAATGGAAATGGAAGTACCTGCCTTTAACCAGTTGTTGATTCGGCTATCAACGTTTGTTCTCCATGAGAAACGTTCAAAATCAGAGTTCAGAACTAAGCCCTCTTGATCAAAATAGCTACCTGAAATTGCAAAATTGGTCTTTTCGTTTCCTCCAGATATAGACAGGTTGTGATTCTTGATAGATGCCGAACGGAAGATTTCATCTTGCCAATTAGTTCCTTGCCCGAAGGAATTGATTTCCTCCTCAGTAAAGGTGTCCGGAATTGCTTCATTCACAAAACGTGCATATTCAGTGGCATTCATTAAATCCAACGTTTTTGAGACCTCCTGTATGCCATAATAAGTATCGTAATCGATATTGAGCTTTCCTGATTGACCTCGCTTCGTGGTTATAATGACGACCCCATTTGCACCACGAGCTCCATAAATTGCAGTAGCCGAGGCATCTTTTAATATATCAATCGAAGCAATGTCAGATGGATTCAGTGTGCTCAGAATATTTGGGGGGGTCCCTCTACCGGCCCCCAGAGCACCAGCAGTTGGTGCACCAAAAGCGTTATTGTCGTTGAAAATTGGAAAACCATCAATAACGTACAGTGGTTCACTGGCCGCATTTATAGAAGTACCACCCCGTATACGAATGGAGACACTACCTCCTGGTGCAGCGGAATTTTGGGTTACATTTACCCCAGCGGCCCTACCCTGTAAGGATTGATCAACAGAAGCAACAGGTACGGCAGCCGCATCGTCCCCGGATACCGAAACTACTGATCCGGTAAGGTCGCTTCTTTTGGTTGTTCCATAACCAATTACTACGACTTCGTCTAGACCTTGGGCATCTTCCTCTAGATTTACGTCAATGGTCGAGGATTGACCAACAGGTATTTCTTTCGTCCTAAAACCAATAAAGCTGAAAACTAGAACAGCATTTTCGCTAGAAACCGTTATTGAATAGTTTCCGTCAAAATCAGAGACAACACCGTTGGTAGTTCCTTTTTCAACTATGTTTACGCCGGGTAATGGAACTTGTTTGCTGTCCGTAACCGTTCCACTGATTTGAGCCTGTTGTAAATTCCTTTTACTCGGCGTGGAATCCGTTACATTAATTACCGCTTTGCGATCAATTACAATTTGACTATTGGATATCGAATATATCAAATCTGTGTCTTTGAAGATTTTATCAAGGATTTCAGGTATAGTCGATTTTGAAACGGATAGATTCAATGTTCTTGAATTATCGATAATACCGTCCTTGTAAAAAATTGAGAACTCACTTTTGGTCTCAATTTCTTTAAAGAGTTGCGTGTAAGTCCCATTTTTTATACTGAGGTCAATCCTTGTCTGAGCTATCGAAGAATTGGCATAGAGACTTGCTAGACCAGTACATATCAGCAGAGTTAGAATTTTCATACTAATTGCAAGCACCTTGTTCAGCCGTTCGAACATGTCGAACTCACTGAGTTTAGCTTTTTTATTCATAATTTTGTTATTGAGTTAATGTTACTTTTAGGTAATGTTCTTAGCCAGGGGATGTTGGCGCATCTTCTGGCTTCTTGTTTAGTTTTTCATAGGCTTACTGGTTTATCTAGGTTGTTTAATAATTATTTGGTTATCGGTCGTTTCGATTTCTAGCCCTGATGTTGTCGAAATTACGTCCAGTACTGTTTTCAAATCTCCCTTAATGTCCACTGTACCCGAAAAGGTCTCGTCCTTCAAGAAATCTTTATCTGAATTTACCTTTACCCCATAGTGTCTTGCGATTTTGGTCAAGATATAATTCAGGTCATTGTTTCTGAAAGTGAACCTACCTTCCCGCCAAGACATATATCGGCCTATATCTGTTTCTAGGGTATTCATTTGCTTTCTACCCTTATCGAAGGTAGCAAGGGTACCAGGAGTGATTTTAATGGTTTTTGTATTCCCCGTACCAGAGTAACTAAGTTCCACACTGCCACTAGCCAGTGCGGTATTACTGAAGTCATCTTCGGGATAACTGCTTACGTTGAAAATCGTACCCAAGACCTTTACCGTATAATTTTCGGTGAGCACATTAAATGGGAGGTCATCATCAAGGTGCACAACATCGAAAATTGCTTCCCCCTCAAGGTGGACTTCTCTGTTCGGACCATTAAATGCGACTGGATATGTGAATTTGGTGCCAGAGTTCAACCAAACTCTTGTGCCATCCGAAAGACTAATTTCCGAACGTTTTCCGTAGGGAACTATAATTGTATTAAAAACAGGCTCATTCGAAGATGCAACCTGTTTCAATTCACTAAAGTTGCTTATCGAAACTGTACTCCCGTTTTGGGAATATTTTATTTTGGGCTGTACTTGGGTAATGGTTACCTCCTTTTTATTCCCTAAAATCAGTCTTACATCCGAGTCAGTATTAAAGTCTACTTCTTGTGAAGTTGCATGGTCAACAATCTTAGATTCGAGCATCTTATCATCTTCCAAATGCAACCATGAATATGCTCCAAGCGCTATCAATACTGCAAAACCAGTGACATAGGAAGCTTTCAGAAGCCGTTGTTTTCTTCTGTATTTTTTTGCGGAATGAACGATTCTATCATTCAATCGCCTTTTATTTTCTTTATCCAAGGTCGTTTGATTTATTATTCAATTAGATAATCTTTGAATGTAAAATTCCAATTTAAAAGCAGTTGATAAAAAGCTTCTACATAATAAGAGGTAGTAAACGCAAAAGCATAGACAAAAAATAATTCTTATTTCAAATTCTAAGCAAGGAATGGGAAAAGGGAAGTGTCAATTGGACAGAATTTGTCGAAGTTTTTTTACGGTCCTGTATAAGGAGGTTCTGACTGTTTCAATGGTTACACCCCGGTATTCGGCAATTTCTTCGTAGCTTTTGTTGTTGGTAAACCGCATGGTGAGGAGCTCTGTCTGATTGTGGTTCAACATGGCGACCGCATTCTGAAGCCCATACCGTATGGTAACTTCGTTTTCCGACCGGATAATTCGTTCCTCAATAGATTCCTCCAAGCTCTCATAAAATTCTTCTTCGGGATTTTTAATTTTCCGTGCTGCTTTTAAGCGCTTAAGAATCTTTCTTTGTA
This sequence comes from Allomuricauda sp., assembly GCA_028284725.1. GTDB lineage: Bacteria > Bacteroidota > Bacteroidia > Flavobacteriales > Flavobacteriaceae > Flagellimonas. Next base: position 30,470 of record JANQRD010000236.1, on the reverse strand, counting down.
AAGAACGAATAAGGTAGTATTTGATGCTTTCGGGTGTGGTAAGTTTTTTTCGGTATTTGTATAAATCCAAAAATAGATCATGAATCGAATCCATGATGCAGTCCGAGTCGGCAGTAAGCTTGGTTCCAAAATCATATAGGTCATCGGAGTACTTTTGATATAGCTCGCTCAACGCGTCAATATCGCCCTTAACAAGCTTTTTCCACTGTTGCTGTTCTATATCATTTATTTTCCCCAAACCCTTACTTCGCTAATAGTTCGTTTACTGTTTTGTCCACTACACTTACGCCTATTACATCTCAGGAAAGTGTGCTTTCCATTGGCCTATTTTCAAATTCTAAAAATAGGCTATTCAAAAATTCAGAATATATAAAAATAAGAAGTAAAAATTATAGTATTCCTATTTTCCAGTAAAATTAGATTCCTGATTTTCCCTAGTCTACCTAATTTCTTACCACAATCGATGCTTTTTTTGCCCTTTATGATGTTTTGTGGGAAAAAAGGCACTTTTTGTGGTAAGGACAAAGGTATCAAATTCACATCTTGGCTATCAAACACTTAATTAATCAAAAAACTATCTCTAAAAACAGTCTTTCGGTTGTCTATAAATATCATTTTCCCTACTCTATATTTTTGTGTTGGTTGTAATGAACATTTTCGCGTTTCAACATTGATTCCGTGCTATCGATATCAACCATTACAACTTTCATCTTTTAAGTAGATTATGAACGGACCTCAGAATATTTCACGGCTATTTATCACAAAAACAGGGTTACTGGTTTTAGCGTTGTTTTTCTGTGTTGGGTGTAAACAAAATGAATCAAGAAAAGCGGAAACACCAAAAAAACTTAACGTATTGTTCTTATTTACTGATGACCAGCGTGCAGGAACAATCAATGCGCTTGGCAACAATGAAATTAGGACACCCCACATTGATAAATTAGTAGCAGAGGGTTTTACATTTACCAACGCCACTATTATGGGAGCAATGAACGGTGCCGTCTGCGCTCCAAGCCGATCCATGTTAATGACAGGCAGGCCACTTTTTAAAGTAGACCCCACTGGATCTACGATTAGTGCAAATCATATTATGTTGCCAGAGCAGCTAAGAAAATATGGATACCACACTTTTCATACTGGTAAATGGCACAATGGGATAGAAAGTTTTGTACGTAGTTTTGATGACGGCCAAAACATATTTTTCGGTGGAATGAGCGACCATTACAAAGTTCCATTGCACAATTTTGAAAAAAACGGAGAATATAAGAAGGAGAATACCATTTTTAAGGACAGACATAGTAGTGAACTGTATGCTGATGCAGCTATTGACTTTATAAATTACTATAAAGGAGAAGAACCCTTTTTCGCTTTTGTATCCTTTCAAGCTCCTCATGATCCCAGACAAACACCACCCGAATACCTTGATTCATATCTATTACAGGACATAAGCACGCCTCCGAACTTTTTACCACGTCATCCTTTTGATAATGGTGAGTTGGAAATTCGTGATGAGTGGCTTGCCAGAATGCCCAGGACCAAGGTCGGTATACAGAAGCATTTAAAAAGTTATTATTCCATGATTACCCATATGGATGTGGAAATTGGAAGAATACTTGAAGCTCTGGAAAACAATGGAAAAGCAGAGAATACACTAATCGTTTTTGCCAGTGATAACGGCTTGGCGGTAGGGCAACATGGCCTTATGGGAAAACAAAACCTATACGAGCATAGCATCAAAGTCCCACTCATTTTTAGTGGGCCTCAATTGAAGCAGGGTGTCAATGATTCGCCAGTATACCTAAATGACATTTATCCAACATTGTGCGATTTGCTCAACATAGAGATTCCTGACACTGCACTGGCAAAAAGTTTAGTTCCCATTCTTAAGAATGAATCCCATTCTGTTAGAACCACTACCGTACATGCCTACAAAAATTTTCAGAGGGCAATTCGATTGGATTCCATGAAATTGATTGCTTACAATGTAAAAGGTGAGATGGCCACGCAACTTTTTAACCTTGATAATGACCCATATGAGACTAATGACCTGGCTGATGAACCTGAGTACGAAAGCATTGCCAATTATCTGATTGGACAAATGCAAAAATTTCTTGAAGAAATGGGCGATGAAGTTCGTTTTGATGAGCCAGGCTGGAATGTTCCGGTAATCAAAAGTTGGGAGGACAAGATGAAAGAAGAAAACCCGGAAACTCTGGAACGCCTCAAAAAAATGGCCAAGGAGGAACAAAAATCTTACTCCCCCTAGTTTGCACATCCTTAGCAAAGCTTCCAATTGAATATAAAAGTAGTGCTAGATATGAAATTTTTTACTCAATCATTATTAATGTTCATTATGGTAGTGGCCCCAGCATTCGCTGCTGATTATTACGTTTCGAAAAGTGGAAGCGATGAGAACCCCGGAAGCAAGGCTGCTCCTTTTCTGACGATCCAGAAAGCTGCTGACATTTTAAAACCTGGTGATGTGTGTTATATTGAGGAAGGTATCTATTCGGAATTGGTGATTCCCTTAAATTCTGGTACAGCTGAAAACCCCATAATCTATAGGGCTTTGTCGAATGCAGATGAGGTTGTTGTTATGGGAAGTGATGTTATTCCTCCCGCAAAATGGATTCGGGAAACCCCATGTCTTTACAAGGCGAAAGTCAACATGAATCTTGGTCACGAGAACCAAGTTTTTTTGGGTTTTATACCAATGGTGGAAGCACGATGGCCTAACGCTAGCGAAGATTTATTGGAAAAAAGGACATCAAAAATGGATGGGGGAAGTAATCCTGGGAAAATAGTTGATAACGATTTGCCCGAATATGACTTTTCTGGCGGCTATGTTTGGATACATGCTTCAAAATATTGGGGTAATTGGACTGGCCCCATATTATCTCAGAGTAAAAATTCCATTGAGATTCAAAATTTATCACCTCAAAGAAACCATTTTATGAAAGACCGTACCCACGAGGCCGGAAATGGAGTTGATTACTATGTTTTTGGAGTGAAAGATGCCCTTGACAACGATAGAGAGTGGTTTTATGATAACAAAAACGGGGAACTTTATATTTATCGATGTGATGGTCAAATTCCAGGGGAAGAATATTCGATAAAGAGGAGAATGGGCGCCTTTGATTTTAGGGATAAGTCTAACATTGAAGTACATGATATCTCAATTGTAGGTGCAACAGTTATGTTAAATAAAAAATCGGAATCAATATTTTTGGACGGACTTAAAATGTTTTACCCCTACCATTCTTCACAGAATAATGAATTAATTGGCTTTCAAAAAGACAACGGAGTTGTTCTAAGCGGTAAGGGGTGTACCATAAAAAATAGTGAAATTGCCTATAGCTCAGGAAGTTGTGTGTCGCTGTTAGGCGAAAAAAACCTGGTCCTAAACTCCTATATTCATGATGCAAACTATATTGGCTCCCAAGGTGCGAGTTGTGTTAATGTGGGAGGAAAAGGCAATATTGTAAGTCACAATACGCTGACTAGGGCAGGTCGGTCGGTTCTCATGTACTCAAAAATGTATCAGGCCTTGATTCAAAACAATGACATGAGCCACTCTGGTAAACTCACCAGTGACCTCGGACTGAGCTATGGTACTGTAATCGAAGCAGGGAACTCGGAAATCAGGTACAATCTGATACATGATAATGATGACGAACGGCATGATATGGGACTATACTATGATCATGGAACACAAAACATAATTTCACATCATAACATTGTTTGGGGTGTGGGTTCAGCAGCATTGCTAACCAATCACTACGCTTCGTACCATCTTGTATACAATAACACCCTAATTGGTGGAATAGACGGTTTTCGATCGTCTTGGGGGAATCGATACGAACCCGATCTACTTGAATGCAGATACGTAAATAACTTAATGTTCCCTGCTAGTCAGACCAGTGCGTCAAACTATTATTGGAACAATAATATTTCCCATTACCAAGATTTTGATGTGAACAACGTGATGTTACCTGCAGAACAAGGCCTTGGAAAAGGAGTGTATTTGGAAGGAATCACAGCATCCCCCAATGGGATTAGGCCTGGTATAGGAGCTATCGAATACAGAGGGATGACCTTCAAAGCAGGACACGATTTTAAAAAACCTCCCCAGAATGTTGATTTTGATAAAAGCAAACCTGCACATCGCAACCTTCTTGAAAATACCGCCTTTGAACATGAAGATTATTTAAGTCCATGGAATACCAAAGGAAATGTACGACCGATTGAACACCCCCTTCAATCACAAACCAACTACGATAAAGCAATAGGGAGGATAGGAAAAAGGTCGATTGAGTTAATTGGAGAAAACAGCGAAGTGTTCCAACGGGTCAATAACTTGATTCCCAAGAACGAATACACTTTTATCGGACATTTAAGAGTACCTAAGGGAGAATTGGTGGTGTTAGGAGTACGATTTCCTGACGGTTCAGAATTTTTTGGGCCATATGTGGCGAGGGGAACCGATAAGTGGAGGGGGTGTAGGGTTTCTTTCATAGTACCTATTGAGGTTGAATCCGTTGATGTTTTTGCTAGGAGAATTTCATCAGGTAAAGAGCAGGTATATGTGGACGATTTTGGGCTGGTATTGAGAAAGTAGGCCCCTAATCGCATAGAACAAAAATCTAATATTTTTTAAGCAACATTAATTGACTTAAATCAAAGTGCTGAGACGCAATCCGCCCAGCTTTATAAAGCTGTTTAATCAAGAAATTGTTTTTTCAGATGTCCACAAAGAAGAATGAGCACTAAATGTTGGAATTATATGTATATGGAGATAATAGGGTTATTCTTGTTATCATGGGCTTGTAAGAAAAACAATGGATAAAAAAAGTCTATTGAACAGCTGAGAGACTTCGTGGTCATGCATTTCATAGACTATTCAAGTGGCTCGTTAAATTAAACCATCCCTTTTCTGTCTATATCCTACACAATTTCTCCTCTTTATATCAGAAGTATAGGTATTCCGCGGTACAGTTTTTCCTAGTGCCTAGTCCAGGGTGTAGCTGTTAGATAAACAGGGAAAGGCAATTCAGCAGAGAGTCCGGAGCGGACTTAGGTACTTGGTTTGTTTAGACACACTTTGAGTCAAAATAAATTTTCAGGTTGACTTCTACATATTCAGTAATAGATCATAAAAATCATGAAACCCCATTTACTTGACCGTAGCAATGTGAAGGACAGTTCTTTTATGGTACGGCATAATCTTTTCAAGAATTTTTTAAAGATTTGGCATTATCATGTAGAATTTGAACTTGTTAGTATTATTCAGAGCACGGGTACCAGATTTATTGGAGATTGTATTGAAAAATTTGAGGCTGGAGAAGTTATTCTTATCGGGAAAAATCTGCCCCATATGTGGCTGAACGATGCCAAATATTTTAATGAGGATTGTGAATTAAAGGCCGAGGCGATTGCGGTTCATTTTAGAAGAGATTTTCTAGGAACAGATTTTTTCAAAGTTCCTGAAATGAGACATATTTCGGTTCTGCTGGATAGGGCGCAAAGAGGTATCAAATTTGAACATTTGGATGCCGATATTCGATACAAAATCAACGATCTGATAACCCTAGAATCTTATGAACGCACATCAGAGTTCATCGATGTTTTACACAAATTGGCCAAGCATAACAGGTATCGGCTGCTTTCCAGCATCGGTTATGTTGACACCCTCTACAAAACTAAGGACGACAGATTGGATAATATATATGAATACATTTTTAAAAACTTTCAAAACACGATAAGTGCCCGGGATGTTTCAAAAGTGGCGAATATGAACCCTTCTGCCTTCAGTCGGTTTTTTAAGAGGACTCACCGAAAAACTTTCACCAGATATCTAAACGAGATCCGAATAGGATATGCTTGTAAATTACTCGTCGAAGAGTATCGGAATGTTGCACAGGCATGTTACGATTCCGGGTTCAACAACATCTCGAACTTTAATAAGCAGTTTAAGGAAATAACCGGTTTTTCGCCAACTGAATACATCAAAATTCACGGGCATGGCCAATAAATCAAATCTTCGGGCAAAAAAAGCATCAATTGAGGTGGTTTTAGTGGTAGATAAAAAAACAACCAAAAATTAGATTTGCTTTAAACATTCAAATGATGAGTAAAAGAAAAATCATAATTAGGGATATTGATATTAAAGATATTCGCTTTCCCACAAGTAAGTCTTTGGATGGATCAGATGCCATGAACCCAGATCCGGATTATTCAGCAGCCTATGTAATATTGAAGACCAATCATCCCGAAAATTTAGAAGGTCATGGACTAACCTTTACCATTGGTAGGGGGAATGAGCTCTGTGTAGAGGCAATAAAATCACTTTCTCATCTAATAATAGGCAAAGTTTTGCAATCATTCACCTCGGATATGGGCGCATTTTGGAAAATGATAACGGGAGACAGTCAACTAAGGTGGTTGGGGCCGGAAAAGGGGGTCATTCATTTAGCAACCGGCGCTTTGGTCAATGCTATATGGGATTTATACGCAAAGGTTGAGGGTAAACCCCTTTGGAGGTTGTTGGCCGATATGACTCCGGCTCAGTTGGTGTCTTGTATAGATTTCACCTATATCACGGATGCCATTACTCCCCAAGAAGCCCTATATATTCTGCAAGCAAAGGAAAATGGAAAAGAAAAAAGAATTTCCTACCTCATGGAAAACGGTTATCCGGCCTATACCACATCTGCTGGTTGGCTAGGATACTCGGACGAAAAAATGAGGAGGTTGTGTAAGGAGGCCAAAGAGGCGGGTTTTAAACACATGAAAATAAAGGTGGGTTCCAACTTGGCTGATGATATTCGAAGAGCTTCTATAATTCGAGAGGAAATCGGTGAGGATTTGAGGCTCATGATGGATGCCAATCAAAAGTGGGATGTCAACGAGGCCATAGACAATATGAAGCAGCTTGCAAGATTTAACCCATGGTGGATAGAGGAACCCACTAGCCCCGATGATATTCTGGGGCATGCCAAGATAGCCAAAGCCATAGCCCCAATTAAGGTTGCTACCGGCGAACATTGCCAAAACAGAGTTATGTTCAAGCAGCTCATGCAAGCCAAGGCCATTGGCATATGCCAAATAGATAGCTGTAGGGTCGGTGGGGTAAACGAGATTTTGGCCATCCTTTTAATGGCAGCGAAGTTCCGTATTCCGGTTTGTCCACATGCGGGTGGTGTCGGTCTATGCGAATATGTACAGCATCTATCCATGTTCGATTTTATAGCAATAAGTGGCAAGTTGGAAGATAGGATCATAGAATATGTAGACCATTTGCATGAACATTTCTATGACCCTGTAGTGATAAAGAACGGAGCGTATATGCCACCAGAGTTACCGGGCTATAGTATAACCATGAAACCACAATCGCTGCAGGACTATAATTATCCCAGAGGGGCTATTTGGAAAAATGAATTAACGGAAGTGCGAATATGATGTTCAGTTTAGAAGGAAAAACGGTGCTAATAACGGGAGGAGGTAGTGGAATAGGTAGTGCCATCAGCAAGAAATTCGCCGAACATGGCGCGACCGTGCTTATCCTGGAGCTCGATACTGCAAAGACAAAATCCACTCTGCAGGCAATCCAGCAAAAAGGCGGCAAGGCCACTGCCTATCAATGTAATGTGGGCAATCAAAAAGAGATTCAGGATACATTGCTTGCAATTTCTGAAAGAACGGACATCGATATATTGGTCAACAATGCTGGAATTGCACATATAGGCAACATTGAGCAGACGACTGAGGCAGATCTTGATAGGTTGTACAACGTCAATGTAAAAGGGGTATATAACTGTATGCATGCTGCGATACCTCGTATGAAGAAAAAAGGAGGGGTCATTCTGAACATGGCCTCAATTGCATCATCTGTTGGTATTTCTGACCGGTTTGCCTACTCGATGTCAAAGGGGGCGGTACTTACGATGACCTATTCCGTGGCCAAAGACTATATAGATTACGGAATTCGCTGTAATAGTATTTCACCGGCCCGTGTACATACACCTTTTGTAGACAGCTTCATAAAACAGAACTATCCAGGAAAGGAGAAGGAAATGTTTCGGAAGCTATCAAAAACACAGCCCATAGGGAGAATGGGCACTCCGGATGAAGTGGCAGGTCTGGCATTGTACCTATGCTCGGATGAGGCATCGTTTATTACAGGAACGGATTTTCCCATAGACGGGGGATTCATAAAACTTAACGGATAATAACAAACAAGGAATGAAACTGATACGATTTGGAGAAACTGGAAATGAAACCCCAGGAATAATCACTGAAGATGGAAAAAGAATGGATGTTTCCGGTTTTGGGGAGGACTATGACCAGCACTTTTTTGAAACCAATGGTATTGAAAGATTGAGGGTTTGGCTGGAAGCAAATAAGAATGATATTTCATCAGTTTCCGATAAGACTCGCCTCGGTCCCCCGCTAAAGGGCACCTCTAAAATTGTCTGCGTTGGTCTTAACTATGCCAAGCATGCAGCAGAAAGCGGTATGGCCGTTCCCAATGAGCCGGTTCTGTTTTTTAAGGCGACGACTGCGATAGTCGGCCCCAATGATGATGTCATTATTCCCATGGACAGTAAAAAAACGGATTGGGAAGTGGAACTGGCCGTGGTGATTGGGAAAAGAGCAAGTTATGTGGAGGAGAAAGATGCAATGGGTTTTGTGGCTGGTTATATGCTCCACAACGATTATAGTGAAAGAGAATTTCAATTGGAACATGAGGGTCAATGGGTAAAGGGCAAGAGTTGTGACACCTTTGCTCCTTTAGGGCCCTGGATGGTCACCAAAGAGGAAATTTCCAATCCCCATAGTTTAAGACTATGGTTAAGGGTGAACGGTGAACTTCTTCAGGATGGCAATACTTCAGACCTCATTTTTTCCATACCAAAGCTTGTAAGCTACATAAGCAGATACATGACACTGTTGCCCGGAGATATCATATCCACTGGGACACCATTTGGGGTTGGACTCGGATTGAATCCTCCTCGCTTTTTGAAGCCAGGTGATATGGTGGAACTCGGTATCGATGGATTGGGAACCTCAAGACAAACAGCAAAGGCTTTTTCAAAGTGATAATAGATAGCCATCAACATTTTTGGAAATTCAATTCATCTAAGGATGCCTGGATAGATGATTCCATGGTAGCTATTCGCAGGGATTTTTTACCCAAGGATTTGGAGCCGATTTATAATAGGTACAACATTTCTGGCTGTATTGCTGTACAAGCCGACCAATCGGAAAAGGAAACAGAGTTTTTGTTGGAATGTGCTGGGAAATATGCTTTTATCAAAGGGGTCGTGGGCTGGGTAGATTTGTTGGATGAAGATGTAACCCTGCGTCTAGCACATTTTTCTAAAAATAATGGCTTAAAAGGTATCAGGCACATTTTGCAGGCAGAACCCGAAGGTTTTATGCTACGACCCGAATTTCAGAACGGTATTTCCAAGCTTTCGATATTCAACCTTGTCTATGACCTATTGGTATATCCGGGTCAGTTAGAGGATTGTATCGAACTGGTCAAAAAATTTCCCAGACAGACCTTTGTACTCGACCACATAGCCAAACCCTTCATTAAATCGAAGCGATTAAAAAAATGGAAAACCCAACTTCTGGAACTGGCCAGGCAACCCAATGTCAACTGCAAGTTGTCGGGAATGGTAACGGAATCCGATTGGAAAAAATGGAAGATGGAGGATTTCAAACCTTATCTGGATGTTGTTTTCAAGGCATTTGGTCCCCACAGGATACTATTCGGTTCAGACTGGCCCGTTTGCTTGTTGGCGGCGAACTACGGACAGACTTTAGAAATCGCCCACAGCTATATTAAAACGTTCAGCAAAGAAGAACAGGATGCGATAATGGGCGGTAATGCCATTAGAATTTATAACCTAAATATTTAAAAATGACAAAAGATTCGCTATTCAAGATAGCTAGTATTCTGCTAATATGCCTATTCTCATGCAAGCAGGAGAAGAGAGAACTTGAGGCTGTTCTGCAAAAGCCTGTTGACTATCTGAATGAATCTTCTGAGGATTTCAACAATCGAATGGAATGGTGGCGCGATGCGAAGTTCGGGATGTTCATCCATTGGGGCCCCTATGCAGTGCTAGGAGGCACTTATAAAGGAGAAAAAATTGATGGTATCGGGGAATGGATTATGGATAAGGCCCCGATTCCCGTAAAGGAATACGAGCAAATAGCGGCCATGGAATTTAAACCGTTCCAGTTTGATGCGGACAAGTGGGCCAGACTCATGAAAGACGCAGGAATGAAATATATGGTGATTACTTCAAAACACCATGATGGATTTGCCCTGTGGGATTCCAAGGTATCCAAATATGATATTATTGACTTTACAACATTCCATAGGGATATCCTAAAGGAACTCTCCGAAGCCTGCAAGAAACAGGGCATAAAGTTCGGTCTGTACTATTCCATTATGGATTGGCACCACCCCCAAGCTCAGGGCAATTACTATCCTAAGTACAATGTCAAAAGGGGTGAGACGAGAACCAATCCGGAATTCCCAAATTATTACGAAGAATACATGAAGCCACAATTAAAGGAATTGATAGATAACTATGACCCTGAAATACTTTGGTTTGACGGTGAGTGGATTTCTGATTATACCCACGAAATGGGTCAGGAACTTTATCAGTACCTACGAGAGCTCAAGCCTAGCATCATCATCAACAATCGAGTTGATAAAGGGAGAAAAAGTATGCAGGGCATGGACAAAGATGACATGGACTATGCGGGCGATTTTGGAACTCCTGAACAGGAAATTTTAGGTACAGCCTCTGAATTGGATTGGGAGTCATGCATGACAATGAACAAGACCTGGGGCTATAAATCGTACGATGACGAATGGAAATCTACGGAAACATTGGTTCATAATCTAATCGATGCGGTTTCAAAAAGGGGAAATTATTTACTGAACGTAGGGCCCCGGCCAGATGGAATTATCCCGGAGCCTAGTGTTGCACGATTGAATGAAATCGGTGATTGGCTTAAGACCAATGGTGAAGCCATTTATGGAACTGAAACACTTCAAAAAAACTACAAAGAGGGTGAATACGTGCGGTACACCAGGCAAAAAGGAGCGAATGTCTATTATGGAATCTCTCTACAGAAACCTAAAGAAAAAATGGTTCTTAATATGGTTAAGGCAGAGGAAAACTCCAAGATATACCTTCTGGGAAACCCTGAACCATTGGAATGGAATTACTCCGATGAAATTGGACTTGTTATCAAAGTTCCTAAATCAACAGTAAAATCCCTGGATAGTTCATACGCTTGGGTATTTAAAATTAACGGGGAAGAAAGAACAGATATTTGACCATGGATTTAAAATTAAAGGATAAAGTAATCATAGTGACTGGAGGTTCCAAAGGAGTGGGCAGGGGCATCTGTGAGGTCTTGGCGAGTGAAAAGGCTACCCCTGTTATTGTAGGTCGAAATAAGGAGAATGTGCTGGATACTGTAAGGTTTATTAAAGACCATGGTGGGAGTGCATTTTATGCTATTGCCGAGCTTATGGACAATGAACAATGCAAAAAAGCTGTTGAACGTATTAAAAAGGCTTATGGAAAGGTAGATGGACTAGTAAATAACGCTGGTATCAATGACAGCATCGGCCTTGAAAAGGGTGACTATTTAAAGTTTCGGCAATCCATCGAAAGAAATTTGGTTCACTACTATGTTATGGCACAATTGGTATTGCCAGAATTAAAACGCACACAAGGAGCCATTGTCAATATTGGTTCAAAAACGTCCCTGACAGGCCAAGGAGGCACATCTGGCTATGCAGCGGCCAATGGAGGGCGGAACTCACTTACCAGGGAATGGGCAGTTGAACTGCTGAAATACAAAATTAGGGTGAATGCGGTTATCGTTGCTGAATGCCTTACTCCTTTGTACAAAAGATGGCTGGACTCATTTCCCAATCCAAACAAAAAATTGGAGGAAATAAGACGTAATATCCCTTTGGGAAATAGAATGACCACTGCCAAGGAAATTGGTAACACGGTAGCATTTTTACTTTCCGAGAAATCCAGTCATACAACAGGGCAGTTTGTATTTGTTGATGGTGGGTACACGCATTTAGATAGGGCTTTATAAGAATTGAAATGGATAGAGCAACAGTAATAGTGTCAAAAAAAGTGTTGGTTCCCTTTGTGTTGATTACATCACTGTTTGCTTTTTGGGGTTTTGCAAACGCGGTGACCGACCCAATGGTTCAGGCCTTCAAGAAAGTTCTGGAACTCTCAAATTCACAAGCCGCTTGGGTACAAATGGCCTTTTATGGGGGCTACTTTTGTATGGCGCTACCCGCAGCTTTGTTCGTTCGTAAGTATTCCTATAAAACAGGAGTGCTCATTGGGTTGGCGTTATATGCAATGGGAGCATTGATGTTCTATCCCGCTGCATTGATCGAGGAGTTTTGGTTCTTTTGCTTGAGTCTATATATATTGACTTTCGGCCTTGCCTTTCTTGAAACTACGGCAAACCCTTATATATTGGCAATGGGGAGTTCGGAAACCGCTACCCAACGCCTCAATCTATCACAAGCCTTCAACCCTATCGGGGCAATACTGGGATTGCTGGTTGCGCAACAATTCGTGTTGAAGAAATTAAAATCGGATGATATTTTGGATTTTGAATCCTTGACAGAGGCCAAGCGGGCATTAATACGGACTTCGGATCTTCTGGTGATTCGTGATCCTTACGTAATTCTAGGTCTCGTCATTATTGCATTGTTTGTTCTGATAGTGGTAATTAGAATGCCTCAGAGCAAAAATGAAGAAGAAATTTCCCCCTTAGAGAAAACCTTTCATAACCTTTTTAAAAGTAGAAAGTACAAATTTGGGGTAGCTGCCCAAGTGTGTTATGTTGGCGCACAAATTATGTGCTGGACGTATATCTACCAATATGCAGAAGCCATTGCGATTTCAAGCGATGTAGCTGCTAACTACCAATTCGCCGCCTTTATATTGTTTTTTGTGGGACGGGCAATAGGTACCTATCTATTGCAATTCATCGAATCCGGGAAACTATTGATGGCTTTTTCCCTATTGGCAATTGCATTTACGCTAATTACAATGTTCGTAACTGGAGAGTACGGGCTATACGGATTGGTCGGCATTTCGTTCTTTATGTCCCTGATGTTCCCGACGATTTATGGAATTGCTCTGGATGGCTTAAGCGAAGAAGAATCAAAAATAGGGGCGGCAGGATTGGTCATGGCCATAGTCGGAGGTGCGCTCATGCCCAAATTCCAGGGAATGGTCATAGATATAGGAGGTAACGGCGTAGACGATGTCAAAATTTTAGGAGTTTCAGAGGTGAATTTTTCCTTCCTCCTTCCCATGCTCTGCTTTTCCTTTATAGCCCTATACGGTAACAAGGTGACAAAACTTTACTATGAAAAATGAAAACAATGACGACTATGAGATATTGCTTTGCTTTGGATCTAATTGATGATGATATGCTAATAGAGGAGTATAAGTCGGTTCATCAAAGTGTCTGGCCCGAAATCAGTGCGAGCATTAAGTCAACGGGAATCGAAGATTTGGAGATTTATCTCGTACAAAATCGGCTGTTTATGATTATGGAGACCAGAGATTCATTTTCATTAGTAGAAAAAGAGAAAATGGATTCGGTAAATCCCGTAGTTCAAAAATGGGAAGAGCAAATGTGGAAATATCAAAAGGCGCTACCGAACGCCGAAACTGGTGAAAAATGGATGCTCATGGAACGAATATTTAAACTGGATTTATATAATGGCCGAAACAAGGGATAACAATAAGTTCGATACCAGATACCCCTCCATTGAAGATTTGCGGGAGAGGGCCAAAAAACGTATTCCAAAATTCGCTTTTGAATATCTTGATGGAGGATGCAATGAGGATGTGAACCTACATAAAAATACTGCTGAACTCAGGGAAGTTGAACTAGTGCCGAGCTACCTTGGCAACAGGAGCAACATCTCCCTGGAAACCGAGCTTTTCGGTCATAAATACGATGCCCCTTTTGGAATCGCGCCCATAGGCCTCCAAGGGCTTATGTGGCCCAATACCCCCGAGATTTTGGCAAAGGCCGCATATGAGCATAATGTTCCGTTTATCTTAAGCACGGTCACCACCAGCAGTATTGAGCGTATTTCCCAAATCACCGGGGGAAGGGCATGGTTCCAGTTGTACCACCCCACGGAAGACCGACTTAGGGACGATATCATCCAGAGGGCCGAATCGGCAGGATGCCCTGTTCTAGTCATTCTCTGCGATGTCCCAACTTTCGGTTTTCGGCCAAGGGACATTAGAAATGGGCTTGCTATGCCACCAAAAATGTCGATGCGCAACATTCTACAGATTCTCGGAAAACCCAGATGGGCTGTGGAAACTCTAAGATATGGGCAACCCAGTTTTGAGACTTTGCGGCCCTACATGCTCAAAAATTTGGATTTAAGACAATTGGGAAAATTCATGGATGAAACGTTTTCCGGTCGTTTAAACGAGGAAAAAATAAAGCCCATTCGCGATATGTGGAAGGGCAAACTGGTTTTGAAGGGTGTGGCATCCCAGGAGGATGCGGCGACAGCCGTAAGACTAGGTTTGGATGGAATCATCGTCTCCAATCATGGAGGCAGGCAGTTGGACGCAGGGGAATCAACCATCAAGCCATTAAAAAGAATTGCTAAGGAGTACGGGAATAAGATAACTATCATGATGGACAGTGGCATTCGTTCTGGAACTGATATCGCCAGAACCCTTTCATGTGGTGCTAAGTTCACTTTCTTAGGTCGTTCATTTATGTATGGCGTTTCAGCACTTGATAAGAAAGGTGGGAATCACACCATTTCATTGTTGAAAGTCCAATTGCAGCAGGTAATGGAACAAATAAATTGTACAAAAACTCTAAATCTACCAAACTTCTTATCACAAAAATGAAAATGAAATGACTATGGTGCAATTAACATTGATAAACATTTTTCATTACTCCCTAGCTGATTGAATGGGAGTACTTTATGAGAATTAACAAATGAATGAATCAAATTAACTAATTCATATTTATGATAACATTTATCACTTCCATAATAGCACTTATTGTCGGCTATTTCATATATGGTCGGATTGTCGAAAACATCTTCGGTGCGGATATAAATAGGGAAACCCCTGCAGTAAGACTTAGGGATAATGTGGACTTTGTGCCCATCCCAGCATGGAAGGCGTTCTTGATACAATTTCTAAATATAGCTGGCCTAGGTCCGATATTCGGCGCAATTGCAGGAGCTATGTTTGGACCTGCGGCATTTCTTTGGATAGTTTTGGGAAGTATTTTCGCAGGTGCGATACACGATTACTTCTCAGGAATGCTGTCAGTAAGACATGATGGTCTAAGTATTAGCGAGGTTGTGGGAATCTATCTTGGCCCACAAGTTAAACAACTTATGCGATTGTTCACTGTAGTATTATTGATTTTCGTAGGCACTGTGTTTCTTGTCGGGCCTGCCAAAATTATAGATGGAATGATGGGCAACCTATGGGATATCAAGATTTTGATATTCATTATTCTTCTTTATTATGTGCTTTCTACAGTATTACCTATCAATAAGATGATTAGCAGGGTTTACCCAATTTTTGGTTTTGCGATGCTATTCATGGCCATCGGTTTGGTGATTGCATTGTTCTTTGGAAACTTCCAAATACCAGAGCTTAATTTCGGTAACCTTAGGAATATGACGGCAAACCCAGAAGAAACGCCTCTTTTCCCTATTTTATTTGTGACCATTGCATGTGGTGCTATTTCTGGATTCCATGCCACACAATCGCCCTTAATGTCACGCTGCATCAAAAATGAAAAGATTGGAAAAGGTATTTTTTTTGGAGCAATGATTACAGAAGGGATAGTAGCCCTAATTTGGGCCGCTGCGGCAATGGTCTTCTTTGATGATGTTAATGGATTGAACCAGGCCATGAAGGCAAACAATAATAATGCAGCTTGGGCCGCAAATGAAATATCCGTCAATATGTTAGGAACTATAGGGGGGATATTGGCCTTGCTCGGAATTGTAGCCGCTCCGATAACTTCAGGGGATACAGCCTTCAGGTCAGCACGTTTGATTATAGCAGATATTTTTAAGATTGACCAAAGGTTGTTGAAAAAACGATTCTATGTAGGTCTTCCATTGTTTGTAATTGCTTTTGTCTTAACACAAATTGATTTCGCCATAATCTGGCGCTACTTCGCATGGAGCAACCAGACCTTGGCAATGCTTGTACTTTGGACGATAACTGCATATTTAATGTTTGAAAGGAAAGCTTATTGGATTGCCCTATTTCCGGCAATTTTTATGACTATGGTATGCAGTACTTACATATTAATTGCTCCGGAGGGTTTTGAACTCCCCAATAATATTTCATATATGGGAGGTGCATTGATAACCGTTGCTTCGACCATATTATTCTGGAACTATGCAACTCGAAAAAGAGTTGATTTAATTGACAAAAAGCAATTGATTGAAAATAAGTAGATTCATATTCATTCTTTCGGTCCTTGCCATTTTAGGCTGTACTCCGAGGGTAAAAACCCCACTTATTATTCATTGGCCGGAAAAACTGGAGGAAAAGAATGAAGTAAAGCAGGTACTTGGCCATGTCATTGACCTTGTTCCCACCTGCCTCAGTGCTGCTGGAGTGGAAAAGGACGACCAGCAATTTTGGGCTTTCCCAGGTTTTGACCTGCTGGATGCAACGTATTTGGACGAGGCATCGGACAGAACAATTTTTTGGGAACATTTGGGAAAGGCTGCTGCAAGGAAAGGCAATTGGAAAATAGTGTCAGAGTATCCCCATGACCATTGGGAACTCTACGATTTGAGAACCGACCCGGCAGAAATGGTCGATGTAAGCGGACTACACCCTAGTAAAATGGAGAATCTTGCCAAGCAATACCGACAGTGCGAACATGAAGTTGGAGTAAAAACAAAATATGATTGAACCGACATGAAAAGAAGGACTAGATATTTGCTGACACTGGCTTTTACCCTACCGCTTTATCTTACAGCCCAAAGCCCGGACCCCCTTCTGGCCAATGTGGCGGACAAGGAGGCACTGGTTTTGGACGGTACCTGGAACTACATCGTTGACCCCTATCACACGGGCTACAGGGACAGTCCCCGTTACGACTTTCCTGAGTACATCGATGCCAAGGGGAATTTTGTGGAGTACGGGTTCCAAGCGGGGAACACTTTGAAAGTGCCCGGTGACTGGAACACCCAAAGGGACGAGCTGCTATACTATGAGAACCTGTTGTGGTACCAGCGAAGCTTTATGGCCAAGAAAAGGGACGGCAAGCGCTATGTCCTGTATTTCGGGGCGGCCAACTACAGGGCCGATGTGTACATGAATGGCGAGAAACTGGGCTCCCACGAAGGGGGCTTTACCCCGTTCAACTTTGAGGTGACCGATGAACTGAAGAACGGGGACAACTATCTGGTCGTCGCGGTGAACAACCAGCGGAAAGAAGAGTATGTGCCCACCCTCAAGACGGACTGGTGGAACTACGGCGGGCTGACACGTTCCGTAAAACTGATTGAACTGCCCGATGCCTATATCAGGGACTACAAACTGCAATTGAAAAAAGGGGGCACCGACAGGCTGTACGGCTGGGTACAGTTGAGCGATTCCATTGAACAGAACATCACCTTGGAGATACCAGAACTAAAGGTCAAGAAGCAACTATCGACCGATGCCAAGGGTCATGTGGATTTTGAGCTGAGGGCGAAACCGATATTGTGGAGTCCGGAAAACCCGAAGCTGTATGATGTTCTGTTTCAAACCGAAACCGATACCGTGACCGATAGAATCGGCTTTAGGACCATCGGGGTCAAGGGCCAGAAGATACTCTTGAACGGCAGGCCCATATTCCTCAAAGGAATCAGCATCCATGAGGAGGCCCCCTATGGAGGTGGCAGGGTATCCACAGCCGACCAAAGTAGGCAACTGCTCGAATGGGCCAAGGAACTGGGGTGCAACTACGTCAGGCTGGCCCATTATCCCCATAACGAGGCCATGGTAAGGCAAGCTGAGGAAATGGGCCTCATGGTCTGGTCCGAGATCCCGGTGTACTGGAACATCCTCTGGGAGAACGGGCACAGTTACAGGATTGCGGAGCAGATGCTCGATGAGATGATAACACGCGACAGGAACCGGGCAAACATCATCATCTGGTCGGTGGCCAACGAAACTCCAAAAAAGGAAGCCAGGACCGTATTCCTAAAAAAGCTCATCGACAAGACCAGGGAGATGGACCCCGAACGTCTGGTGTCCGCTGCACTTCACGAGGTGCGGTATGACAAAACCACCCATACCAAAGTGATAGAGGACGATTTGGCCGAATATGTGGATATCCTGAGCGTGAACAACTACTGCGGGTGGTATCAGAACTCGGACTGCGCATCTTTGAAATGGGCAACAGCTTTCAAGAAGCCCATGATCATGAGCGAGTTCGGGGGTGGAGCCCTACAGGGCCTTTATGGCAAAAAGGATGAAAGATGGACAGAGAAGTTCCAGGCCGAGATCTACCGTCAGCATGTGCAGATGTTCGATGGCATCGGTTTTCTGGCGGGTACCTCACCGTGGATATTGAAAGATTTCAAGTCACCACTCAGGATGCTACCGGGCATACAGGACCAATGGAACCGCAAGGGGCTGATCTCGGAAGAGGGCATCAGGAAACAGGCCTTTTTCGTGCTACAGGGGTATTACCAATCCAAAGAGTAGTTAGGTCGAATTGAAAATAGAAGTCTTTTAAAAAGGCCGATTTAAGGTACGGTTTGGACAAAGCGGTTTTTCTTTTACTAACGTTTCCCATTCTTGGTCTTTTTTAATGGTTTCGATAATTAATCTTTTTTGGGATACCTTGAGTGCAAACAACCAGCTCTTCTATTGTACTATTTACTAATCACCCTAGAAAGTTAAAGCTTAAGAGCAAGAAGTTTTTTGGAAAGATAGAGTTTTTACATGCACTGGATTAAAATCTAATCTGTTAGAAAACAAATGCAAAACACTGGATAAATCAGTTCAATTCTGTTCATTCTTTGTCAAAAAACACCCCGTAAAATACCTGTTGGTAAAATTTACCGTACCTATTGCCGTACCCTTGAAATGAAAAAACCCAGATGAAAATCTGGGCTTTCCCTTATTGTACCTTGGGTGGGAATCGAACCCACACTCCCGAAAGAACTGGATTTTGAATCCAGCGCGTCTACCAATTCCGCCACCAAGGCTAAATTTGTATTCCCTTTTTGAAATGGGACTGCAAAGCTAAAAAATAATTTTATTTAGCACCAAAAATACCTTGATTAATCCTTTAGCAACCAGAATTAATTTTTAAATTTGCACCTCTTTTAGAAAAAAGCATTTTAAAAAGCTCGTTAACAAGAGATTGCAATGCCATATCAAGTTCCAGAACCTAAAATCTTTGCATGTACCCAGAGTACTGTACTAGGGGAGAAAATTGCTGCGGCTTATGGGGCTGACTTGGGTAAGGTTCATTTTTCCAGATACAGTGATGGTGAATTTCAGCCTTCTTTTGAGGAATCGATACGAGGTGCACGCATTTTCATCATAGGATCCACGAATCCAAGTTCTGAAAACTTGATGGAAATGTTGTTGATGTTGGACGCGGCCAAGCGCGCTTCGGCAAGGCATATTACCGCAGTGATGCCCTATTTTGGTTGGGCCCGACAAGATCGGAAGGATAAACCACGGGTTCCCATTGCTGCAAAATTGGTTGCCAAAATGTTGGAAACCGCCGGTGCTACCAGAATCATCACCATGGACTTGCATGCGGATCAGATTCAAGGCTTTTTTGAAAAACCAGTGGACCATCTATTTGCATCTACTTTGTTTTTGCCATATTTGAGAGAGTTGAATCTTGAGAATCTATGTATTGCGTCTCCGGATATGGGAGGATCGAAAAGGGCCTATGCCTACTCCAAAGCTTTGGAAAGTGATGTAGTGATCTGTTATAAGCAACGGGCAAAGGCCAATGTGATTTCGCATATGGAGCTGATTGGGGAGGTAAAAAACAAGAATGTTGTTTTGGTGGATGACATGGTGGACACCGCAGGAACATTAACCAAGGCCGCCGATTTGATGATGAAACGGGGGGCTATTAGTGTTAGGGCCATTACAACACATGGTTTGCTTTCGGGCGGTGCGTATGAAAAAATAGAGAATTCAAAATTAACGGAATTAATCGTTACCGATTCCATTCCAGTTGATAATGATAGAGAAAAAGTTAAGGTATTGAGTTGTGCCAACCTATTTGCAGATGTAATGCACAGGGTACACCACAATACCTCAATATCATCTAAGTTTTTAATGTAAATCAATAATTATATAATGAAGTCAATTACTATCAAAGGATCCCAAAGAGAAAGCGTGGGCAAGGCATCGACCAAGGCCCTACGTAATGCTGGAAAGGTCCCTTGCGTGCTGTACGGAGGGGATGCGCCATTGCACTTTTCAGCAGATGAGCTGTCATTCAGACACTTGGTGTACACGCCCAACGCACACACAGCTGTGATTGAGCTGGAAGATGGCCAAAAGTTTGAAGCCGTATTGCAGGATATTCAATTCCATCCTGTCACCGACAAGATTTTGCATATTGATTTTTATCAACTCTTCAAAGACAAGCCTGTGACCATGAACATTCCCGTTCGTTTAGAAGGGAATTCACCAGGAGTACGAAACGGGGGGCGTCTACTTTTCAGAAAAAGGAAGCTTGCGATTCGGTCTTTACCCGATTTACTTCCTGATTTCATTACGGTTGATATCTCCAAACTGCGTATTGGGGGCACCATTCCCGTAGAAACACTTCTTAGTGACGACTATACCATTCTTCACCCTGATAGTACTGCGGTAGTACAGGTAAAAGCCTCTAGAACATCTGTGGATGAAGAGGAAGAGGAAGAAGAAGAAACTGAAGGAGCAGAAGGAGCAGAAGGTACTGAAGCTACAGCTGAAGGTGGTGAAGGTACAGCGGCTCCAACACCTGAAGCAGAGGCCAAGGAATAGTTGTAACAGTACTACTAAAAACAGTGGCATCCCAATTTTGCTCCATGCAGCTATTGGGATGCTTTTGTATTTTTGGGCAAATGGAAAACTACTAATGCTTCACTTTTTTAAAGCCCTATTCCGTACTCCAAAACTAGTATTGCAAGAAACCGATAGCATGAAAAAATTTCTTATCGTAGGTCTGGGAAACATAGGTTCTGACTACGAGGACACTCGGCACAACGTAGGTTTTAAAATCTTGGATTTTTTGTCCGAACAGGAAGGTTTTACCTTTGAAAGTGCCAAACTCGGTGCTGTTGGGTCTTTTAAGCACAAGGGAAGAAGTATTTTGTGTTTAAAACCATCCACCTTCATGAATTTAAGCGGTAAGGCTGTGAAATATTGGATGGAAAAAGAAAAAATCCCTTTCGAAAATCTATTGATCATTACGGATGACATCAATCTCCCCTTTGGAACACTCCGCTTGAAAACGAAGGGCAGCGATGGAGGGCACAATGGTTTAAAAGATATTCAAAATACCCTTCAAACAGCACAGTACAATCGATTTCGTTTTGGTGTCGGTGCTGAGTTTAGCAAAGGACGACAAGTGGATTATGTGCTGGGCAAATGGAATGCGGAAGAAACCGAAGCGCTACAAAAACGTTTGCATAAATCGACCGACCTCATTCGAGCTTTCGTGTTTTCAGGAGTTAAGAATACAATGAATCAGTTCAACGGAACCTGATCAAAACACTTTGAACTCAAATACCCCTGAATCGGAAGTGTTCCCTTCCAAATCAGTGGTAATTACCTTCCAATAATATACGGTATTCGATTCCACATCCACGGTAAGTTCCATAGTCCCGGAATCTATGGTCCCTGCCGAGGTAGTCGGTGGGTTGCTGATTGAGAAGAAAATCTCGAAATCATCGATATCATTCTCTACATCGGCACCTTGCCACATTAGAACTACTTGGTTATCGATGTTTTTTTGTACTGTTGAACCGGAGGTTGGACTGACCAATTGCGCAGGAAAAGGAGCATAGGTGGTTTGTGATCCTGCATTGTAGAACAACCATGTTTCACTAGTGGCCACTTGGTCCGAATTTTCATTTTGCGAAGTAACCGTCCAAGAATACGGAGTACCTTTGGCAATGGTCAAACTTACCGAGGTTGCTGCCGTAGAAATGGTCTGGGGGGAATTTGTGTTCAAATTCACAGCACTTAAGGTGTAACTGTCCGTATTGGCGGAGGCCTGCCATTCAAAGGTTACCTGACTTTGATTCTCATTAATGTCAACACCGGTGGTACACTCTGAATCCTCAAGAGGAAAGATCAAATTTGCGCCTTCCGGTGCAGGGGGTGTATCATCGCCTCCGCAAGACCATAACAACAGCAATACCAATGAAATTTGAAAAATCCGTTTCATTCCTTAATCAATTTAAATTCCTTCCGAACTTCAGCACTTCGAATTCTCATATAATATACTCCCGCGGGCAATGAGGAGAAATCCACTTCCAAATCTGTTCCATTGGCCCTTTTCATCTCGTTGATGACCAACCTCCCATTTGCGGTAAAAACCTGTACATCCACATCCCCGGTATAGCCATTTAGAAATACATTACTTGTAGCTTCCACCGGATTTGGATACAAAATTGGAGCGGATGAAAAGAAAAAGGAGTCTTCATAACTGCCTTGGCATGGTAAATTGGTGAACACCCTTAACGTGTTCAGGCCTTCTTTTAGATCAAGCTGAATGTTTGACTCCTCAGTTTGGGTTACCAAGCCGTTAAGTTCAACGTTATAAAGTGAAGCACCTGCCATAGTAAGTTCCAAAACCCCCGAAGTCACAACTGCAAAAGCTGATAGTACCTCAGGTTCCTCCACAACAACATTAAAACAGGTTTCTTGGTAGGTGATAGATCCATCGGTACCAGTTATACAAAGGGAATAGCTTCCTGCACCTAAGTTCTCGAAAGTGTGCGAATCGTTAAAATCCATGTTCAGGGTATTTCCACTCCCATCAAGGACGGCCGTGTAGGTAATTGAGGTGTCTGCGGCTGTAACCGACACAGATCCATCATTGTTGTCCCTGCAGGCCTCACTTTCAATCTGAACAGTGAAGTTATCCGCAGGCAAACGATTTACAGGGCACCCTGTAGTATCGACCTCTACTCCTTTTGGGGTACCCAAACACAGATCATCCCCGTCATCAAATACGCCATCTTCATCTTCATCGGGCCTGAACGCTCCTTCAACACAAACTTCCAGTGAAAAAGCTTCCAAAGCACCTCCATCACCGTTGGCAACATCTCGAATTTCCAAAGTCCACTCACCCAAGGTCGACTCCCCGATCAACGAAGCCAAAGAGCCCAATGGGCTAACCGTACCCGAAATTGCTGGATTCCCGGAGCAAACTATACTGGCACCGTCATCATCAAAAACAGCATTAAGATTATCCAAATCGCCGCATGTGTTCGCAATTAAGGTTACTCTGGTACCTGCCGGAGAAATCAAATCAATAATTAGGTCGGAAAGAAAGGTATGGCTCAATTCCAAGTTCACATTTACATCAGCAACCGGCAAACCTTCCAAAAACTCCACTGTGGATGTTATGGTCGAAGTGCCAGTACCTGAGATTTGCAATGGCAATCCATCCGGCTGTAAACTGGCGCAATCCAACTGAATGGTCGTAAAACTGAAAGGGGAACCAAAAGTACCGGTTCCGCAACCATTTCTTGGTCTTACCCTCCAAAAATATTCTGTTTCCTCCATCAAATTGGTGGTTTGGTAAGAACTGAAAGGCACTGTTGCAGATTCCACTATGCTTACAAAACCAACATCCGTGGCAATTTCAATATCATATTCCGAATATAGGTCGTTGGCTTCCCAACTTAGACTTGTTCGTATGGATGTATTGGCCTGAGCGTCCGTTGGAGATAACAGTGCAACATCAACAAAGTTTGCATCATTGACCACCAACGTCAAATCCACATTCTGGGTTACCGAAGTCGAAGTAGCGTTAACCGTAATTGGATATATCCCAGGAGAAACTGCGTTGATGTTCGAAATGGTCAAGTCCACAGCAGTGTCATTCGCACTTGCCTGGGTCGGCGAAAAGGTAGCTGTTAATCCCACGGGTAAATCAGCAGAAAAGGTGGAGGTTTCGTTAAATCCAGAAAAAGTTTGATACGTAAAGGGAATTATTATGTCGTTCGGCTGGCATACTTGGAACGACAATTCTTGAAAGCTCAACACAACATTGGTTTCTTGAATGGTAAAATCCGAAGCATTAACTGCAAAAAAGACATTGTCACTGGCTTTTACCATGATTCTGGCCGTACTTGTTGCATTTCCTGGAAGGAGCACCTCCTCGCTTCCATCGTTTAAAGTATCATCGGCCAGCGTTATGGGAAACGTAAGTCCTCCGTCCAATGAAAGAAAGATATCCACTCGCTGGGCATTGATTGGCAACACATTGGTGTTGGCAACATCCCATGTAATTTCTTGAGTCGATCCACCGTCATAAACTTCACCAGATCCTTGCGAAGTGACTACCAAAGGTCCAGCCGAATTCAACACTTCAACTTTTAATAAATCGGAAACCAACTGTCCGCCTCCAGTGGCGTTGTCCCTTACCGTAAAAGCAAAGTTCAGATCACGCTCAATGTTCGAAACCGTTTCCCACGCTTCGTTGATTGTTGGATTGGTTTGGGTAAGGTTGCCCGAAACCACGCGTGACAATCTAGGAAAATACCTCGCTGGATCAGTAGTAGGGGGCAGCGATCTAAAATTGGCCCCGCTTGGGTTGTTGGGGCCAAAAGTAGTGGTCGTTACAACACCATCGTCTATTTGTTCCCAGGTATAGGTAAGTACATCACCCACATCGCTATCTGTAGCAGCCCCTTCTAGAACAAATGCAGTCCCTTTTGGAATAATATAATCCCCCATTGGGGTAACCACGGGTGGTGAATTGGTGAGCGCTGTAGTCTGAGCGCAACCCACAGTCCCCAAATAGCTTACGATTTGCTGAACACTGTTAAAATGAAAATAGTCATCACTGTTTGGTGCAACATTATTAACACCAACGATTCCAGCGTAACCCATAATTGTAGTCCCGCTGGCTGGCTCAGCTTGAACTCCAGATCCCTCAGTCTCGAATGACCAAGTGTGATTGGCCCCAAATTGATGCCCTAACTCGTGCGCTACAAAATCTACATCAAAGACATCGCCCTCTGGCATTGAAGTTGAGGAAAAAGCACTTCCCTTTCTGTTGTCGGAACACACAGAGCCAATGAAACCTGCATTTCCATTATTTTGCGCCGCCGTTGGCACTCTGTTGAACAGATGCCCTACATCATAATTTGCCTCACCTATAATTGAAGTCAGCGTGCTTTGTACTTGTGCATTTAAGTTACCATTATAGGGATCTGTAGCCGCATCAGTAAAAATAACTTGGTCGTTATCGGCGACCAGTTCGAGTGTTACCCCTAGATCGTTTTCAAAAATTCCATTAATTCGGGTCAAAGTTGCATTGATGGCGGCCAGGGCACCTGCAACTGTTCCATCGTGGAAATCGGTATATTCCCCAGTGGTGGATACCGCTATTCGAAACCTTCGCAATAGCTGGTCGTTTACCAAAGGGGCTATTGTTTTAGACACACTTTGTTGTAATTTTTCCGTATCACAAACAAACCCGTCCTTGTTTGTGCTGCTTCCCTTTTCATATACCACATAGCCCCCTGCTTTGTTTGCCAAAGGTTCCATGAAAGAAGTCTTTCTATCTTTCAAATTCACTATCATACTTTGCAATCCCTTTTGGGAACTGCTCAGTTTTACACTATGGTTTCCATCAAGACTGATTCCCGAAAAAGAGCGAATACTGGGATATTTTTTTGTTAGATCTGGATGAAATACTGGAGTTTCTTTAAGTGTAAATGCAATTACTTTTCCATCATGATTCGGTAGGTATACTACATGGCCCTGATTCTTGGAGGTCATAGTCCGCTCCAGACCTTTTGAAAAAATGACACCATCCAATGCAAAAACCGCCCCTGCTTTTCCTATATCCTTAATCGATACACTTTTGAAGCTCAATTGCTTGGGTATCGATTTCCAGTAGCTTTGCTGTGCATTCGTGCAAAAGGAGATAAAAAATATGGAAATTGAAAAAACAAGGTGTAATTTAGCTTTCATACTTAAAGGGGCGTCAGTCGGTTTCAAAAATAAGCCTTTTTATTTTTAAGCCTTTTTATTTCTTGATTACGTGGAGACAATTCAAGGTATTTCTCAATTTACCAAAATTCCTTTTCATACCGCAGTAACCATCGGGACTTTCGATGGTGTGCACCTTGGGCACCACAAAATACTTGAACGCCTCATAAATAATGCCAAAAATGATGGTTTAAAGTCAACGGTGCTTACTTTTTTCCCACACCCGCGGATGGTTTTACAGAAGGATACCGATATTAAACTATTGAATACCCTAGAGGAAAAAGTGCAAATTTTGGAATCGATGGGGTTGGACTACCTGATCATACATCCATTTACGAAGGAATTCTCCCGCCTCTCCGCCATTGAATTTGTTCGGGATATCTTGGTCAACAATCTCAAAACCAAGAAAATCATCATTGGATATGATCATCGGTTCGGACGTAACCGCAATGCCAACATACAGGATTTGATCACCTTTGGGAGCACTCTGGATTTTGAGGTCGAAGAAATCCCGGCCCAAGAGATTGATGATGTCTCTGTCAGTTCCACAAAAATCAGAAATGCCCTTTTGGGTGGGGATGTTGCAACTGCCAATAGTTATCTCAACTATGCGTACATGCTTACGGGAACCATCAAAAAAGGAAAAGGACTGGGCAAACAATTTGGTTTCCCAACCGCAAATCTTCACATCGCTGAAGCTTACAAACTCATTCCCAAAAATGGGGTTTATGTGGTAAAGAGTAACATCAATGGGAAAACCTATTTTGGAATGATGAACATTGGGTACAACCCTACGGTTTCCGGTACCGAAAAGAGTATTGAAGTCAATTTCTTTGAATTTGAGGGGGATCTGTACGACAAAAAAGTCCAGGTGGGTATTTTACATCGCATCCGCGATGAGCATAAATTTGATTCTGTGGAAGAGTTGCGGGAACAGCTCAAGAGAGATAAAAAACAATCGTTGGTACTAATCTCGAAGTAAAATGCTCGATAAGTTTCTTTTCAAAAGGATTGACAACGCCCAACTTGTCGTTTTTCGAGTGTTTTACGGACTGCTCATAAGTGCTGAAGGTTTTGGGGCTATCGCTACAGGTTGGGTTCGAAGGACTTTGGTGGAACCTAAATTTACTTTCTCCTTCATCGGCTTCGAATGGTTACAACCTTTACCTGGGAACGGAATGTACTTCTACTTTGCCATAATGGGCATCCTGGGACTGATGATCGCGGCCGGATACAAGTATCGATTCAGTGCGTTTGCATTCGCCTTTATGTGGTCTGGCGTGTATTTGATGCAGAAGACATCTTACAACAACCACTATTACCTGTTAATGCTTTTGGCCTTTATTATGGCCTTTTTCCCCGCCCACCGCGATTTTTCGGTGGATGCGAAACTGAATCCGGGTATTCGCTCCAATAGCATGCCGAATTGGGTGCGCTGGACCATTATTCTGCAGTTGTTCATTGTGTATACCTACGCATCGGTTGCAAAAATATACGGGGACTGGTTGGACTTCAGCATCATTGAAATCTTGATGAGACCCAGAAAGGATTATTTTTTGATTGGGGATTTTCTTCAGTTGAAATGGGTACACAAGATTATTGGCATTTTTGGTATTCTGTTTGACCTGCTGATTGTACCGGCATTGCTGTGGAAGCCAACACGAAAGATTGCTTTCGTGCTGTCCATTTTTTTCCATCTGTTCAACAGTATTGTTTTTCAAATAGGGATTTTTCCGTACCTCTCCTTAGCCTTTATCGTATTCTTCTTCCCGCCGCAGACCATTCGAAACATATTTCTAAAGAAAAAGACCGTTATGGTCAATGAAACTGTGGACCCACCAAAACACAGCAAATGGCTTATTGGTGCCTTGGGCGTCTATTTTGTTGTGCAACTTCTGCTTCCACTTCGGCACCATACCTTTGTGGATGACGTGCTTTGGACGGAAGAGGGGCATAGGTTGAGCTGGAGGATGATGCTACGGAGCCGAACCGGAACTATTCGCTACAGAGTGGTCAACAAGGAAACGAACAAGGTGGATTACATCAAACTAGATGACTATCTGACCAAAAAACAGCGCAGAAAAGTGGCTTGTTATCCCGATTTTGCCTGGCAGTTTGCCCAACATCTAAAAAAGGAATATGCCGTAATGGGAGAGGATGTTCAGGTCTTTGTCAAAAACAGGGTAAAGATCAATAGCGGGAAGTATTACGAGTTTATTGACCCCGAAGTCGACCTTGCCAGTGTTCCCTGGAAACACTTCGGGCACAACGAATGGATTTGTCCTTCGCAAAAGGAATAAATGTTGGGCACAAGCGCAGATTGAACTAAATTTGCCGCTCAAAACAAGGCCATGCTTCAACTACATACCATTAGGGAAAACAAGGAAGGTATTGCAACCGCTTTAAAAAAGCGAAACATTGATGCGGAACCCGTACTCTCAGCCATAATCGCTTTGGATGAAAAAAGACGCTCCTTGCAAACCGAACTGGATGGTACACTGGCAGAATCCAATAAACTTTCCAAAGAAATTGGGATGCTTTTCAAATCGGGAAAAGCAAAGGAGGCCAATGTACTTAAAGAGCAGACCGCAGGCCTAAAAGAAGCCGCTAAGCAATTGGGTGAAGACCTAAATGCAGCGGCAACGGCATTGCAAGAACAATTGTATCAACTTCCGAACATACCGCATGAATCGGTCCCTGCAGGAGATTCTGATGAGGACAACGAGGAAGTATTCCGTGAGGGGGACGTTCCAACGCTTTCGCAAGGAGCGCTACCCCATTGGGAACTTGCCAAAAAGTACGATATCATCGATTTTGAGTTGGGTGTAAAAGTAACTGGAGCGGGTTTTCCCGTCTACAAAGGGAAAGGAGCCAGGTTGCAACGCGCTTTGATTTCCTACTTTTTGGACAAAAACACTGAAGCGGGCTATGTTGAGGTGCAACCACCACTTATGGTCAATGAGTCCTCTGGTTATGGGACTGGACAACTACCAGATAAAGAAGGTCAAATGTATCACGTGCAAGCCGATGATCTTTATCTGATTCCAACCGCAGAGGTGCCCATAACCAATTTGCACAGAGGGGACATGTTGGTCGCTCAGGATTTTCCAATAAGGTATACGGGCTATACTCCGTGCTTTAGAAGAGAGGCAGGAAGTTACGGAGCCCATGTGAGGGGCCTGAACCGACTCCATCAATTTGATAAGGTAGAAATTGTACGGGTTGACCATCCCAGCAATTCCTATGAAGCTTTGGATGAAATGGTGGAGCATGTAAAAGGCATACTTCGGGACCTGGAATTACCTTACCGAATCCTACGATTATGTGGTGGGGATTTAGGTTTCACTGCTGCACTTACCTATGATTTTGAGGTGTTCTCCACGGCTCAGGACAGATGGTTGGAAATCAGTTCGGTGTCCAATTTTGAAACCTTCCAGGCCAATCGTTTAAAACTCCGTTTTAAAGATGAAAATGGAAAAAGCCAATTGGCACACACCTTAAATGGAAGTGCGCTTGCACTTCCCCGAGTTTTGGCGGGAATCTTGGAAAACTATCAAACTCCAGAGGGGATTAAAATACCAAAAGTATTGGTTCCTTACTGTGGTTTTGAGACGATCAGCTAGGGAAATTTCGAGATTTTATTTGGATTCACTTAACAGAATCCAGTGGGTTTCTGCGTTATATTTGAAATAAAACAAGCTATTGAGATACTTTCTATTCCTGATTTTGTACTTCGTACTCCTAAGTTTTTCATATGGCCAAGAAGATTTTTTGGCCAAGCAGTATTTCAACGATGGGGATTATGAAAAAGCAGTGGTATTCTACGAAAAGCTGGTTCAAAAAAATCCGCGACGCACAGATTATTCCGAAGGCCTGGTAGCAAGTTACCAACAACTGGAACGTTATACCGATGCTGAGAACTTCTTGTTAAAAAAGATTGAGGACACTTATGCATTTCCCACTTTCTTCATCGAATTGGGCTATAATTACACGCTACAAAATCAGTCCGAAAAGGCTACCCAATTCTACGATAGGGCCATTCAAAAAATAGACGAAAATCCAAATTTTGGGTACAGCATCGGCTACAGGTTTCAAAAATATGCGCTCTTGGACTATGCTATTTTGGCCTATACCCGGGCTATGTCGCTAAGACCGGGGCTAAACTAT
>JANQRD010000177.1 GCA_028284725.1 Allomuricauda sp. | reverse complement strand
GGTTTCATCGACCTCAATGTTCAGTTTTTGGGCCACCTCCCGAAGTTGGTCTTCGTCCATTCCAGCCACATCAAAACCTGTATGGATTTTAATGGCCTCCAGAATGGGAACACGGGGATAAGGCGCTTTGAATTCGATTTCATGGTCACCAACGGGTACTTTTGTGCTGCCCGTAGCATCTATGGCCACTTTTTCCAACAATTGCTCCGTGGTCTCCATCATCCAATTGTAATCCTTGTAGGCCACATAAAGTTCCATCACGGTGAACTCCGGATTATGGGTACGATCCATTCCTTCATTTCTGAAGTCTTTGGAGAACTCATAAACCCCGTCAAAACCACCAACGATCAATCTTTTCAGGTACAATTCGTTGGCAATCCGCAGATACAGAGGAATGTTAAGGGCATTATGATGTGTTAAAAAAGGCCGAGCGGCGGCACCTCCCGGAATAGGCTGCAAAATGGGTGTTTCCACCTCCAAGTATCCTCTTTCATTATAAAACTCACGAATACTGTTCGTGATTTTGGTGCGCTTTACAAAAGTCTCTTTCACGGACGGATTCACCACCAAATCGACATAACGTTGGCGGTATCGCAGTTCTGGATCGTTGAACTCATCGTACACATTACCTTCGGCATCTACCTTTGGCAGTGGCAGTGGGCGAAGTGCTTTGCTCAATACACAGAAGTTCTTGACCATCACCGTTTTTTCACCCACCTTGGTGGTAAAAAGCTCACCTTCCACACCAATGATATCACCGATATCCAAAAGTTTCTTGTAAACTTCATTGTACAGCGTCTTGTCCTCACCAGGGCAGATTTCATCCCGGTTGAAATATACCTGAATACGCCCTTCGCTATCCTGAAGTTCTGCAAAGGAAGCTTTCCCCTGGATTCTTCGGGACATCAACCTACCGGAAACCACTACCTGTTTTCCTTCTTCAAAATCGTTTTTGATGCTCTTGGAAGTGGCATCCACTGGATATAATGCCGCTGGGTAAGGATTGATTCCCATTTCCCTAAGCTTCGCTAATTTTTCCCTTCGAACGATTTCCTGTTCCGATAGTTGCATGGTCGATAAAAAATTAAACCGCAAAATTACACTTTTGCGGCTTAATTCCTTACTCCGTCTTGCTTAATGTAGCATAATTGGGGGTATAAGGTTGCTGTTTTGCAATAAGGGCGATGTCCTCTTCAAGGGATTCTATGGGACTTTCCACGATACGGTTGATTTCCTTCCCATTTTTGAAGAAAATCATGGTGGGTACTTTAATGATGTTGAGTCCCTTTTCCTCTCCCGTTGGGCTGGTTTTCACAAACCCTTTGCGTCGATCTAAAGCAACGATTTCCAATTGCTCCATGGGAAATTTTGCAGTCTTCAGGATTTTTACAAACCTGGGGACCTCTCTTTTGCTATCGCCACACCAAGTACCCAAAAACAACTTGATTTCACAATCGGCGAGAGGCGATTTGAACACTTTTACCAAAGATTTGTCCACGGAATAGGTTTCGTAATTTGATGTGAACCAAGTTTGATAGGGTTCGGCTTTAAGACCATCCAAATTAATTTTGCCCAAAAGGAACTTTTTGCCATTTTCGAGCTCAATTTCCTTATTGAATTCTTGGGAATATCCCAACGCCACAAGAATAAACAACAATGATGTGAACACTAATTTCATAAGTTTTCGATTTTAAAGTTTGCACCGAAAATTCATGAAAATCGATTGTGATTGCCCGTTTAAAGGGTTGGAAATGAGGGCTAGACCCCGGGTGGAATTTTACTTTTTGAAAATAGAAACAATCTCATGGCGGGAAGAAACCTCCAGCTTTTTGTACAAATTGTTGATGTGCGTCTTGATGGTGCTGTGGCTCACAAAAAGTTCTGATGCAATTTCCTTATTGCTCTTGTCCTGTAGAATCTGATGTACAATTTTTTGTTCCTGGGGGGTCAGCTTTTCAAGTAGCGAAGTTGCCCTTTTCCGTGCTTTTGCCCTTCGATTCAGCAATAAATACATATTTAACCCCAGAGAAAGCACCAAAAGTATCCAGAAAGCCCATTTCCAATCCCATAACTTAGGTTGGTTAAAATTTGCCAACTGCTTATCCGCGCCGATTTCAGCTTCAAATTGCTGGGTGAATATGGCATCGGGATAGGTTTCTTTTAACTCGTCGAGCACTTCAAAATAATAGTTGTTCGTAGTGATGTCCTTTAAGTAATAGGTATAGGTTTCACTTCTTTTATCGGAAAGGAAATCAAAGAGGTACAGGTCGACCAAAGGCTCATCAAACGCCCTTCCAGCATCTTGAAGCATCCCAAACCATTTTTCTGAATTAAGCTTTCGACTGGCCTCACTTCGATAATCTGTAAAATCCACGATCATTTCCTCCTTTAGCGCTTGGATGTCCAGTATTGCTGAGGACACCTGATTCGTAGAACCTATGGAGCACAAAGCCTGATTTTCATAGGTAATGGGGAACTGAATGGAATCGTTGTTGTTGGCGATAAAAAGGATGCTTTGACTGTTGTTGCACTGTCCCAAAAAATGTTCTCCATCCTCTGCACAACTATCAATATGAATTCGATAGATACGGTTTTCATTCAAAAGATTGTTCCCGCTAAACTCAAAAAGACCTAAAGAATCCACGGTGGTCTTACGAATAATCTGCTCCAAATAAACCCGTGAAGATTTGCGGTAGTCCTCGACCAGGGATAGGTAGACCGACTTTCCATAGTGGTCTTTAGTCGCCTCTCCAGAGAAATGATATTGCCCCGAAAGGAGAAAGACATTCAAAAAGAAAACAGTAACCAGGATTCTCCGCATAGATGAGCTTTTTCAGGTTAAAAGTAACGGTTTTGTGTAACAAATTCCCCAAATAGTACACCTATAAGTTGCATCAATCAAAATCAAATCAATGAGTTTCTGGAGAGTTTTATTGGCCATTCTTTTTCCACCCCTGTCGGTCATCGGAAAAGGTTGTGGTTCTTTTGTTATTGTATTACTTTTAACACTTTGTGGATGGGTGCCCGGAGTTATCGGTGCGCTTGTCATTCTAAACAATACAAACTAAAACGACCACGATGAAAAAAATCCAAATCTTAGCATGGGCAGTGCTGTTTGCCCTAATCTCCTCATGCAATTTCACCGAAGAAATCACTTTACAGGACGATGGTTCCGGGAAACTTTCCATCAATTTTGATGGAGCCGAACTTATGGAAATGGCCGGGGAGGAGATGCAAAAAAGCAATGAAAAACCGATAGATTCCTTGATTTCCTTTAAAGATTTGCTGGAAGAAAAGAAGGACAGTATCGCTACTTTATCACCAGAGGAGCAGGCGAAGTTGAAGCGTTTGGAGCCATTCAATATGCACATGGTTATGAATCCGGAGGAAAAGGTGATGAAGTTTGACCTATTCAGTGAGTTTAAGAAAATTGAAGAAGTCAATGATGCTTTCAACGCTTTTCAAACTGCGAACGACTTGGGCAATGTTGGTAAACAGCAATCCCAGCCAATGGGAATGCAAGATCCTACTACCGAGGTTACCTACTCTTTCAAAAAAAACAGCTTTTCCAGAAAGGCCGAAATTTTGGATCAGGAATTGTTTCAACAAGGATTGGACAGTCTCCAAGGCGCCGAAATGTTTTTGTCGGGATCTACATACACACTGAAATATCATTTCCCAAGAAGGGTAAAATCGACTACCGCCGAGGCGGCCACTTTTAGTGCTGATGGAAAGACGTTGATCTATGAGGTCAAGTTTTTGGATTTGATGAAAAACCCTTCCGTCCTTGATCTTGAGGTAGAATTGGAGAACTAGGTTACGGCCCAAGGTCTTCGTATCTTTGCAGGATGAACAAAAAAGTTGTCCTACAGGATTTAGGCTTCAAGGATTACAAGGAAACCTGGGATTACCAAGAAACACTTTTTAAGGAGATTGTTGATGTAAAAATCAAGAACCGACGGGAGAACACCGGCTTGGAAACACCCAACCATTTTCTTTTTGTGGAGCATCCGCATGTGTACACTTTGGGTAAAAGTGGTGACATCAATAACCTATTGGTCGATGAAAAACGACTTAAGGAAAAAGGTGCATCATTTTATAAAATCAATAGGGGAGGTGACATCACTTATCATGGCCCTGGACAAATCGTAGGCTACCCCATATTGGATTTGGACAACTTTTTTACCGATATCCACAAGTACCTGCGTCTTTTGGAGGAAATGGTGATTTTAACGCTGGCGGAATACGGATTAAAAGCCGAACGTTCCGACGGAGAAACCGGTGTTTGGCTGGATGTGGGTACTCCTTTTGCCCGCAAAATATGTGCCATGGGGGTAAGGGCAAGCCGCTGGGTGACTATGCATGGTTTTGCTTTAAATATCAATGCCGATTTGGGCTATTTTGACCTAATGATTCCCTGTGGGATAAAAGATAAGGCGGTCACCTCATTAAATGTTGAATTGGGAAAAAAGGAAGTGGACATGGAAGAGGTGAAGCAGAAACTGCTTCGCCATTTTGAAACCCTTTTTGAAGCCGAGCTCTTAAAAGAAAAAACCGAGGTCTAAACCCCGGGTTCTGCATTTTAAAGCTGATAGGAACTTAGCGCCACAATGCCACGCAGCGTCCCACCATCACGGTCGTATTCCTTTGCCTTTACCAGTCCTATGTCTTCAGCGAGCCATTGTTTGGTGTGTGAACTGATGATAGTACCCATGTTCATGATCATATCATAACTCACGATAAAGCATTCGCGACGTTCTCCGCTGGGGTCCATAATGGTTTCTTTTCCCTCTACTTTTCTGTTGGTCATTTTTAAGGTCATATTCATGCCGCCAGGGACACCACTGGCTTTTAAAACCATGTTCGCATCATTCAGTACATCGCCCACGTTAAGTTCATTAGGGATATAAATATTTGTTCCTGAAATGTCCACATCCATATTGGAATATCTTGACAAAATGCCTCCGCCCATAGAGCTGAAGTCGATATCGACCCCATCATCGGTGCAGGAAATTGTGTAGTGTGCGCTGTTCATGACTGCGCCTCCTACATTCATGGAGTAAGTATAACGCCCCGAATCGCCTACTACCTGGTCGACCTTGTAGGTCACCGTGCCTTGTGCCACGCTATCCTGGTCAAACATGGTCAAGGTAAAACTTGCTCCTTCTTTTAACGGGTAAAATTTACTGCACTTGCCTTGTGCGGAAAGCATGTTTCCTCCAAAGGAAAGAACTGCGACGCTAAAAAGGAAATATATGTTTTTCATGACTATTGTTTTATGAACTCTACCCGTCTGTTTTGCGCCTTACCATCGGGACTGTTGTTGTCGGATACCGGTTCACTTTCACCCTTTCCATCAACTGTCAACCTGTTGGAATCAATATTATAGATGTCCACAAGTGCATTTTTTACCGACGCAGCCCGATCTTTTGAGAGTTGCATATTGGTGGTGTCATCTCCATCAGAATCCGTATGCCCCACAATTTTGAGATTGATTGAGGACTCCTGGAGCAACACTTGCGAGATTTGGCGGATGACCCCCATGGATTGTGGCTGTAAGTTGGCGGAGCCGGAATCAAATAGAATAGCGTTGGTGGATATTTTTCCTTCCGAAATTAGTTTTCGGCGAAGGTCAACGCCTCCTTCAGCAACCTTGAGATTGGTGATAAAAACCTTTTCCTTCCCATCCTTGAAACCATTGGCCAGGAATTTCACCGTATGTATTACCGCACCAGTGGCCACCAATCTTGGCACATCAATATATTTCACTTCATTTACCCATAACCTAAAACGCTGCTTGTTTACGGCAATGGAAATGTGCGGATTATTCAGGACTACATCCCTTATATCCGCCTTGACCGTACTCCTTATCTCTCTTTTGCCGTTAATATTGTTCTGAACGGTGATTCCTATTGCTGCATACTGGCAAAACGGAATTTCGGCATAAGCGTTGTTACTGCCTGGTTTAAATTTGTCATCATTACTTAAGGTAATTGCTACTTTTGCCTGCGAGGAGGTTTGTCTATCCAGGCCTACGGCAGCCAAATCAAATTCAATGGTATATTCCTCCGGAAGTTGTGGAACATCGGGTATGTAATAAATATTGTACCCCGATTTTAGTTCTAACCATTTTTGTGGAGAATCACCTAAAGTAACCAATTCACCGCCGGCATTGGTATTCCATTTAGATGGAAAATCTCCTATAAAATCATTGCCGAAGTCATCATAGAATAGTTGTTTATCACCGGGAACATAGTCGAACTTGCTATAAACGGCGATGGTTTTCGGACCTGAAGCTCCCGAAGCACTTGGATTGGTAGGGTTTTGGTTGCCATTTCCAGTATTGTTTTGTCCATCGCTACCGGAAGTATCAGGCGCTTTAGGAGCCTTTTTCCCACCAGAACCGGGTTCCAAAATACTATCGAGCGCCTGATCGGTCTTTTCCGAAGTTTCTTTTTCAACACGGCGCTCAACAGTTCGTTCGGCGGCTTTTTCAGCTTTTTTGGCCAGTTTTTTAAAGAACTGCGCATTGCCATTCATACTAAAGGCAAACGCAAATATTGAGCAAAGTAAAAGTTTGCTGGTCAGCGAAGTTTTCATTTAGATAGTGTTTAGATGTATGAGTTTTAAGGTAGTACAATTCATTGAAAACTACAAAATTACACCCTTGTTAAGCCGTAAGATGTGTATTCTGTATGAACTAATGTATAAGCTGCAGTAAAGAAGCCTTTAATTCATTTTGTAGACAATGATTGAGTTATCTTGATCTTTTGCCACCAACTCTAGTTTTCTGTCGTTGTTCGTGTCCACCAAATCAATCAAAGAGCTTCCAAAAATTGGGAAACCGGGAATGGGTTTTGCCTGACTGTCATACAGATATATTTTTTGATTCTGGATATCCGTCACACCCACATAGATTTTATCGTAGATGTAGAAAATCTTTGGTTTGGTGTAGACGCCAAGATCCAACTCCACCTTTTTGCCCTTAATACTGAGAATGTTGTCATCCATAAACACCAAGGTCTTACTGGTGGCGTACATTCCGTGGTCTTTATTAAGATTGAAATTGGTTGCGGTAAGCTTTCCTTTGGTATCAATTTGGTGCAACACCCCTTTTTTGTTGGTAAGCGAAAATTTGTTCTTATATAAAAAGACCTCATTACCCGAGAAATCTATTTTTTCGCTCACCTTGATGCGCTCACCACCTGCTCGATGCCTAATTTTAAGGCTTTGGTTTTCTAATTGAAACACCAAATAATCACGATTGGCTATTCTAAAGTGTTTCGGACTGGCAATGATGGGACTTTCGGCACGCGTATAGGTAAAACCATCCACAATTTGGGCTTTGTTGTTGTACATAAAAATCCTTTCGCCTTGGGTGATCACGAAGCGATAATCCTTTTTACCCTCATAATCGAAAACGGCCAAAGGATTTAGGTTGCCGCCTTCAAAAGTTATTTTAAAAGGTGGGACATCCTCTCCATTGCGATCTATAATCATAAACTGATTGCTGGTACAAAAAGCAAGCTGCAGGCGTCCGTTCCTGTAAATGTCCACTTGTTCGATACGACCTTGTATTCTCCCTTCCAGTTGCTTCTTCCAAAGAACTTTTCCATCCGTTGAGATAAGGTAAAGGAAATTATCCTCGTCCTGAACTACAATTTCCTGTTTGTTGGTCCTGTGGTTCTTCACAAATTGGGGGTCGTTGGCCAAATCTGTATCCAGCTCCAAAGTGAACAAGGGTGTAACGGTATTGGTTTTGACTGTTTTCCCAATTTTGGAAACTATAAGGTTCATGTGGGCAAAATCACTGTCCGCTACCACCTGTGATGCGAAAACTTGATTCGAAAAGTCAGCCTTTTTAATAGGGTCGAAAAGCTTTGGCACCAGTCGCTGTTCAGCAAGATAATCGATGCCGGAAGCGTTCGAAATAAAAAGAACACTTGATTCATTAGCTAGAGAAGCGGCAGCTGTTTTGTACAAGGAGGTGTTGTTGAACGAAGCCGAATTCCGGTAATTGCCTATAACTGTTTGTAGGGATGCCCTGTTTTCCGAAAAGATAAAGGTGTTTTCCAAAATCGTGC
This sequence comes from Allomuricauda sp., assembly GCA_028284725.1. GTDB lineage: Bacteria > Bacteroidota > Bacteroidia > Flavobacteriales > Flavobacteriaceae > Flagellimonas. The sequence goes on along the minus strand of JANQRD010000177.1, from coordinate 4,109 downwards.
AGAAGTTCGCCTCAAAATCTTGGACTAGGGAACTAAACCCTTCGGTCAATAAGTTCTTTTGTTGAACGGTCATGATTTCACTTCCTTGATAGTAGGTCGATGCAGTTTTTTGGGAATTTAGAAGGTCGGAAAGGCCTTCCGCACCAAAGGAATTCAACAAAACCATTTTTTGGTTATTGGCATAGATGATGCCTACCTCTTCAATGGTGTTGAAAAGGGAGTCAATAGTTTTTGCCCTGTCCAAGTATGTATTTTGGTTTTTGGCAAAAACCTGATAATCATCAAATGTATATGAAATAATGGCTTGTGCATTTTGAGGTGCAAAAAACGGGGTTTTATGGGATAATGGTTTTGTTCCCTTAAAAAGATTGATGAAATTTTTAGTAGAATCCGTTGCGACTACTACTCCGTTTAAACTAACGTTGTCGGAGTTGGCCGAAAAGTCCATGGAAACCCAGTCACCAAATGTTTCGAAGTTTTCCTCATTGCTTTTCAATTGCGCGGATAGCAGCGATGAAGGCTCCTCTAAATTGAAGAAAAACGTTGCCGATTTGTCCGTTCCCGATGAGTTGTACAAACGCTGAAGGGTTCGGTTGATTGGAACTTCACTTTTGGCACGTACCAGGTTCTCCATTAGCATGAGTGAAGATCCCAAAATGAGTTTACCATCTTCCAAAAGTCCAAATACCTCTTTTTCGTCCACAGTATATTTGGTAATGGCCTTGTTTTGATAGGTAAGGGTTTCAATAGTTTTGTTGTCGACATCATCCAAATTGAAAAGATCTGCACCATTTTTTGTAACCAAGATGAATTCCTGATTCTCCTTCCCAACGTTATAGAATGCCAACAAACAGGGTGATTCGGTATTCAGGTTTTCCAGGCCATTTACTTTGTTCAAAATGGTTTTGTGGACAGGAAAGGCCTTTGTGGATTCTAAAAAAGTGTTGTTACGCAGTTCACTTTTAAAGTTGGATAGGTTATTGATCTTAATAATCAGGCCTGCATTGGGCAAGAGGTGCTCCAGTAATGAATCTTTGGTGGTTATCTCGGTTTTGCAGCCAAATACAAAAATGGCAAAAATGGAAAGCAGTACCTTGAGCTTCATTTTCAAAGTTTCGAACAAATTTAGGGTTTTTAGATGTCCAGTGTCAATTGTTCTGGAAGTTGTCGAAAGGTTTTTCGATGATACTTGGTAAGGCCATACTTTTTTATGGCCTCTCGATGTTCTTTTGTGGGATAGCCTTTGTTTTTTTTCCAATTGTACATGGGAAATTCTTCATGGATTTTAGCCATGTATTCATCCCGATGGGTTTTGGCCAAAACCGATGCAGCGGCAATGCTCATGTATTTTCCATCACCTTTGATGAAACATTCATGTGGAGCAATGGTATGTGGCTTAAATCGATTCCCATCAACCAAAATGAAGCTCGGCACCTGTATTAAGGCATCCAAAGCCCTGTGCATAGCTGTGATAGAGGCATTTAGGATATTGATCTGATCTATTTCATCCTCAAAAACATGACAAACGGAAAAGGATACGGCAGCTTCCTCCAAAATGGGCCTCAAATGTTCCCTTTTTATCTCCGATAGCTGTTTGGAGTCGTTCAACAATGCATTTGTGAATCCTTCAGGTAAAATAATGGCCCCTGCCGTAACGGGTCCGGCCAGACATCCTCGCCCCGCTTCATCGGTTCCCGCTTCATTGGCATATTTAAAAATCGGTTTAAGCATTTATCGGATTAGATAGTTGTGTGCACCGGGCTATTGTAGGCTACCCAATAATATGGATTTTTATCAGATAAACTTTCACATTTGTTTAGAAACAAAACTTATACCTTTGCTTGACCAATAATACGGAATGAGATTATTATTTTTTGCCCTGCTCTTTTTTACAGGGTTTTCCCTATTTGCACAACAAGATTCTTTGCCCCCTTCGCCGAAGATCGATTCCGTTCAAAAAGTAGATTCAATCCAACCTTTGGATTCCATTCCTAAAAATGTCACCGACAAAAAAGGGACATTAATGCTCAACAGGCAAAAAAAGGAAGAGGAGCAACGGGATTCCATTACAATAGAGGATTATAAAACCATTTCGTATACTAAGGACACAGTCTCCTTGGATACCACCCTTACTATTAGAAAGGAATACAAATACAACTATATACGAGAGGACGATTTTGAACTGATGCCCTTTGCCAATATAGGTCGACCTTACAATCATTTGGGGAGGTCGTTTTCGGAAAATTCCTTTTATCCCCATTTGGGAGCACAGGCACGGCACTTTAATTATTTGGAAGTTGAGGACATCAACTATTACAATGTACCCACTCCTATGACGGAACTCATGTTCAAAACCACTTTGGAACAAGGACAACTGTTGGATGCGTTGTTGGCTTTCAATGTTTCAAAAAGATTCAATGCCTCAATCGCCTACAAAGGGTTTCGTTCCTTGGGGAAATATCGATTTGAACAAACACAGTCGGGAAATTTTAGGACCACCTTTAACTATTCAACCAGAAATGGAGCCTATGAAATCCGGGGGCATATCACCGCCCAAGATTTGGAATCGGAAGAAAACGGAGGTTTGTTGAATCGGGAACAGTTTGAAGGAGGAGAAGAAGATTTTGCGGATAGGTTTAGAATAGATGTGCTGTATACCAATGCCAATAACCGAATTCTGGGGAAGCGTTATTTTTTTGAACATCAGCTCAAATTGGTAAGCAAAAAACAGGATTCCACAAATAAGAGGATTACCAGCTTGGCTTTGGGTCATGAATTTAATTACGAGACTAAATTCTACGACTTTACACAATCCGCCCAAACGGATGCTTTTGGGGATGACCCTTTTGTAACCCCTATCGAGGACAGAGCACGTTTAAAAACCATGTTCAATAAAGTCTCTGCCATTTTCTCCAACAGAACATTGGGCATACTTACTGGAAGTGCAAGCCTGTACAACTACAATTATTTTTTCAACAGTGTTTTGATAACGGATGCTGGGACAATTCAAAATCAATTGGAAGGGGAGGAAATTGCCGTGGGAGGAAGTTATCGCAAAGACTTTGGTCGATTGTTGCTGAAGGGAGATATTACTTATAATATAACTGGTGAATTGGGTGGAAACGCGTTTAATGGTTCGGTGGATTACCAAATAAATGACAACAATTTGATTTCCGGGGGAATTCATGTGTCATCTCGAATGCCCAACTTCAATTTCCTATTGTACCAGAGCGATTACCGAAATTTCAATTGGCAGAACACGGACACTTTTGACAACCAGCAAATACAGAACATCAGGTTCGCGTTCAATTCCAAGAAATTTGGACTACTTGAGGCCGAGTATAGTGCCATAGACAATTACACCTATTTTCAATCTACTGCTACTCAAGAACAAATTGATGCACAACTAGAGACAGCTTTTGTACAACCATTTCAAGAAGGCTCCACGATCAACCACTTACGGGTAAAGTACACCAAGGATTTCAAATGGAGAAGATGGGCCCTTGCCAATACGGTGCTCTATCAGGAGGTTACTCAGGACAATCAGGTTTTGAATGTGCCACAATTGGTAACTCGGAATTCACTGTACTTTTCAAAGGATATATTCAAGAAAGCAATGTTTTTGCAGACCGGGGTTACATTTAAATATTTCACCTCATATAACATGAATGCCTACAATCCTTTGCTGGGAGAGTTTTACATTCAAAACAATGAAGAATTTGGCGCATTTCCATTACTGGATGTTTTTATTAATGCCAAGGTGAGACAGACAAGGATATATTTAAAGGCGGAACACCTTAATTCCATTTTTTCGGAACCTAAATATTACTCCGCTCCTAATTACCCTTATCGGGACTTTGTCATCCGTTTTGGACTGGTATGGAATTTCTTTTCTTAAAGTTATCACAACAGTAAAATAATTCACCTCTGAAAAACAGCAGTTTACAACTTTGGTGTTTTTTCTAAAGAAAAATAGTTCAAAACTATTTGCGGAGAAAAAATAACCTGATTATATTTGCACCCGCTTAGCTGGTGAGGCTTTGCGTTTTTAGGGGTTATTTGAGGGGCTTTTTGGGCCCGCTTTTTTTCTCCCTATCATGAAGAAGTTC
>JANQRD010000118.1 GCA_028284725.1 Allomuricauda sp. | reverse complement strand
AATCTTAAAGTACTTTTTTATCCATTCCTCATTCAAGCTTTTAAATGCATGGGCATAAGCATCGGAATACGGGATCATTGTAATGATTTCAGACATGATTTTTGGAAAGATTGATGAATTAATAGCCAAAAATACGACGAAATCAAGAGAAATTTGTAAGAAAGTGCAATGGAGATTAAAGGTGGATTTATGATAAATCACCCAATTTTTTTGACTTCAGAGCGTTATGTTAACTAATATATTGCGTTTTTTAACGATAAAATTGGTTATTTACCGATAAAATATGTAATATTACTTTTAAAGTTAATAGTAAAACTCTTACAAGTCCCAAATCTTGCTAATGAGTCCGTACAAAAAATACATACCTGTAACCCCCAGGTCTGTGAACCTACAAACATTTAGCTATGGATGTAAAACTACCCCCATTCCCAAAATTTACATACCGTATTGATTGGTTTTTCTACCTGATACTTTGTTGCGTGTTCTGTGCTCCATCCCATGCACAGGAGAGCAATCCTTATGTAAGCTATGATGTGCCTTTTCAAAACCTTTTGAAGTTCAATCGGTTTTTGATCAATCCAACTTTTTCGGCTGTTCGGGAAGATAAATCGTATGTAAATTTATTCCACAGAAACCAAAGTTCAGATTTCAACGATAACAGCCAAAACTACTTTTTGAGCTACAGCAATCGCATTAATGACCGAATTGGTTTAGGGCTCAGTCTGTATAACCAACAAGAGGGTGTTTTTTCGAATCTGGGTGTGATGGCGAATTATTCACATGGAATACAATTAGGGCTTAAAAGCAGCCTTAGTTTCGGTGTAAACATTCCATACTACGTCAGCAATTTTGACCCTGACAGGGCCGTGACCTTGGAGGATGATCCGCTTTTGAATGATGCCACACAAAGCTCCATCATATCCTTCCAACCTGGTCTAAACCTTTCTTTAGGAAAGTTTGACTTTGGGGTTTTTGCGCAAAACCTGGTCGACTACAACATAAAAACCGGAAGGTCCCTGACCGATTTCAATGAGAAAACCTTTTCAGGGCATATCCAATTTGCCCACGAATTCAAAAATGGTGCGGGGATATTTGAGGATGGAAGACTGTTACCACTCGCCCGAGCCAGATTTGTAGGTGACGAAGACCCCATTTTTGGTGGAGGGCTTATTCTTGATTTACCGAGAATTGGATGGCTTCAAGGGGGGTACGACCAACTTTATGGTGCTTCCGCAGGTACTGGTTTCAATTTAAATCGAAGGTTATCCTTTGGGTACAACATTGAGAAAAATATCAACAACAACTTGGCAGATTTAGGAGTAACCCACGAAGTATCTATCGCATTCTCCTTTATGCCGTCACTTTCTAGAAATGTTCTGGCTTCCAATGAAGAGGGTTCCACTGCCAAGCCCATTGAGGGAACTTTTGTGGCAGATATCAAGGAAAAAAAGAAGTCGAAACAGAGCAAATTAGATACGAAAACTACTTTAAGGCCCACAAACAAAGAAGATTTAGCTTTTTGGGAAGAGCAGGTGAAGCAATTAAAGGCCCAACAGGAAGATAATTATGCAGTGATCAACGAGCTTATTTTCAAAATGGATTCGTTGGAACAAAACAGGCAGCGCGATTTAGAGAAACGTTTTGAGATGGTGATGCGGATGGTACAGCGCAAAACCGATTACAAACGTCCAGATATTGAGGAGCAGGCCCAGAAATTATACTTGGCCAAAAGTGCTGATTTGGATTCATTGGACAAGGCACTGCAAACAACAAGTTTGGCCGAAAATACAACCAAAACCACGGTAAAAAAGAAATCTGCCCAAGAGAAAGAGAAGGGTTCTTTTACGGGAGGTTCGTATAAACCTATTGAAAAATTCATCAAATTGGATGGTATAGGCCAAGGGCATTACATCGTTGCCAATGTTTTTAAAAATGAACGTTACCTGAAAAACTTCATGGCAGATCTGAAAAGTAGGGGCTTGGATGCCAAATACTTTAAAAATCCAGATAATGGCCTAAACTATGTATATCTAGCCAAATACCAGGAAAATGAGGATGCCTATGCTGCCTATCGTTCACAAATGGAGGGTGAGTATACCGATGAGATTTGGATCATGCATGTGGACAACCCGCGCTATTCCAATTGGGCAGATACGCATTTCCAGGATAATGAATAAGAGACTAGTGTCTTTTTAAGTCTTGCATCTTTAGAGCAATCGCCTTACCACCCGTATCTTCCTGTTCAATGAGTTCGGAGGTAATCTTTTGACGGTCCTACGGACGTCTGGCAAAGCTTATATGCTTTCTGGATATCTATAATTCAATTTGAAAGCCAACAATACCCTTTACTCGCCATAAGGTATTCGAGTATTTTCGTTTTTTCCGCAATTTCCTGCACAGGTTACTCCAAAAAGGACTATTGTTTTATCGTGTTAAGGCTGGATATATGAAATCCACTAGAAGTGCTTCTGAGTCCTTTTCTAAGGTCCAATTGTTGTAGTTGCCAGCTGTAATGACAATAATCATATCATGCTGTGTATCAATGTAGATGCGTTGTCCACCATTACCTACTGCCGCTGGAATCAAATGGTTTTCATTTTCATGTATGGTATTGGCTTTGAAAATCCAGAATTGGTATCCATATCCCACATTGTTGTTACGGCCAAACCAAACATGGGGATGTAATGATTTTTTCACCCATTCCTCGGACAATAATTGTTTTCCCTTCCAAGTACCATGATTGGCATATAACATTCCGAATTTCATAAGGTCTCTGGATTTTAACCGTAAACCGGAGGCT
>JANQRD010000111.1 GCA_028284725.1 Allomuricauda sp. | reverse complement strand
AACCTACCCTCAAGAATATGATCTATAGTAGCGAGGGTTCGCGCCAACATCGCAGGGTGAATTTCGCCACATCGTACAGCCGCCAGCAGGTTGATTTGTTCGGTCATTGGTGCAACAGCCGAAACAAAGGGGAGGGTGTCCTGACCCACTTGATATGAGGAAGGGCACAAAATATTTCTGAACCCATTTTTGTCGGCAGTCAACAAAATTTGGGAAGCATTTTTGAAAGTACTTTTATACTCCATGCTTCGCTCTCCCAAATAGCGATCGTCCCCATTACAAATGGGAGCAAACCATGATACTTCGGCACCTTCCAGGTGCGGAGATCTAATTTCTATTTTTGAATTGTCCATTTTTAAGTCTTTATGTGTTTTGTAAGATTAGTCTATTTCTCTCCCCAGAGCCGCTTCCCAAAGCATGTACCATTCCTCGTGGGTAAGCTGTATTTTTAATGCTTGATGAGCCGCTTGTATACGTTCAATTTTTGAGGTTCCTAAAACAGGAATTATACCAGCAGGATGTTTTCTGAGCCAAGCATATAGGATTTGATCCGAAGTGGCTTCGTGTTTTTCCGCAAGTTGGGCCAAAACTTTCTGTATACCCTTGATTTTGGAATCAGTGCTGTTCTTGAAAAGTTCGCCCCCTCCCAAAGGTGACCATGCTGATGGAACAACTTTTAGTCTTTGGCATTGATTCAAAGTGCCGTCCTCAAAGGCATTCCGATGCAGCAACGATATTTCAATTTGGTTTGTAACCAAGGGTGTCAAGGAATGCAATAGATCGAATTGCGAAGGTGAAAAGTTGGAGACGCCAAAGGCCAACACTTTTCCTTCCTTTTTGAGCTTGATGAAAACCTCCGCAATTTCATAGGGATTAAAAAGATAATCGGGTCTGTGCAACAATAGTACATCCAGATAATCTGTATGCAAACTTGCCAAGGATTTATTGACCGATGCTTCAATATGACTTGCAGAAAGGTCGTAGGATTTGATACGATGTTCTGGACGATTCTCCGAAATCAACTTTATTCCACATTTAGTGGTGATCCGCATTTTAGATCGTAAATCCTTTCTTGTTTTAAGGACTTTGCCAAAATCTTCTTCCGTTGTGTAATGTCCGTAAATATCGGCATGATCAAAGTCGATGAGGTCGAGTTCCATGCAACCTTCTATAAAACGCTCATATTCGGCAGTGGAAAGGTTGCTTCCCCAGGTGCCCAATCGCATTGTTCCGATAATGTAAGGGGAAATGTTGTCTTTGGTGAACTCCATTGGCTTTAAACAATTGACATAAAGAGTCAAAAGTAAATAAATTAACCATAAATGTAAACGTTTACATTATAAAATTTCATAATTTGGCCCCATTGTTTTTATATTTAACTTTTTTAACGTTTTTATGATTACAGTTATTTCGGGATCGAATAGAAAAAGCAACAAAACCCTGCATTTTGCCAAGTATGCTTTTGAGAAGCTTCAGAAGGAAGCTCAGGATGAGGTAAAATTTTTAGACTTGTCGGCACTTGAAGGGAATCTTATCCATGAGACCATGTACAAAGATTCCAATCAACCAAAGTTGATTACTGAAATTCAGGATACCTATTTTATTCCTGCCACCAAGTTTTGGTTTTTTGTTCCTGAATATAATGGGAGTTATCCTGGAATTGTAAAGTTGCTTTTGGATTCCATGTCCGTTAGGGAATATCAACAAAGTTTCGCTGATAAAAAAGCCTGTATCACTGGAATTGCCTCTGGAAGGGCCGGAAATTTAAGAGGGATGGATCATTTGGCAGAGGTCTTGAATCATTTGGGTATTCATGTGCATCCGAATAAAAACCCAATTTCTTCGATATTTAAGGTGTTAAGCACTGAGGACAATTCCGTTGCAGAGGATGCAGCTGAGACCCTTCACAAACAAATAGCCCAACTTTTGGCGTATTGATTCTAGTTTTGATCGGGCTTCGTGGATTCCCGAATCACCAATCTGGGCGACAGTACTTTAGTTTCGATTTTGGTGTTGGGATTTTCCAAATTTTTAAGCAAAATTTCGGCCGCCAATTCCCCCATTTCGGAACATTCTTGATCAATGGTACTGATTTTGGGTTGGGTAAGATTACTGAAGTTCGCATTTCCAAAACCAATAAGCTTTACCATGTTGGGCACATCAATTCCCAGTTCTTTAAGTAGGTTGAGCACGTGAAGTCCAATTTCATCACCAAAAGCAAATATGCCATCGATGCTCGGATTTTTTTGGAACAAGTCTTTTAAGGTTTTCTGATCCTTTTTAATATCGGTTGTTAGCGAAACGGATTGGTGCTTGATGTTTTTAGCATCTTTTTTGGCAATAGCATCCAAAAAACCGTTTTTTCTTTCTTTGAATATGGAGACATAAGGGTCTCCCGCAATGTGCAAAAGATGCTTGCAATTTTGGTTCAATAGATGTTCCGTAGCCAAATATGCTCCTAAATGATCGTTCAGGGTAACGGAATTAATGCTGTCCAAAGTGGGAACCCTATCAAAAAAAACAATGGGAATTTTATTCTTGATTATTTTTTGAATGAACGAATAGTTGGTGGTTTCAGTGGAAATGGACATAAGGATTCCTTCGACCTGAAGGGTCAAAAAGGAGTTCAGGGCAGTATCTTCTTTTTCTTGGGATTCGTGGGATTGTGAAATGATGATATTGTATCCTGAATTGCTGACAATTTTTTCAATACCATTGATGATGCCGCTAAAAAAGTAGTTGTTCACCTCTGGGACTACTACACCTATGATTTTGCTCTTTCCACTTCGTAGCGCAGCCGCCATGATATTGGGACGGTAATCAAGTTCTTCCGCAACCTTCAATACCTTTGCTCTTGTCTTTGGCGAAACCAAGGGGCTATTGTTAAAAACCCTTGATACGGTGGCCAAGGATAATCCGGTACGTTTAGCGATTTCTTTTATACCAGCCATGGGGTGGCGATTCTAGCGTTCTTCGAATTGATGTCTATGTGTCAGACGTAGTTTAAAGCATATAGCAAGGACACCACGCCTAAAACAATCCAAGTAAAAATACCAACAATTAAAATATTGAAACCAAGTTTTTTGAGCTGGGCTATGTTAATCTGCAACCCTATAAGAAAGAGGGTGAAAATCAAAGCTTTTCTTGCGACCCAAACAATATGTTCGCTGAAAAGTTCAGCCGAAGGCACATAGGAACTGATCAACATGGCGGCAATGAAGCCAAAAATAAACCAGGGAAATGCAAATCTTTCATTAGAGTTTGAACCAAACGAAATGATTAATACCAGGGGAATGATCCAGAGGGTACGCACCAGTTTGGTAGTTGTTGCTATGTTGAGTGCAGTTTCACCATAAACTTCGGCAGCACCCACAACAGAACTGGTATCGTGTATGGCAATCGCACTCCAAATACCAAATTGACTTTGATTCAATTCAAAAAAATGCCCGATATAGGGAAATATAAACAGTGCTATGGCATTGAGCAAAAAAACAATGGCAAGTGAGATGGAGGTCTGTGAGGAATCTGCCTTTAGACTCGGACTTACTGCTGCAATGGCGCTTCCACCACAAATGGCGGTACCTGATGCGACCAAAATGGTAGTGATTCGCTCCGATTTAAGAATTTTTGCAATCGCAAATGCAATGATAAAAGTGCATACTATGGTAACCAAGGTGATGAAAAAGCTATTGGATCCCACTTCTATGGCCTGTTGCACATGGATTCCAAATCCAAGCCCCACCACGGATAATTGGAGTAGGCCCTTCTGGAACTTCTTGCTCTGTTCGACCAAACCTTGCTCAGCTATTTTAAAGATACCACCCAACATCCCCAAGGCCAATGCGAGGGCGGGGGACACAAATCCTAAAAGAGTGCCCGCTAGTACTAAAGCACTTAAAAAGTATGTAGTTGTTTTTGAAAGCATTCTGAACGAACGCAAAACTACGAATAAAAATGTAAACGTTTACATTTTCTTT
>JANQRD010000078.1 GCA_028284725.1 Allomuricauda sp. | reverse complement strand
TCCACCAATTCCCCACTCACAGGAGACACAAAGAACATGTTTTCCTTATTTTTGTTGTAGAACAAGGGCTCCCCGGCTTTTACCTCAGCCCCCTCCTTTAACAACATTTTTGGTGTTATTCCGTGAAAATCATCTAAGTTTAGGGCGTATACGTTGCTTAAAACGGCTTTGGAAGTAGTCTGTTCTGCTGCCCCGACAAGGTTGATGTTCAACCCCTTTTTAATTCGGATGTCTTTAGACATATTGTTGTAGACCTTTTGTTATCAGAATTGCTGGCAAATTTAGCACTAAAAGGACTCTTTTCATAATAATTCGCCCATAAAAATGGGATTACATCGAGCTAAATTTGCAGGGCATAGTTTTTGTTTACCTTTACCCGAAAAATAAGCCCTAAATGCGTTTTTTGATCAAACAAATGCTATGCTTCTTTTTTGTCTCAGGACTTTGTGCCCAAGTACAGGAAGAAGTGAATCCTCCATCCAATATTAAGACCATCGTTTTTAGGGGACCGACTGAAGATCAATTCCCGGTCATACAGCTTGGGGAGGTGATTACTTTGGAGTTTGATGACCTAACAGCAAATGAACAGGACTATTACTATAAAATTATTCATTGCGATTACGACTGGACGCCTTCACAGCTTTTGAAATCGCAGTACTTGGTGGGCATGGACAACCAGCGCATCATCGATTATGAAAACAGTTACACCACGCTTCAGCCTTACTCCAACTACAGGTTAACGATTCCCAATGAGAATATCCGCTTAAAGGTCAGCGGCAATTACCTCATTGAAATCTACAACATGCACGGCGACCTCCAGTTTTCGAGAAGATTTGTGGTATATCGGGATTTGGTCAGTGTACGAGGCGATGTAAAACGATCTCGGGATTTTAATTTTCTCAACACCAAACAAGTAGTCCAGTTTTACATCAACACAGCGGCCTTCCCCGTGGTAAATCCAAAGAAAGAAGTCAAGGTGGCCATCCTCCAAAATCATTTTTGGCCCACCGCCCTGTACAACATAAAACCACAGTTTACCCTTGGTACCGAACTCGTTTATAGGTATGATCAAGAAACCAGTTTTTTCGGTGGTAATGAATTTCTGAATTTTGACACAAAAGATCTTCGTGCCCCGACATTTGCCATTTCCAAGATAGATTTCAAGGAGTTGTACCATCATTATCTGTTCACCAACATTTTCAGATATGATCAGCCCTATACTTATTTTCCTGATATTAATGGGGATTTTTTTATACGAACCTTGCAAGGGGAAGACGTGTCCCGCGAAGCGGAATATTCCAACGTACATTTCAGCCTTCCATACACCAATGAAATAGGACTCGACCAAGTCTATGTGGTAGGAAAGTTCAACAACTATGAGCTTGTGGAAGAAAACAGAATGACTTTCAATACGGAAAGTGGAAAGATGGAACTGGTCCTCCCCATGAAACAAGGTTTCTACAATTACAAGTACGTCATCGAACGTGAGGGCGGGGTCGTGGATCTCAATTATGTAAGTGGGAATTTCCACTTTACGGAGAACAATTACCTCATCTTGGTCTACTATCGCGATTTTGGAGATCTGTACGATAGTATAATAGGTATCGGCTCCGTCAACTCCAGAACTATCAGCAATTAATTATCTTTAGTCCAAATCCTGAAAGGGAATGGGTAACAAACCAAGCTTAATTACCAAAGGCCGATACGAGCTTAAATACCGGGGCACCGAATGCCTTAACTGTGGGCATTTATTGGACATTAGCGACAAGTACTGTCCCAATTGCTCCCAAGCCAACAGCAACAAAAAACTGGTGTTGAAGGATTTTTTTGATGAGTTTTTCTCCAATCTGATCAATTACGATTCCAAGCTTTTAAAGACCCTTTACTCCCTACTGATCAAACCAGGAACCATTACCAAGGATTATATCAAAGGGAAAAGGGTGGCATATACAAATCCGTTCCGATTTCTGTTGAGCCTGGCCTTTTTATACTTCCTAATGGTCACTTATGACAACAGTCTCTCCAACTTAGATGACCTTGACCTTAAGGACAGAATTGAAAAGACCGGCCCCCTATCCTATGCTTACAGAGAATCGGATAGTGTGGACACCAAAAAACAAACGGAGGAAGCCCTAGCGAATTTGGACTCTCTAAGAAATTTGGAAAAAATCCCGATTCCAGGAGTGCAAAATTTAGATTCACTGGGATCGATCATAAATCAGGGGATACAAGAGGAAGCCAGAAAAGATTCTTTTATGTTGGCCAACCCCAGAAAGTATTTTTCGGAACTCCAAAGGGATAATTCAGGCAGTTTGATGGCAAGAATGGAGTTTTTCTTTACCTTTTTACAAAAGGATTCCATTAAGACCTTTGAAGAAGCGAAGGAAAAATATGGTGCTGAAGAAACATGGAAAAACAAAATGGCCTTTAATGGATCTAAGAGCTCATTGAAAGCAATTGACCAACCTGGCACCTATTTAAACAATACGATAGCCAAGTTGCCATTGGTCATTTTTTTCTTTCTTCCGGTCTTCACAGTTTTTCTTTGGGTGGTGTACATCAGAAAAAAATATACCTACACCGATCATCTTATCTTTAGTTTCCACAACCAATCATTATTATTTATCTTGCTCATCCTTAGCCTGATAATAGATACTATTTTCAATACGGCAAGTGCAGGCATCTTTTTGCTGATTTTTGGCTTTTACCTGTACAAGGCGATGCGAAAATTTTACGGGCAGGGCAGGGTTAAAACGATTATTAAATACCTCTTCCTGAACACCATGTTCGCCTTTTTGGCACTTTTCGTGGTTATTTTATTGTTCACAGGAAGCGTTTTTACGTACTAGGCTTATGTTTACTCAAATCACCAAGGGAATCAAGGTATCCGTTCAGACTACTTTCGAGGGTACTTTTTTCAAGAACTACAAAATGCATTATGCCTTCGGGTACACCATCACCATTGAAAACCAGAGCAAGGATGTAGTGCAATTGACTGCCCGCCATTGGGACATTTTTGACGCCTTAAAAGAATTGGAAACCGTTGATGGTGAAGGGGTAATTGGAAAAAAACCGGTAATCAAGCCCGGAAAGTCCCATACTTATAGTTCCGGTTGTCTATTGGCTTCTCCAATTGGGGCCATGAGGGGGTACTACCATATGGTAAACTTCACTTCAACCGAGGAATTTGAAGTGGACATTCCCACCTTCAAGTTTGCCGCTCCATTTGCTGTAAACTAGATGTTTGATTTCTGATTATTTCTTACTGATCACTTACTTCTATTTCCCAAAATCTACCAAACAATGCCAAGCTACACCTCTTTTGAAGAATTGGATTGTTGGCAAAAATGTAGAAAAGTCCGGATTTGGATTGAGGATTTTATCGACAACAAGATCAATGGAAAGGATTTTGACATGATTCAAAACCTGAGAAGAGCCGGTCGGTCAACAACCAGAAACATAGCCGAAGGTTTTGGAAGGTTCCACTATAAAGAGAACATTCAGTTTTGCAGAATAAGTCGTGGCTCCCTATTTGAAATCAAGGACGATTTAATCATTTGCGTGGATGAAAAAAAGGTTTCAGAGGTTGAAATCAAAGCTGGAATGTTACTTATCGATGAAGCAATCCACTCTATAAATGGTTACACAAAATACCTAAGTATTAAGGCCAATAATCAGTAATGAAAAATAAGTAATTCACTATTACTTTTACTACCTTTGGTGGCATTTTTAAATACAAAATTCACCACCATGGGAAAAGGTTTTTTTCAAGTTCCAACTGCCTATAACGAACCAATAAAAAGTTATGCTCCCGGCACTCCGGAACGGGAAGAAGTGTTACAGCAATACGATGTATATTACAAGGGCAATGTTGAAGTTCCGTTGTACATCGGCTCTGAAGAAGTTAAAACTGGAAATACACGCCCTATGTCTCCTCCTCATGAGCATAAACATGTCGTGGGGCAATACCATCTAGCTGATAAAAAACACGCGGAACAGGCCATAGCCAATGGTTTGGAAGCACGTGACGCATGGGCCAACCTTACTTGGGAGCAACGTGCGGCCATTTTCCTAAAAGCAGCTGAATTGGTAGCCGGACCATACCGCGCTAAAATCAACGCAGCCACAATGATGGCACAGTCGAAGACCATACACCAAGCTGAAATTGATGCTGCCTGTGAGTACATTGATTTTTTACGATTCAATGTGGAATACATGTCCCAGATTTATACGGAACAACCTGAATCTGCAGACGGCATTTGGAACCGTGTGGAATACCGTCCTCTGGAAGGTTTTGTGTACGCAATCACTCCTTTCAACTTTACAGCGATTTCCGGTAACCTTCCAGCAAGTGCTGCGATGATGGGCAATGTGGTGATTTGGAAACCGAGCGATAGCCAAGTATTCTCTGCCAAGGTGATTATGGATGTTTTCAAAGAGGCAGGATTACCCGATGGCGTTATTAACATGGTGATGGGAGATCCCGTGATGATCACTGAAACCGTTTTGGCAAGCCCAGATTTCTCCGGGCTTCATTTTACAGGATCCACTTTTGTGTTCAAAGAGCTCTGGAAACAAATTGGAAACAACATCCATACCTATAAAACATATCCCAGAATCGTTGGCGAAACCGGAGGAAAAGACTTCATCGTTGCGCATCCATCGGCAAAGCCGCAACAGGTAGCAACTGCCATTACTCGTGGGGCGTTTGAGTTCCAGGGACAAAAATGTAGCGCAGCTTCAAGAGTCTATTTACCTAAATCCACTGCAAATGAAATCCTGGATTTAGTCAAAGCTGATATTGACACATTTGAAAAACCGGGCTCTCCTGCCAACATGAAAAACTTTATCACTGCTGTGATTCATGAAGGTTCATTCGATAAAT
>JANQRD010000071.1 GCA_028284725.1 Allomuricauda sp. | reverse complement strand
CCTCTTTTGATCAGGGGAAGACAAACTTGGTCATTGGGCAAAGTGGTTCAGGAAAGACAGTCCTTTTGAAATGCATGCTTGGACTTTTTGAGCCCGAAGAGGGTCAAATTTGCTATAACGGACAGTACTATTCTGAGCTTACTCTGGATGAACGACGTAATCTACGGCAAGAAATGGGGATGGTCTTTCAAGGCAGTGCGCTTTTCGATTCCATGACGGTTGAGGGCAACGTAATGTTTCCGTTGGATATGTTTACGAAACAGTCCAAGGCCGAGATGCAGGATAGGGTGGATTTTGTGTTGGAGCGCGTAAACTTGGTGGATGCCCATAAAAAATTCCCCAGGGAAATCTCTGGTGGAATGAAAAAAAGGGTGGCCATTGCACGCGCCATTGTAATGAATCCGAAATATTTGTTCTGCGATGAGCCCAACTCTGGACTAGATCCCAAAACTGCCATTCTGATCGATAACCTCATTCAAGAAATCACCCGGGAATACAACATCACCACAGTAATCAATACCCACGATATGAACTCGGTGATGGAAATCGGGGAAAAAATCATCTTTTTAAAAGACGGCTATAAGGAATGGGAGGGCACCAACAAGGAAATCTTTAAGACGGATAACGAGGCAGTTACCAATTTTGTGTACTCTTCTGAACTGTTCAAAAAGGTGCGCCAAATGTATATTGAGGAACGGAACTAATGCTATCTCAGATGTCGGTGTACAAAAATCAAATCTCTAATATCTGACTTCCGTCAACCGATATCTGCCTACTGAAATCCGATATCTTACTCCACTTCTTTAATGATCAAAGTCGTATCCTGAAGTCTCAGTTTGAGCCAGGCCAGCATTTTTTTGGCATCCGCATCCTTTTGGTTCTGTCGAATACCCTCTTTCCATTTCACCTCAAAAACAGGAACCGTATCCAGCTTTTTAAAGTCCGTTTGTAGTTGATAGGAAAATCCAAGTGCAGCAATGTTCTGGTAATTGGCTTTAGCCTCAGCACTGATGTTTCCAAATGGGATTTGTTTCCCTGCATTTTTGGTCAAACTGGCGACTTCTTCCTCCAAAAGCCGTATCTGTTCATCCTTGGTAAGTAATTCAGCTTTGTTTTTTTCGTAAAGTTCACTTACGTAATTGAACTTTTCTTGGGAATCATCCTTTCCTCCTTGTAAAATGCGAAATTCGGCATCCTTCAATCGGGAATATTCGTTTTTTTGAACCCTCCAGGTGTTGATCACATTTTCCGGAATCAGCTCATCTCCCATACAGACTAACTCTATCAATGAATTACCATCGGAATCGTACTGCAATTTGGTCAGATTATCAACATAACGTCCAGAAGCGTTAAATTGATAGACCTCAATAGTTTCCTTTAAAAATTCCTGTGCCTGCTTTTTAAAAAGGGATTCTTGAAAGACTTGATAAAAGGTAAATCCTGCAGGAACCATCACCAAAATACCGGTAATGGAGGCCACCCGTGCTATAAATCGTCGCCTTTGCGAATTGGCATAGCGTACCATGGGAAACCGCAAAAACTTAATGACCAAAAAGGTAGCCAACCCAATAAAAATGGTATTGATGGTAAAAAGGTACATAGCGCCCGCTGCATACCACGGTTTTCCAATGGCCAAACCGAAACCTACCGTACAAAGCGGTGGCATGAGTGCTGTGGCAATGGCAACCCCAAAAATAACGCTGGCAATCGTACCCTTCTTGGCACGGGCGATAACTAGGGCAAGCCCCCCAAAAAAGGCGATCAACACATCTCTGATATCGGGTTTTGTACGAGCCAAAAGCTCGGAAGATTCGTCCCGAAGTGGAAAAAGATAGAAAAACAAAAAAGCGGTTATGACACTCAAAACCACCATTACGGCAAAATTCTTCAGTGATCTGCGAAGCGTATCAATATCATTGATTGCCAAAGAAAGACCCATGCCCAAAATAGGACCCATGAGTGGGGAAATCAACATCGCTCCAATAACCACTGCGGTTGAATTGGCGTTAAGCCCAATCGAGGCAATGAAAATGGAACACACCAAAATCCAGGAGGTATGGCCTTTAAAGGGAATATCTGCAATGATGGATTCCTTGGTCGCGATGGCATCGGTATTGGAACGGATTTCCAACAAATCGGATAGAAACTTCCGAATACTGCCCAAAAGTCCTTTTAAATCTTTTTTTACCTCGTCTCCGCTGTCCGGATTCGGGGTATCCCCGTTTGCAAACAAATTCTCACTCATAGTTATGTGTACTGATCACCAAATTTTTCCTTTACTTGGCCTAGCACCTTTTTGATATCCTGTTCCTTAGCTTTGGGGCAAATCAACAATACGTCTTCCTTATCCACAATGATATAGTCTTCCAATCCGTCCACGACCACGATTTTTCCCTTTGGAGAACGAATCATGTTTCCTTTGGCATCCAGCAAAAGTGTCTTGCTGTTCACCACAGCATTTTTTACCTCATCTTTATCGAGCTTATCATACAGTGCACCCCAAGTCCCTAGATCATTCCAATCAAAGGTGGCTGGCAGTGTAAATATGGATTTGGAATTCTCCAAGATAGCATAATCGATCGATATGTTCTCCGCCTTGGCATAGTTTTCAGCTATAAACGGCTGTTCGTCCGGTGTGTTATAGCAGGAAAAGCCTTGCTCAAACAATGCGTATTGATCAGGCTGATAACTTTTAAAGGCATTGACGATAGTATTCACACTCCACATAAAAATCCCGGCATTCCATAAAAAATTGCCCTGCGCCAAAAACTCCTTGGCGGTTTCGTAATCCGGTTTCTCTCTAAATTGGGACACCTTTTTTAGGTTTTCGTCACTTCCCTTTTCAAATTCGATATAACCAAAACCCGTATTCGGAAAAGTGGGCTGAATGCCCAAAGTGCAGAGCACCTCTTCTTTTTCGCATTTGTCAAAACAGGCCTTCACGTCATTTTCGAAAGCTTGTTCGTCTTCAATCCAGTGATCACTGGGCGCTACGATCATCACCGCATTGGGATTCATTTTTTGAATTTTCAGTGCGGCGTACAAGATGCAAGGAGCTGTGTTCCGCATGGCCGGTTCCAAAACCACTTGTTCTTGTTGAACCATAGGAAGTTGTTCCAATACAAGATTGTTGTATCGCTCGTTGGTCAAAATCAGGATGTTTTCCGTGGGAATGAACCGATTGAGGCGATCAAAAGTTTTTTGAATCAACGTTCTTCCTGTCCCCAGCATGTCATGGAACTGTTTGGGATACGAGGAAGTACTCACAGGCCAGAATCGGGAGCCCACTCCTCCAGCCATTAAAACAGCATAATAATTTTGGTTCATGTGTTGTTTCGTTAACCAGCTTCTTTTTTTGATGCACTCTTCGACAGGTTAAGGGTGACACCATTGTTCCTGAGGTGATTTTTATTGTACCAATTCGACCTCAGCGTTCGGCTGGAACAAATATACTTTTCCGGTAGCCAATTCCACACATTCGTAGCGTTTTATTCGCTTTTTTCCCTTTTGGAACAGCTTACCGTTGTACAATCGAAAGGTACTGCCTGTGGGCAATTCGTACACATAGCTATTTTTTCGATCCTCCAGGTCAAAAGCCTTAAGGGCGATGGACAAACGTGCATCGGTACTGCTACTTGCCTTTGGGTTTTTAAAGTGATGGGCAATCAGGGGCAACAACTGAGAGGGAAAAACCTCCGGCCGGATAAAGGGAATCATCAAATGCTGAAAAGTGCGTTTCCATTCGATGCCATGGGGTTTAATACGACGTCCATACCGTTCAAAAGCCACCAAATGGGCAATCTCATGAACCAGTGTAATCAAAAAACGATACTTATTCAGCGAAGCATTGACGGTAACCTGATGCAGGCCATTTGGCAACCTGCGATAATCCCCATGCCTTGTGACCCGATGGTTGACAATCTTTAAATGTACTCCATGGGTTTTGATCAACTCAAAACAAGGGGCTACAGCACGTTCTGGCAAGTATTTTTCCAAAGTGGCATTCACACAATCAAAAGTAAAGGTTTATGGTAGATGGGAAAGCTTAAAATCAACCGCTATTGATTTGAAATATGAACAAAACTTGAACATTTTCAATCAAAAAGAATGAATAGGTTTATTTTTATTGAACCTGTTCATGGGTCGACCCAGCTAACAACTAGCAAACCAATGATAAAATTCTTCAGAAAAATTCGTCAAAAATTGCTCTCAGAAAATAAGTTTAGCAAGTATTTGCTGTATGCTATTGGCGAAATTGTACTTGTGGTCATTGGCATTCTGATCGCGCTAAGCATCAATAACAGCAATGAATACCACAAAACACGCAAAACCGCATTGGCCTATTTAAACTCTTTGCATGAAGAGTTTGAGTTCAACCTGGCATTGCTGGATACCACAATCAGTGCAGCCCAAGAATTGTCGCAAGGTGTGGAGAACATGCGCGTCCTTTTTAACCCAAAAGTATTGGACACGGTGAGCGAAGCACAAATCGGACAGGCATTTGGCAAATTGAACAGTGAGGCCGTTTATAGGCCCAGCAATGGTGTCTTATTGGAAATTATAAGTTCTGGAAACCTCAAAATTCTAGAAAATGAGGTGCTAAAACAGCACTTGGCAAGCTTCGAAAAAAAGGTGGAAAGAATCCAGGTTCAAGAAGAGGAAGTATCCCGACTCAGAAACGAGATGAGTGTTTTTTTAAGACAAAAAGGGAGTGTTGCTGCTTTGGACCCTTTGGATCTTTCAAACGATATTGGTAAGAGCAAAACCAGAACAAATACAAACAAACCATTGTTCCAGTCCACATACTTTCTGAATACTATCGTATTTTTTGGTTTGGTGCAAAAGGGTACGGTTCATTCATATTACCTTCCATTACGGGAGGAAATTGAAGAAATAATCGTTCTTATTGAGGAAGAAATAGCAACACAAACTTAATTTTTGGAAGCTGAAGCGATAACCCCTAAGGTGTACTATTACTTACCTGAAGTAACTTTCCATTATACAATTGATGCCCTGTCAAGGCAAAATCCTTAATGTACGATGCCATTTCCCTTGCTGTTACTGGAGCTTGATATCCAGGGAAAGCCTCCGCCAACATTTCGGTCTGCACGGCTCCAATAGCCAACACATTAAAACTGGGGCCAGTTTCCTTGAATTCTTCTGCCCACAGTTCGGTCAGTGTAATTACAGCGCCTTTGCTTGAGCTATAAGCCGATAGGCCGGGGAACTTCAAACTTCCCTGTACCCCTCCCATGGAACTGATGGTTACCACATGTCCATTTTTGCCCATTTTAGGTAGTACAGTCTTTGTTATCTCCGCTACTCCAAACACGTTTACTTGATAAACCGACTCGAATTCCTCCGTGGAAGTTTCCAAAAAAGGCTTGTTCAGTAAACGACCGGCATTATTGATCAATACATCAACTTCATCCCATTTTTGGAGTACTTCATCAAGGTTTGCATAATCTTCGGGGTTTGCCAAGTCAAAAGCAATACTATGCACATTCTGCAACTCCAAATCCGCGACAGGTTTTGCGTTTCGTGATAACGCTAGTACCTGATGTCCTTGTTGGGCAAAAAGCTGAACCAATTCATATCCAATCCCTCTGCTTGTCCCTGTAATGATAATGTTTGCCATAAACTTAGCTTTAGACAGTAATCCAATAAAACTTCACACTTCGATAGGCTCAGTGTGACCCAAATATGGTAATTATTTTGAGTCTAATTTGATTTCTTGAGTGGATGCATTGGTGATACCTTCCAAAACGGGAATCATTTTATTCACCAAAGTGGCCATAAAATCAAAATCCATAAGATCTACTTCGTCCCCTACCTTGTGATATTGATCAAAATTGGTAAAGTCGAAGGCACAATAGGTATGAGAAGGCACCCCAAATTCCAGATAGAACGGATAATTGTCAGATCTCTGGAAAAGACTATATTGACGAGCTGTAGGCAAAAAACCCACAAGCTTTTCCTGGGCATAGGTATTACACACCTGTGCAAAATTGGATCGAGTGTACCCAGTGATGTAAACCACGTAGTCTTTTCCCCTAAGGGGAACCCCGGTCATTTCAAAGTTGAGCATGGTATAGAGGTTCAGATTTTGTTCTTTAAGTTTCTTTGCCAAATGCTTCGACCCTAAAAGCCCTTTTTCCTCGGCACTGAACAAGGCAAAAATCAGGCTGCGTTTGTTGGTTTTCTTCGTTCCAAAATAGCGGGCCAATTCCATAACGGTGGTGGTACCAGAAGCGTTGTCGTTGGCACCATTGGCAATGGCGTCACCATTCTCAATTTTTATGATTCCGATATGGTCGTAATGGGCCCCGACCACTATATATTCATTTTTCAAAACCGGATCATTACCCTCAACAATACCCACCACATTATAGGATGTTTTTTTATAGTTGGAGAGGGTATCCCTATACGATTTGAAATAGGGCTTTACATGATAGGATTTGAAGTAATTCTCGATGTAGGTAGCAGCCATGGCAATACCTTCACTGCCCGAATCACGTCCTTTCAGATCATCCGATGCTAAGTAGTTCATCAAGTCACCTATGCGTTCTGTATCAGTAAATGTTGATTTATCTGCTTCTAACTTGACTTCAGGGGTTTCTTCTACAATGTTTCCCTTTACACCTTCCGGGCCGGAAGGAGGGGGTGTAGTGATTCCGGTTACTGCAATTTGAGAAGGCCCACAGCCAAAGAGCAGGGTTAATCCGAGTATTGCTACTAGTTTTTTCATCCTGATGTTATTTGTTCTAAAAATAAAAAAAGCATCCTAAAAAAGGATGCTTATAGTTTATATGGTTCTCGACTGCCCGTCCGAACGTGTCATGCGGGCAGACGCTCGAACTAACATCTTACTACGCCAACATGGTCACAGGGTTCTCGAGATATGCCCTCAAGGTCTGTAGGAATTGTGCCCCAGTAGCACCGTCAACGGTTCTGTGATCACAGGCCAAAGTGACTTTCATAGTGCTTCCGGCTACGATTTCCCCATTTTTGACAAGAGGTTTGTCCACAATCGCTCCAACGGATAAAATCGCCGAATTGGGTTGGTTGATAATGGAAGTAAATTCCAAAATACCAAACATTCCCAAGTTGGATACTGTGAAGGTACTGCCTTCCATCTCATCAGGCTTTATCTTTTTGGTTCTTGCCCTTCCGGCTAAATCTTTCACCGCAGCCCCAATCTGGGTCAAGCTCAATTGATCGGCAAACTTGAGTACAGGAACCACAAGTCCTTCGTCAACCGCCACAGCAACACCCATATGGATGTGGTGTTTGTATATGGTGGAATCGCCATTCCAGGTTGTGTTTACTTGTGGATGCTTTTTTAAGGCCATCGCACAGGCTTTTAACACCATATCGTTGAACGAAACTTTGGTATCGGGCAAATCATTGATCTGCGCCCGGGAAGCCTTCGCATCGTCCATATCCACTTCTATGGTCAAATAATAGTGTGGAGCCGAGAATTTGGATTCTCCCAAACGCTTGGCGATCACCTTACGCATGGTTGAGTTCTTCACTTCTTCAACACTTTCTTCTCCGACGGGTAGACTTATGGGCACAATTGGTGCTGCAGCAGCTGTTTCAACTGGAGCAGCTTCCGTTTTGGGAGCTTGGGATGGTTGGTAATTCTCCACATCCCTTTTTATAATTCGACCATGATCTCCTGAACCGGTAACATCAGCCAAATTAATCCCTTTTTCGACTGCTATTTTCTTTGCCAAAGGTGAAGCCAAAATACGTTGCCCATTTTGTGAAGGGACTGCAGGAGCCGTTGTTTCTTGGGCTTTCGGTGTGTCTGCGGGAGCACTTTCGGCTTTAGGTGCACTTTCCGCAGCACTGGTTCCTCCTACAGGGGCACTTAGTACTGCATTTACGTCAGTTCCAGCAGGCCCTATCACGGCCAACACCTCATCCACAGGTGCGGATTCTCCTTCTTGTATCCCAATGTGCAATAGGGTTCCAGCATAGAATGATTCAAACTCCATAGTGGCCTTATCAGTCTCGATTTCAGCCAAAATATCGCCCTCTTCCACGGTATCCCCTACTTTTTTCAACCAAGATGCCACGGTACCTTCTTCCATGGTATCGCTCAAGCGGGGCATTTTTACTATCTCAACACCTTCTGGAATCTCCGCACTTGCAGCGGGTGGTGCTACAGGAGCAGCTTCTTCTGATTTTTCTTCAGGAGCGGCAGGAGTTGCCGTTTCAGCAGTAGGTTGGGTGCCCCCAGCCAGCAACCCGGTGATATCCTCTCCATCTTCACCAATAATGGCCAATAAGGAATCAACAGGGGCGCCATCACCTTCTTGAATGCCGATATGCAACAATGTTCCTTCATGGAAGGACTCAAATTCCATCGTGGCCTTATCTGTCTCGATCTCGGCCAAAATATCGCCTTCCTCTACCTTGTCCCCTACTTTTTTGAGCCATTTTGCCACGGTACCTTCTTCCATGGTATCGCTCAAACGAGGCATGTTGATCACTTCTGCCATCTACTTATAATTTATGTTGTAAAAATGGATAATCTTCTTGTTCGTACACGGTATCGTACAACTGTTGTACTGGAGGGAAATCGGATTCCTCAGCAAACTTTTCGCACCCCGATACCAAAGCCTTTACCCGACCATCAATCTCTTTAATCTCATCTTCTGTAGCATAACCTTTCTCCAAAATTACATCCTTCACCTGAGTAATGGGATCTATTTTCTTGTATTCTTCCACTTCTTCCTTGGTACGATAGTGTTGGGCATCGGACATGGAATGTCCACGGTAACGGTACGTCTTCATTTCCAGGAAAGTTGGACCGCCACCGGTACGCGCTCTTTCAATTGCCTTATCTACTTCCTTGGCCACAATCGCTGGATCCATTCCGTCCACATCGGTACAGGGCATTTCATAGCCCAACCCCAATTTCCATATTTCAGTGGAGTATGATGTACGTGCTACAGAAGTTCCCATAGCGTAGCCATTGTTTTCACAGATAAATACAACTGGAAGTTGCCATAACATCGCCAAATTAAAGGTCTCATGCAAAGATCCCTGACGAACTGCTCCATCACCCATATAACAAAGGGTAACCGAATCTCTTTTGAAGTACTTATCAGCAAAAGCCAAACCAGCTCCTAAAGGAATCTGTCCCCCAA
The DNA here is from genome assembly GCA_028284725.1 of Allomuricauda sp. Taxonomy (GTDB): domain Bacteria; phylum Bacteroidota; class Bacteroidia; order Flavobacteriales; family Flavobacteriaceae; genus Flagellimonas. Next base: position 24,140 of record JANQRD010000071.1, on the reverse strand, counting down.
CAATACCATGTCCTCCGTAAAAGCGGTGCTCCTTGGAGAAAATGTGCATGGATCCACCCATACCTTTTGAGGTTCCTGTAACCTTTCCGTACAGTTCGGCCATAACACGTTTGGGATCGACACCCATACCAATTGGCTGCACGTGGTTTCGATAGGCCGTAATCATTCGGTCTTTGGTCAAATCCATAGCGTGCAGGGATCCTGCCAAAACAGCTTCCTGTCCATTGTACAAATGAAGGAATCCTCTAACTTTTTGTTGAATATATACAGCGGCCAGCTTGTCCTCGAACTTCCTCCAAAACAGCATGTCCTCATACCATTTCAGGTAGATTTCTTTGGTGATTTTTTTCATCAATGGTTGTATTATATGAAATTCCCCAGTATCGGAGAAAAGCAAAAATACATATATATCTGTTTTGTAAAAAGAATTGATTTAAGAATCCCCCAAAAATGAACTGCTGAATGCGAGGGGCAGAATATCGTTTATGGAATTACATTTGTAAATGGGTCCCGTTTGGCCTCGAAGTAATAGTGAAATGGGCGACTTCTGCTTTTGCTCGTACTCAGCAATCGACTGCCGGCAATTCCCACAGGGGCCGGCTGGCTGATCCACGATATAATTTTTGGAGGCAGCGCTTATAGCAATGGATTTAATGGTCACGCCTGGATATTTGGCCCCAGCTTGAAAAATGGCAACTCGCTCGGCGCAAAGTCCTGATGGATAGGACGAATTTTCCTGATTGTTGCCTATCACAATCTCTCCATTGTCCAGCAAAACGGCCGCACCTACCTGAAAGTTGGAATAGGGAGCATATGCATCATTACGAGCTTGTTCCGCAACATTCAATAAATTTTGTTCTTCTGGGGAAAGCTCTCCAACATCTTCGTAAATGGAGAGTTCAAAACTGACCTGCTTTTTTTTCATTCCTTTCGAGGTAATGACCAAAAATAAGAAAACCTGTCGTTGGACAGGTTTTCTTAATCTTATATTGTTTTTCTTTAGTCGTTCACAAACTCTTCACCAAAATTGAAAGTCAATGAAAAACGCAGGGTGTTTTCCAGTGGATTTCTAACCTGGGATGTAGAGAACAAGTACGAGAGGTCTATTTGGGCAGATTTGAACTGAAATCCAGCCCCTAACGTAAAGAACTGTCTAGATCCTTTTTCCTCGCTTTCATTAAAATATCCTGCACGCAGCATAAATGCGTCCAAATATTTGTATTCTGCACCCAGAGCCCAGGTCACTTCTTGCAATTCCTCGCTGAAACCGTCTGGAGCATCCCCGAATGATTCAAAAGCTCCACTTAAAAAGCTTATTTGTTGATACTCGTCGTTATCTTCCGCAGTAATTAGTCCATCTCCATTAAAATCCCTTGGAGTAGGTACCAATAGCTTATTGAATTCTGTATGAAGTCCCAATACATTGTCTTGATCGAAAATGAAATCAAAGCCTGCCCCAAATTTTAAATTTGTTGGTAAAAAATTCTCCTGGCCACCCGCATCATATTGAATCTTACCTCCAAGATTGGAAATATTGAAACCAGCTCTCCAACGTCCATCAAAACTATTGTAAGCAATCTCTCTTGATCTGAAAAAACCGGCGATGTCCACAGCAAAAGCATTTGCCGCCTGTGAATCCTGGGTGCCCTCCTGAAATCTCAGGTTAGAGCTGATAAATCGACCTCCCACGGCCATGGAAAAAGTCTGGCTCAATTTTAGGGAGTAAGATCCATCGATGGCAAATTCATTGGGTTTTACAATCGTAAAATCATCCGGGGTAGGTGTGGTACGGAGTTCAATCTCACCCAAACCAAAATAACGCACACTAAAAGCAAAGGCGCTTCGATCATTGATCTTGTTATAAAAATTTGCGTTAAGTAAGGAAACGTCATTGATAATGCTTTCCAAGTAGGGGGTATAACTCACTCCAATACCCGTTTTTTGGTCGGCGAAAGCAAATTTTGCAGGATTCCATTGCTGCGAATAAACATCAAAGGACGTTGCAACGCCCATGTCTCCCATACCTGAGGCCCTGGCATCGGCAGCAATTGTTAAAAAGGGGACTGCAGTTGTAATTACTCTTTCTTGCTGTGCACTTACCTTTAGGGCTGCGATAAGAAACACCGTCAATACTAGTAACTTTTTCATTTCGAGTTTTTAGCGTTTAGTAGTTGTTGAGTTCACGGATATACCTCTAAATATATAAAGACGTATTACATGTAAACGGCCTTTTCCGAAAATTCTTATACTCTGAACACTTTTTTTTAGCTTCAATAAACAGGAATCTTCCCTAAGCAACGCTATTCCGTACCTAATACCTACATCGGAAATCGTTAAAACGTACCAATTCCATACTATTTTCGCATCGATTTCGTTAAAAAAGTAGATTGCGCCCGCTATAGCATAGTTGCAATTATTTTGTGGGTGTAAAATATAATGGCCAAAACAGCGTTTTAAAGCCATTGAAAGGATTTATAGAATCAAATCAAGTTAAAGTAATTGGGGTCATAACCCTATAGTTTAAAGTACTCAAGCCCAAATTATGAAAAAAGACTTTATCAAAGTTGTACTTTCTTGCGCTATTGTAGTGGGAAGTTTTTCAAGCTGTAAAAATTCCTCTTCCTCTTCCTCCAAAAACGTTTCAAGAGCCACAGGATGGAAAATCAATGCGAAAGAGGGTGGATTCCAGTACAATTCCGACTTTAAGGAGCAGGAAACTCCTCCCGGTACGGTATTCATCGAAGGTGGTACCTTTACCAAGGGTAAGGTCCAGGATGATATCATGCACGATTGGAACAACACACCTACACAACAGCACGTGCAGTCGTTCTATATGGATGAGACTGAGGTGACCAATGTAATGTACCTAGAGTACTTGGATTACCTGAAAGCGGTATATCCTCCCGAGAACCCGAACTACAGAAACATCTACAACGGTGCCCTACCAGACACCCTTGTGTGGAGAAATAGACTAGGATTCAACGAAACCATGACCAATAGCTACTTAAGACACCCCGCTTACGCAGAATATCCTGTTGTGGGCGTGAATTGGGTACAGGCTTCACAGTATGCCGAATGGAGAACCGACAGGGTGAATGAAGCCATGTTGGAGAGAGAGGGTTACTTGGCAAAGGATGCCAAATACAAGGTCTTGAATGGTGAAATTGAGGGTACCTTTAGCACAGAAGCTTATTTGAACAACCCTGAATCTGTTTACGGGGGACAAATAGACTCGCTGCAAGGAAATAAAAAAAGGGATTCCATCAGTGTATTTGCTAAGCGAAGCAGTGGTGTAATCATGCCCGAATATCGACTTCCTACCGAAACGGAGTGGGAATATGCTGCCCAAGCCTTGATTGGTTCCAGGGAGTACAACAACTACCGAGGTAGAAAGAAGTATCCGTGGGAAGGAGATTATACCCGTAATGGTCAGCGCGTAGGCCGTGGTGATCAATTGGCCAACTTTAAGCAGGCCAAAGGTGATTATGGTGGAATTGCTGGATGGTCCGATGATGGTGCCGATATCACTGCAGAGGTGAAATCATACAAGCCCAACGATTTTGGACTATACGACATGGCCGGTAACGTGTCTGAATGGGTTGCCGATGTTTACCGTCCGATTGTTGACGATGAAATCAGTGATTTCAACTACTACCGTGGAAACATTTTCTTGAAAAAGGCCATTGATGAAGAAGGCAAAGTCAAGGTGTTGCGTGACGATATTGTTTACGATACACTTCCTAATGGAAAAGTGGTTGCCTTGAATCTTCCAGGTGAAATAGAAATGGTTCCGGTTACCGAAGAGGAAACCTATTTAAGAACCAATTTTGATTCCAGTGACAACCGGGGCTACCGTGATGGTGACCCAGGTTCATCACGATTCTTCCAAAGATTCAGCGATGAAGCCAACAACAGAAAAATGTACGATTCTCCAAAGCATAAAGTGGAGCGTGATTCCACTGGAAAGCTTCTTCGACAGTATGATACTTCCAATTACAGAACTTCTTTAATCAACGACGAGGTTCGGGTATACAAAGGAGGTTCATGGAGAGACAGGGCCTTTTGGTTAGATCCTGCACAGCGAAGGTATTTACCACAGTACATGGCTACAGACGATATCGGATTCCGATGCGCCATGTCCAGGGTGGGATCGAAATCCAAATCTAAGAACAAAACAATTCGACATAAAAAAGTTCGATAACGGATATTAAGCAATTTTATGAAAGCCCTGATTTCACGTCAGGGCTTTTTTTTATCTTCGATTTATGACTTTGGAACAGCTTCATGCCATTTTTTTGGCCCACCCTACAGTTTGCACCGATACCCGAAAAATCACTAAAAATTGCCTTTTTTTTGCTTTGAAGGGGCCCAATTTCAATGGGAATAGTTTTGCTGCGGAAGCGCTTGAAAAAGGTGCCGCCTACACCATAATTGATGAAAAGGAGCATCAAACCTCAGAACGCTGTCTCCTCGTGAGTAATGTTTTGGAAACCCTGCAAAAACTTGCCACTTTTCATCGAAACTACAGCACGGCTAGAATTATTTCCCTTACCGGAAGTAATGGCAAAACCACTACCAAGGAGCTAATCTATGCGGTACTCTCCACAAAGTACCGAACCATAGCTACACAAGGAAATTTAAACAATCATATTGGTGTTCCCCTTACTCTTTTATCCATAAAAGATGATACGGAAATAGCAATCGTGGAAATGGGAGCGAACCATCAAAAGGAAATTGCGTTCTTGAGCCAAATTGCACAACCCGACTTTGGTTATATCACCAACTTCGGAAAAGCACATTTGGAAGGTTTTGGAGGTGTTGAGGGGGTAATAAAAGGCAAAAGTGAGCTTTACGACCATCTTACGAGCAACGACAAGCACGTTTTCATGAATGCAGATGATGCTATTCAAATGGAAAAATTGGCAACGTATGTCAAAAAAATTGGTTTTAGCACTGAGGATCCCCAGTATTACACTATAAAATTGTCAGAGTCCAATCCGTTTGTAGGCATTGAGGTTGAGCATCTAAAAATCCATACACAACTTATCGGCGAATACAACTTCACGAACTGTTGTGTGGCCATTCTTATGGGTAAATACTTCAATGTGCCTTTGGAAGGCATCAAAAAAGCCTTGGAGTCGTACACGCCTCAAAACAATCGTTCCCAAATCATAGAAAAAAATGGGCTCAAAATTGTTTTGGACGCCTACAACGCAAATCCATCGAGCATGAAAGTGGCCTTGGAAAATTTCAAAACGATGGAAGGTGAGCACAAAACCCTAATTCTGGGGGATATGTTTGAATTGGGAGTGGATGCGGCCAAAGAACATCAAGCCATTGTGGATTTAGCACAACAATTAGGATTTACTTCTGTTTTGTTGGTCGGGGAAAATTTCTTTAAAACCAAGACAGCATTCAAACGGTTCAAGAACTTCAATGATTTTGAGGTATATCTGAAAGAAAATCCAATTGCAAAAGGTGATATGTTTATAAAAGGATCCCGAGGAATGGCATTGGAACGCACCTTAGAGCTGCTTTGATCAAATCTTAAAAAAAGCATAATATTCCAAAATCAACAACTTATTTGACATTTCCATGAAATGACTTGGGCTCTCTTTCGACCTATTAGGAAACTAAACAACAACATCATGGAAAAAAGTGTGATAGTTTTCGATGGCGAATGCAACCTGTGCAATGGGGTTGTGGGTTGGCTGCTTAAGTTTGCTCCCGAGAATATCTTCCAATTTGTTCCTTTTCAATCTCCATTTGGACAAGAGCTATTGAGAACTCATGGATTTTCAACTACAGAATTGGAAACTGTTATTCTTTTCGATGACAATGGAAAACATACCCACTCGGATGGGTTCTTGCGTATCATCTCCAAAATACCCAAATGGCGGTTGGTAGCTGCTTTGTTGGCCTTTATTCCACGCATCATCCGTGATACCATTTACAATTTGGCCTCACGAAACCGGGTGAGATGGTTTGGAAAATCGCAGGCCTGTACGATAAGTTTTTAAAGAAGTGGGATATACTGGATTCGAACCAGTGACCTCTGCCCTGTCAAGACAGCGCTCTAAACCAACTGAGCTAATATCCCTTTAAAATGGTGGTGCAATATCGTAAAAAATGTTACCAATCTCCATATTCCGCTGAATTCTTTTGGGTTTCATGGAGGGTAATGTGAAGTAATTGGTTGTCTTTTAATTTTGGCTTTAAAATATCATAAATCACTTTTACGAAATACTCGGTTGTCGGGAACAGTTCTGCAAATTCCGGGCAATCCACATTGAGATTTTTATGATCAAATCTTTCCTCAACTTCCACTTTAATGAGCATTCCCAGTTCCGCCAAATCCATTACAAATCCGGTATTGGGGTCTACTTCCCCCCGAATGCGCACCTCTAGGTCAAAATTGTGCCCATGATAATTGGGACTGTTGCACTTCCCGAAGACTTCCGCATTTTTTTCATTACTCCAGTTGGGGTTATGTAGACGATGAGCAGCGTTAAAATGGGCTTTTCTACAAATGGTAGCAATCATAAAAACCAATGTTTTTGCAAAGATAACCCATAGTGTAAAATTTAGCCAGTATATCGATTTTCCCAAGGCGGATATTGATCAAAAAAAGAACCACCCTTTAAGGGTGGCTCCTGTAATCAAAAGTTAAAAACTTTTAAATCTATGTTACTGCTTGGATAATTCGAATGGATGTGGGTTTCCAGCGAAAGCATCAAAATCCATAACCATGACAATATTGCCCGTACATGTAAATACAAAACCTACTGCAGACCCATAATTATCCGTGGCGAACGCACCCGCCGCGGCATCGAACGCAATTCCGGGTGCACCTAGTGAAGTAGCGCCTGTATTGGGATCAATATTCAGTACCAAATCATCCGATCCAACAGCTGGAAACTCGCCATCAATAATAGTTATTTGATTGGCTCCAGGTCCTGCAATCACTTCTCGGACAAAATCAGTTTCGCCAAAGAATCCTGCAAATCCAAGATTTGTAACATCATAAGTTCCTGGAAGTAGTGCGAAATCAACTGATGGACAAAGAATTACAAAACTGAACTCAAATGCCTGTCTGTATCCGGTCTCATCCAATAAATCATCTGTTGAATTTTGTCCTCCCACTAGGAAAGATTCACCATCAGCATTCGTATAGATAACATCATTAGGCCCAACCGTAACTGGGTCATCGTCCTCGTCTAGAAAAGTGCCATCTGGTTGAGGAAAAACTTGAAGAAAGTTCAATCTATCAGCTCCCCCATAAACTATCCCATCAACGGTTGTGACCTCAGCGGTAAAAAAGAAATTATCTCCAAAGCCTATATCATCTACCGTTATACCTAGCAAACCTGCTAAATCATCAGCAGTAAAGGAAAAGCTGGCAGGAAAACTAGTTACCTGGTCAACTTGAACTGTGTCAGTTCTAACCCCGCCCAAATCAGCGTATAACTTAAGATCATACATAGCGGCTGTCTGATTTGCATCCTCTACTGAAAAAGAGTAAGACAGTTCACTAATTGCATTAACACCTACCGCTCCTGGGGGATTCTGATCTACAAATCTTACAAATCCTCCGGTGTCAATAAAATCATTCAGATTGTTTTTATCATCATCCTCACATGAGGTAAAGGAAAAACCAGCTACCACCACCGCGGACAAAAAGGCAATGTTTATTTTACTTGAAATTCTATGTAGTATTTTCATTTTTTCTTGCTTTATAAATTAATCCAAAACGTCAGGGTTAGTGTCCCAAAATGTTTGCACCGTAATCTCCTTCTGGTTAATATTAGAGTTTGTGTTTACTACTGTAGCTGGATAAAGGAAAGTCCTTGGAAATGCCCCGGGAGTTCCCACATGATCCGAAAGGTCACTTGGTAAACTTGTTCTACGATAGTTATTGTAGGCCTCGATACCATTGCCCCAAAGTGCAATGTAGTACTCCTTCATGATAACATCCAATCTTGCAGTATCATCCCCTGCTGCATCGTATTGTCCCAAAACAAATGTAACATAATCATCCACATCAGTACTGGTCGCAGCAAAGGCGGGATCGACCTGTGCGGGGGCAAAGTTGAGCACCTTGTCCATGGACTCGCGGATCCCCTGCTCCAAAAGTGCCCTTGGATCTCCTGTCGTACCCGATACCAAAGCGGACTCGGCCTGTAGGAACTTCACATAGGAGGACAGCATGAAAGGAAAGATACCGGCACCACCTGCACCTACGTTGGTAGCCACATTTGTGAAGGTGTCCGCATCAAATGCTCCGCCAATTGGGTAAAGACCGTATGTGCTTCTTTTTAATCCATCTGGTGGCACCCCATCATCATCCCCATGGTCCCTGGTCCAATAAAAATCCCCTAAGTAACAGAAGTTTACAACGGTATTATCCTCACACGGCAAGTCATCACCCGATGGAACTTCCGCAACTTGTCGATAGAAATAGTATCGCAGTCTTGGATCCTCAAAACCTTTGTCATCCTTCAAAAGGTTCACATAGTAGCTTACCAAATAGTCATCGGCACCATCTGCATCATAGTTAAGCGCATAATAAGGATGTCTACTTTCCCCCACTGTACTTGCAACAGTGGAGTACTGGAACTGAAAATCATCAACTGGATCAGTGATAATGCCTGAACTAATCAGACTGTTGATCTCACTGGAAAAATCTCCGATTAAACGCATCTGTAGATACATCTTGAATTTGAGCGTATTGGCCATTCTCACCCATTGTGCCTTGTTGCCCCCGTAGAACAGGTCATTCGGCATAACGGAGCCGGGAGCGTTTATCGCAGCAATTCCCTCGTCGATCACATCGAACATGGCATTGTAGATGCCTTGTCCATCCTCTGGTGATGGATTTGGGTTGTCATTTCCCTGTAAGGCCTCGGTAAAGGGAACATCACCAAACATATCCACCAAGGTGACATAGGTATAGGCCTGGATAATTTTAGCTACTCCAATAAAGCCTTCCAATTCCCGTTCTTCCGCCAGGGGAATCAAGACATTGATATCCTGAAGTGTTTCTCTATATAAATCCGTCCACAAATCATCCAGATTTCCAGAACTTAAAGAGAAAGGACCGACATAGGCTCCAAAAAGATGCTGCATCCTCACAAATTCTGAGGCTCTTACATTGATTCCATCCTCATTGTCCTCGTTATAGGCAATCGCGTTAACGAAACGCAACTGTACGTTGTTCAGAAGCAATCCAGGATCTGCACTGGAAGGGGTCAATTCGCTAGGGTCGTTGAGTTGATCTAGATCAACCGTTTCACAACTTATGGTGAACATCAGCGCAATGGCGCCAATGATACTTAACTTATTATATTTTCTCATTACTCTATTTTTCTTTTCCATGTTAATTAGAATGATGCTCTAATACTAAATCCATATTTCCTTGAAGTTGGAGTAGTTTGAAGGTCCAATCCGAGACCGTTACCTACCCCGGTACTAAGTACCTCAGGGTCAAAATTGGTTCCAGAGGGTACATTGGGAGCCCAATACCATATGTTCTGGCCCAATAGGGAGAAGGATAGCGATCCGAACGGTGTATTTTCTAAGAATTTCTTTGGAAGTGCATAGGTAAGGGACACTTCTCTCAGCCTCCACACAGAACCGTCATAGATGGTTTGTCCACTTGGATCAAGGAAGTTCAAGAAATAAATTTCGTTGGTTCCTTGTTGGATGGTATTAGGTATTGCATTTCCATTCCCGTCAAGAAGTACCTGACCTGTATTGGGATCTGCCAATACACCAGGAATAATAAACGTTCCCTCTCTATCTTGGGTATCCGTGGTAACACCCCTACGTAGTAGGTTTCCAATGGTCGTAGAATTGAAGTCCCCTCCATGTGTATACTCCAACTGTGCCGCCAGGCTCAAACCTTTGTACGAGAAGGTGTTGCTGTTGACAATCCTCCAGTCCGGGTTTGGATCTCCGATGATCTCATTGTCCAGACCAAGTGCATCACTGTCAATAATGTTACCATCTTGTGGGTTGATCAACAGGTTGCCCTGGTCGTCCCTTACGGCAAAACTACCTCTAAGCACCCCCAATGGCTGACCCTCTATCGCGTAGTTCCCCAGGTTGGAGAACCCGGCAATGAAGACATCGTCACCATCTGGCAGATCGATCACTTCGTTCTGGTCAGCTGTGAAGTTGAAGTTGGAGCTCCACTGGAAACCTTCACTGTTCCTTAATATATTCAACCCTAAGTCCACCTCGATACCTTTTGTGTCGATTTGGCCCGCGTTAATGGTAGTTCTGTCGAATCCTGTTGATGGATCCAAAATCTTACCAAGAATCTGGTCCTTGGAATCACGTTTATAAACGCTCACCTCAAGATTGATTCGATTGTCCCACATATTGGCCTCAACACCTGCTTCAAACTCCCTGTGGAGCTCGGGCTTCAGGTCAGGGTTGGGGAAGACATCCAGTCCGGTACCTAGACCACCGCTCGAGTTCACGTTGATCACCTGGCCGGAACCAGTGGTGAACTGCGCTGTACCCAACGCTAGTGTAGGTCTTGTGTTGTATGGACCAGGGAAACCGGCCGAAGTACCATAACCGAACCTCAATTTCAAGAAGTTCAGGAAGTTCCCTTGAAGTTCCGGAATTGCGGACGTGGGCACAAAGGACATGGATGCACTTGGGTAGAAGAGCGACCGGTTGTCCTTTTCAACAGTGGATGACCAATCGTTCCTCGCCGCCAATGTCACATACAGGAAGTTCGAATAGTCCAATCCCAATGACCCATAAAGACCTAAGGTATTCACGGTTTGTTTGAAATCCAGATTTGATCCCAATGGATCAGCGTTGCTCTGGGTAGCAAAATTGGTATGGTCGATAAAGTCAAACACCACCTGTCCGGTACTTACCTGACCAAATGTTTCGAATGATTGTGAGTTTGGGTTAAATCCTACGGTACCCGTTAAGCCCAACTTATCGGTCAACTGGACACCGTTGATGTTCAAAATCAAACTATGGTCCCAAATCGTGTTCACGGAAGCGGTGGTCTTCAAGAATCCTTGTTGTGACAACAAGCTGGACACACCACCTTTGTTTACATAGAACTGCTGGTTTTCTGTATAAGTATCAAGACCGACCCTATAAGTAAGTGATACCTTGTCACTGAAATCAAAGATAGTACTCACAGAGTTGTAAAAACGGTCTGTTTTAATCGACTCTTGTGAGTTTGCCACCAACCAGCGTGGGTTTTCTTGATCTGCTCTATAATATACGTTAGATCCATCCAAAGGACTTTGGAACGGCAGGTTATTCAGGTCAAGGTTCCTTGGGATGAACAATGTCCTGAAGAAGACCGAGAAGTTACCTGTACCGTTTGCTGCCGAAACTGGAGGGGTGGTAAAGTCACTGGTAGCAAAGTTAAATGAACCATTAATTCTAAACTTGTTGCTAAGTTTGATCGATCCTCCAAGACCAAAGTTTGTTCTGTTGATGTTATTTCCAGGAACAAACCCATCTTCGTCGGTATGTCCAAAGTTAATGTTATAGGATACGTTCTCCGTGCTTTTGGAAGCGTTGATGGAAGTGGTCCGGCCCAAACCTTGTCTAAAAAAGTTTTCAACGTTATCCGGAACTGCCTCATAAGGAATGTTCACCCCTTGAAACTCTGGAAACGCCTGGGCGAAAATAGCTTGGTTATAAGGGTGACGTACAATGGCGCCACTATCGAACCTTCCTCCCCAGTTACCTACAAAACCTACGTTGATGGTGTTGTCACCACCCTGGCCGTAAATGTTTTGATAATCCGGAAGACTTGCTATTTCATTTACAAAAACGGATTGGTTCACGTTAATTTCGAATCCTTTATCCACCAAATCGGATGTTCCGGTCTTGGTCGTGATTAAGATGACCCCGTTTCTACCCAAGTTTCCGTAAAGCACCGTTGCACTCAAACCCTTAAGGATACTGATGTCCTCAATGTTGTTTGGATCAAGGTCTAAAAACCTACTTGATGCAGAAACAGAACCGTTACCTGTTGTTACGTTACTCTGGGCATTGGTACTTGAGTTAAAAGGAACACCGTTCACTACAAACAGAGGCTGGTTATTACCTGTAATGGAAACGTTACCTCGGATCCTGATATTGGTACCACTACCGGCCAAACCACCAGTTCCAATAACATTTACACCAGCGGCTTTACCACTAAGGACCCTGGCAATGTCCGCTTCAGGCCTGTTTTCAACCTTGTCGGAATCTAGTGAAGTCACCGCATATCCCAGGGCCTTCTTCTCCCTTCGGATACCTTGAGCGGTAACAACAACTTCCTCAAGCGCCTGGGCATCTTCCTCCATCTGTATATCAATCACATTCGCAGCCCCAATAGCCCGACGTGCCGGCTTTTGACCTAAATATGTAAACAACAGTGTTTGCCCAACACTTGCCGTGATGGTATAATTCCCATCAAAATCAGATTGGGTTCCGTTGCTCGTCCCTTCAACTATAATATTGACCCCAGGTAGTGGTATGCCTGACTGATCAATGATCGTACCTGTAATCGTTTTTTCTTGAGACTGAGCAGATGCTATACATAATAGCAGGAAGACGAGAGTCCCAATTAGCTTCTTTACTTTCATAGAGTTAAAAGTTTTGTTAGTAATTAAATGAGTTAGCGCAACTGAGAAAGGCAGGCGGGAGAAGGTGTTTGATAGCTAATTCAAATAATACTCCCTAGTACGAAAACAAAACTTAATGGAAAGTCTCTATTTTAGGTAGTAAGGCATCTCACCGCCTTACCTTTACAATTGCAGTAGCAAAAGAATTATAAGTAGATATAGTAAGGGTTCTTTTAAAACGGGGAGAACTACAAAAAAATCACCCCAAACGGGAAGAACTGTTTTTAACATATTTTTGGCTGAGAGACCAAGTCAAAATAGTCTCTTAAAATTTAACAGAGGTTTAATAAATGTTACATATTTAACAGCTATCCCATACCTGTCAGGTTGGGTTGTTTTCCTTCGAGCCGTAATATGACGACCTTATATCTAGTTTAGATCAAAGAAAAACGAATGGTGATAAATTTCTAAAGTGAAGAAACTTTTAAATCATCCCTAGTACCAGGGGGAAGCAATAAAAAATGAGAAAGAGGATAATAAATTACGAAGCGTATATGGCCAAATTTCGAAAGTCATTTGGACTTTGGCCAGTCTCTTTTTTAAATGCACCGTAAAAACTTGTCTTGCTATTGAAGCCTACCTCGTACATTATAGCCTTCACACTAAGAAAGGGTTGGGACAAAAGCAAATCCTTGGCCTCAGCAATACGGTACTCGTTAAGTAAGGCATAGAAATTCTTTGCCATGTATTCATTAAGTACTTGCGAGACCTTATATCTGTCTTTGGCGATATGCTGGGAAAGATCATTAAGACCAATTGCATTGTTCTTGTAAATCTTATCATCCTCAAAAGCCGATTTGATTTTCTCCTTAATTTCCACTGCTTCATGCAACGTTAAGCCTGACTTTTCATATTTACGCTGAAAAGTATCTTTTTGTTCTACCGAAGAGGTATCATATCCAGAGAAAATTTGTCGAAGAAGTTTTCTCATACGGTTATGGTTAAGTTAATATGAGTACTATTTAGCCCGAAAACGTTAGTTTTCAGTTTTTGCCGATAAGGATTTACGTCAACATACTTCGGGAAGATTTACTTCTAAAATTATAAAATATTGATTATTAGTTATTTGAGATTGCTAAAAGTGAAAAAAGTTGAATTTGAGCAGATAGCGCGTTGTTAACATAATTTTAGCAAATATTGAATCCTCTTTCCCGGCCAGATACCTCTTTTGCAGACAAATGAACCGATAACCGCTGTTCCATTTCAGAAAATGTGCTAATTTGAAGAATACATCAATAAATTAGGCTTAATATGCCCATTTGGCTTAAGCTTAAAAATCAAAAAACGAACCCATGAGAAATCTAATACTTTTTCTTTGCCTTTTTGTTCACATTATTTTACTGACCGCCCAAGAAGGTCCATCGCTTAAAAATTATAGCTTCACGAGCTCAAATTTGAAAGAAGGAAACTTCAAGGACTTAGTAATTCCCAAAATTGAGAAGAGTCAATTCGTGTTTCTTGGAGAACACCACGGTATTGTCGAAGTTGGTAAAATAACCAATCTGCTGTACCAATGGGCCAACCCGTACGGTTATAAAACACTTTGTATTGAAACCGATGATGTGGCCGCACAAAAAATTCTTGGATTTCTGAATGCAGATGACCCCATTGAATCCGCTAAAATTTTTGAAAATGCCAATCCCTTTTCCATTCCCTTTTATAACAATACCGAAGACTATAAAATGTTCATGGACGTATTCTCCAATGGAGGCACATTGTGGGGTATCGATCAGACTTTTATCGGTCAGTTCCGTTTGAACTTCGAGCATTTAATTTCCATTACCAAGAACAAAGCTTTTAAAAAAGCTCTTATTCCCTTACGGGATGCTGCCCAAAATGCATTCAAAACAGCCTTGGAAACAAAGAACCCCATGGCTCCATATATTTTTCAGTACAATGAAGAGATTCATGCTCAACTGATGGCTTTGGCAGAAACGAAGCAAGAAAAAGAAATACTGGGTCAGCTCATGAAAACAAAAGAAATCTATGGGTACTTTTTTGAAGGAAAACATTACTGGAATAACGAAATACGCGGGCGTTTAATGAAGTCCAACTTTCTTCGGTATTACCGGGAAGCGGAAAAGAAAAGTGGTACTCCAAAAGTTGTTTTCAAGTTGGGATACAACCATGCGGCCCGAGGGCTTACCATGACAAATATTTATGATATCAGCAATATGTGTTCCGAACTAGCCCTTACGAATGGTATGGAGTCCCTACATATTCTTGCCATGGGTGTTTCGGGAAAAGAATTCAAAGCCAATCCATTCGACCCCACCAGCTCGGTAAAGCCAGTGGACAACAGTCGTTATCTTCCTAGCGAGTTTATAGAGCTTGCAAGCAGTACATCCGATAAATATGTAATCATCAAAACCCAGGAACTTAGGCCTTTTTCCAAAGATTTTAGTGCAGCGGTAAAGAAATTCATTTTTAAGTTTGATGTAATCATCTTGATCAATGACACAACCCCGCTGACCGGTTTCTAACGTGATTCTATACATAACTATGAGGCCAAACCGAATGACTCCTACCTCATTATACGTAAAGAAACAAAAAGCTTGCATTTCAGGATGGCTCTGCACTATAGGTCAGCAAAGGTGTTTGAAGTTGAACAAATCGGATAAAAGCAACCAATATGTTTACTTATCCCGAAAACCAAGGCTGATAAATGCTTATTTTAGTTTTGATATAACAAGTTGTAACACATTTAAATTAGATGACGAAAATAAAAATCATATTTGTTTTCTTTTTGTTCATTTTACTTTCCTGTAAAAGTGACCCGAATAAACAAATTGACGAAGGGAAAATCGAAAATGGGATGTACCATAGTCCAGAAATAGGTTGGACAATGGAAATTCCAAAGGGATGGGAAGTTACACTTAGAGATTCGTTGGTGAGCATGTCGGGAAGAGGGTCAAATGCTATTAATGAAACCGCTGGAATTGATTATGATATGAGTGGGCTAAAATATCTTCTTACGTTTCAAAAAGGCAGATTTAATATGTTTCAATCCACTTCAGAACCTTTCGAATTGGAATACGAGGGGGATTGGAAAGAAAACCACAAAGCGGTCAAAGAAATACTGCATGAAACTTTCACGGATCGTGGAATAAAAATTGATACTTCCTCGTCGGTTGAAAAAGTGGACCAACTCGAATTTGAGGTATTTCACATCACAGTTTATGGACCTGAAGGAGACATTTTACTCTACCAAGACATGTATGGTAGACATCTAAATGGTTTTGATTTTGGTGTTAACTTGAACTATCAAAATGAGAAGGAGAAAAATGAAATGATGAAGGTTTGGAAAAACTCAAAATTCAAATAAAATGTGCTACAACAATGGTAATAAGTAATTGCATTTTGGCTGCACATAGCCGAAACCGTTGGGTGTAATTTAATCAGAAACTCAAAAGTTCCGAAATCGTAACCCCTAAACCATCTGAAATTTTCAATAATGTAGAAAGGCGTGGATTGGTCTTTCCGTTTTCAATCATATAAAGTTGGGTGCGGCCTACACCACAATCGAAAGCGAATGATTTTTGGTCAAGACCCTTTTTCTCTCTGAGTTTTTTGATTCGAGATCCTAAATCAACCAAATATTTATCGCTTTTCGTGTTCACTATACCGAATATCCAGAATTTCTTCATATATTGTGTTCGGAATAACGAACATTATGGCTTAATCAATGAACAAAAAGCTAAAAATCCGCTCTAAATTTCGCCGTAGGACTTGGGACAACACTACGGTTCCCGAAATACGGCTTGAGGGAATTTGGCTGGAAGAACTCTGTTTTGAAAAGGGTAAAACGATAACGGTCATTTCGGAAAACAAAAAACTGACCATCGAAATTGTGGAATGATAAAACTACATCCAACACCGAATTTTTGTGCAAAAAGAAAAAAGGTTATGCCCTAATAGACATAACCTTCTCATTTTCTAGTGGGCCCTACTGGATTCGAACCAGTGACCCCCTGCTTGTAAAAATATGAGTATGGCCTTTGTTACCTCGTTGATGTTATTTGGAATTTGGTCAGCCTACTATCCATTTTGATAATTGTCACGGTTTGAATCAATACTCCCCAGTATCCCAGCTTTTACTGTTACCACCAATTCATGATACATCGGTAATTACAATTGTTTTATGCATAAACTCAATATGATATTTTTTAGATTTTCTACCATATTTCTCGTCAAAGCATTATGGTTTTCTTTACAAAAGATGATTTTTAAAGTTAAACGAAATGTTTTGGTTAATCGTTTAACTAAAATATGTATATTTAGTAACATAAATATTTCAATGTTATTACAATGTGCAATTTTTTGTTGTAAATAATCACATTCGATAAAGATCCACAACAAAACCAATCATACCCATGTTTATAGTCGAAAGCTACAGTCTGGCCGTCTTTTTCTGCATTATCACGATGCTGTGTTGGGGCTCTTGGGCCAACACCCAAAAAATAGCAGCCTCCACATGGCGCTTTGAGCTCTTTTATTGGGACTATGTCATAGGTATATTTTTGCTGGCCATTTGCCTTGCCTTTACCATGGGAAGCCTTGGTGACGAAGGCCGGAGCTTTATCCCTGACTTGGCTCAAGCCAGCAATGAAAACCTGGGCTATGCCTTTTTGGGCGGGGTCATTTTCAATGCAGCCAACATCCTCTTGGTAGCTGCCATCGGAATTGCCGGTATGTCTGTTGCATTCCCCATTGGTATCGGGCTGGCGTTGGTCATTGGTGTTGTCATCAACTATATCGACAATCCCTTGGGGGATCCCTTATTTCTTTTTGGCGGGGTCGGCTTAATCGCCACTGCTATTCTATTGAACGCCAATGCCTACCGAAAGACTAAAGTTGACAATTCGAAAGTATCCACCAAAGGCCTTCTCTTATCGGTCGTTGCAGGGTTTTTGATGGGTTTTTTCTATAAATATGTCTCTTTATCGATGTTTCCGGATTTTACTAATCCCATTGCTGGCAAATTGAGTCCCTATACTGCCATGGTATTGTTTGCGATGGGCATCTTTACCAGTAATCTGGTTTTCAACACTTTGGTGATGAAGCGCCCCTTTACAGGCAAACCTGTTTCCTATGGCAACTACTTATCTGGAAGTTTTAAAAACCACATCATAGGCATCATCGGTGGTATCATATGGTGTATCGGCATGTCTTTTAGCATTATTGCCTCAGGAAAGGCCGGTCCTGCCATATCGTATGGTTTGGGCCAAGGAGCCACTGTTATAGCTGCCATTTGGGGCATTTTCATATGGAAAGAGTTCAGAGACGCACCAAAAGGAACCTCCAATATTTTGAACACCATGCTGTTGCTCTATATCATTGGTCTCGGACTCATTATTGTGGCTCGATGACAACTACTTTAAAAAAATGAATAATCCTTAAGCTCTGAACAATACAACAAATACTACATCAATGTCCAAGATAATTCAAAACCTAAAATTTTTGTTGCACCTTTTTGGGGCAACCATTACTATGCTTTCTTGCAAGCAAACCACGACCATTGAACAGGTCGCTGGTTCCCAAAAAGTGGATTCCCATTCCCTGTTGGCTACTAGATATCAAAAAATGATCGATTATAAAGTAGACTCTACTGCCTTTCCAAGAAGTATTGAACCGGAAAACGGGAAGGTCAGAAAAAAGCCCTGTATCACAAGAACAAGATGGGATTCCCAAACCAACAACGTAAAGGTCTACCGATCAACATGCTTTCAATACATTTAATATTCTTTTATAGTATGCACAAAATTTCCTTTAAAGCGATTATTCACTTACTCCTTTTATCTGTTTTCTTATTGCTATCGACCGAAACCCTTGCTCAGAAGCAACGTACCGTTCACGAGACCATGCCAACCAGACAAGTACATCTGGATTTTCACACTTCGGAGCACATCCCCAATATTGGAAAAAAGTTTGATAAAAAACAATTTCAAGAAGCCCTCCGATTGGGTCGGGTGAACCATATCAACATCTTCAGTAAGGGCCATCACGGCTGGGCCTATTACCCCACCAAAGTGGGAAAGATGCATCCCAATCTGGATTTTGACCTGTTGGGGGAACAGTTGAAGGCTTGCCATGAAATCGGTGTAAAGGCCCCCTTTTATTTCACCATAGGATGGAGCGAGCTTGATGCCAGGGAACATCCTGAATGGACCATCAGAAACAAGGACGGTTCCATAAATGCACCTGGATATGATTGGGAAGCAGACAGAACTACAGAACGCCCCACCTACTTATGGAAACGAATGGATCCCAGTTTTGGCACTCCCTACCATGAACACATTATGAAACAGGTGGAAGAAATCTGCCAACGGTATCCTGATCTCGACGGTTTCTGGTTTGACATCTATCATGTCGCCCTCAGAAACTATAATTCATATGCCGTGGCACGGATGAAAAAAGAGGGCGTGGACCTCAACGACACCTTGGCGGTTGAACGAAGCCATGCTTTGGCATTGAAAGCGCACATGAAAGCACTTCGAGACCTCATCACCAAATACAGACCAAAAGCTACTGTATATTTCAATGCGGTAACCCGTATCAAGAATGTTTCGCTCTTCAAAGAGCGCCTTTTTGATATGGATACCCACCAAGATTTGGAGGATCTGCCCACAACCTGGGGGGGATACAATAAATTGCCCTTGGACGCCAAGTACCACCTTCAACAGGGCGTCCCCGTTACTGGCATGAGCGGCAAGTTTCATAAGGCCTGGGGCGAATTTGGCGGTTTCAAGCATGCCGATGCCATTAAGTATGAGGCCGCTGCTATGATTTCCTTTGGGGCATCCTGTAATTTCGGAGACCAATTGCATCCCTCAGGCGAGATGGAAATGGATACTTATAAGAACATTGGGGAGGCCTATGAATATGTTGAAAAAATAGAGGATTATGGCCCTGGTGGAATTCCCGTTTCCAAGCTGGGTGTTTGGCTGACATTGAACAAAGCCTCGGACCAAGGCGTGGTCGATATGTTGTTGGAACTGCACAAAGACTTTGTGGTCGCCCAAGAAGACAATCTTGATGATTTGGAAGTGATTATTATACCCAGTGCTCCGTCACTGAGCAGTGAACAAGCCAAAAAACTGACCGAATGGTCCCAAAAAGGAGGCCAGCTGATTGTTTTTGGTGAAGGTGCACTCAACAAGGAGCGTACTGGATTCTTACTGGATGTCGGCGCGGACTATGTCAAACCTTCAGATTTTCAATTTGATTACACGGTAATCAAAAAAGATATGGGTAAAGGTCTCGTTGAAAGTCCATTCTTGAACTACAATGCAGGCCTTATGGCTAAGCCAACGACAGGGGAAGTACTCGCAGCAATAAGAAATCCCTACTTCAACCGTACCTATGACAAATTCAGTGGGCATCGCGAAACCCCCTATACATTGGAGGATTCCGAATATCCCGCAATTATCAAAAACAAAAACTTACTGTTTTTTGCCCACCCACTTGACCAGTTATACTATCAGCATGGGGTCAGGCTTCACCGGCAATTGGTGGGCAATGGTATTGAGCTGATGCAAAACAGCCCAATGCTAAAGGTGGAACAATTACCAAGTGCTGGCAGGGTAAGCCTACTCCACCAACAAAAAAACAATAGGTACGTGGCCCATCTTTTGTATGCGCCACCCATATTGCGAGGAGAAGTCAGTGTAATCGAAGATTTTCTCCCGGTGAGTGATGTGGAGATTACACTGGATATTCCTGAAAACATAAAAAGTATTGTGCAGATACCCAATGGAAATTCTCTGGAGTACGAACAAACTGGAACAAAAATCAAGGTACAAGTCCCAACATTTACCATGCATACGGGGATTGTTTTTGAGTATTGATGCAGTTGATTGCGCAAGAAACGGTGTCAAGATGCAGATAATCCCATTGCAAAGTTTGCATACCTTTAAAAAATTATTGAAGAAACATAACCCTAAAACATGTATTTAAACGGCAAAGCCAAAGAAAAAAATACGTACGATGCCATTGTCATAGGTTCGGGAATAAGTGGCGGTTGGTCAGCCAAAGAGCTCTGTGAGAAGGGACTGAGAACCTTGGTGCTTGAACGGGGAAGGGATGTAAAGCATATAGAAGACTATCCCACTGCAAATAAACCTATATGGGAGTTTCCCCATCGGGACCAAATTCCATACAAAATCAAGAAAGAGAATCCCATTATAAGCCGCTGCTATGCATTTTCAGAGGCCACGGCGCACTTTTTTGTCAAAGACAACGAACATCCGTATGAACAGCAAAAGCCGTTCGACTGGATTCGGGGGTATCAAGTTGGGGGGAAATCACTCATGTGGGCCAGACATACGCAACGGTGGAGCGACCTTGATTTCGAAGCCAATGCAAAAGAAGGCATAGCTGTAGATTGGCCCATACGCTATAAGGATTTGGCCCCTTGGTACAGTTATGTGGAAAAATTTGTCGGTATCAGTGGCAATAGGGACAGTTTGCCCCAAATACCTGATGGTGAGTTTCAGCCACCTATGCCAATGAACTGCTTGGAAGAACATATGAAAGACACCTTTACACAAATGTATCCCGACAGAAATCTGGTGATTGCAAGAACGGCCAACCTGACCTCCCGAATCGAAAACCGTGGTCCATGCCAACATAGAAACCTTTGTAGAAGAGGATGCCCTCTTGGGGGTTATTTCAGTAGCAATTCTGCCACCTTACCTACAGCCATGAAAACCGGAAATTTAACATTGCGTCCATTTTCGGTGGTACATTCCATAATCTACGATAAGGATAAAGGAAAAGCTACTGGAGTTCGGGTAATCGATACCAATTCCAAAGAAAGCATGGAATATTATGCCAAGGTCATTTTTGTCAATGCTTCCACATTAAATTCCACACTGATATTGATGAATTCCAAATCAGAGCGGTTTCCGGATGGAATGGGCAATGATAGCGGCGAACTTGGGCATAACCTGATGGATCATAACTACAATGCCAAGGCCAGAGGCGATTTCATTGGTTTTAAAGACAAATACTTTTATGGTAAAAGACCTACGAACACTTATATGCCCCGCTTCAGAAACTTTGGCAGTGATATCCAAGAGAACTTTATCAGGGGTTATGCTTTTTCCTGTACAGGTGAACGTACAGCAGGCACCAAGGCAGCTGAGACCTTGGTAGGCGATAAGCTCGTTGAAAACCTAATGATTCTAGGACCTTGGCAATTTACCATGCATGGCATGGGTGAATGTCTCCCCTATCATGAAAACCATGTTCGCTTAAGTGATGATAAAACTGATGAATGGGGCATCCCTCTATTGGTGATTGATGCCGAATACAAGGCCAATGAACGTGAAATGGAGAAAGATATGCTAACCCAAGCCATGGAAATGATGGAAAAAGCAGGGCTGATCAACATTGAGGACCTCAAGGAAAATAGAAACTTCGGTCTCAACATCCATGAAATGGGTACGGCCAGAATGGGCCATGACCCTAAAACATCGGTGCTAAACCGCCACAACCAAGTTTGGGGAGCAGAGAATGTGTTCGTTACTGACGGTTCGTGTATGACGTCAAGTGCTTGTCAGAATCCATCACTTACCTATATGGCCCTGACCGCTAGGGCCATTGACCATGCCATAAACGAATTGAAACGAAACAACCTGTAAACCATGATGACCAGAAAACAATTTTTGAACCAAATAGGCATTATGGGTGGTACATCCCTTTTGGCCCCTACCCTATTATTACAGTCCTGCAAATATGAGCCAAAGGTACGTCTAGAGCTATCGGAATTGGATATCCCTTTTTTAGAGGAGGTAGCGCACACCATCTTTCCAGGCACCGATGAAATTCCCAGCAGAGAGTCGTCGGATATTGGTAGTTATCTACTTTTGACGTATCGTGATTGTATGGAACCCGAAGAGCAGGCTGTCTTTCTAAGCGGAATCAACACTTTAGACAAACACTGTGGGGAAGAGTTTAATCAGGTTTTCACCCAGTTGAGCTCATTAGAAAAGTTAAGTATCGTAGCGGATTTGCAAGAGGAGGCTATCGCATTTGGTGAAAACCAAAAAGATGCCACTAAAAAAATTCCCCATTGGTTTGATTTGATGAAAAATATAACTCTCACAGGATATTTTACATCAAAAGCTGGAATGACCAAGGTACGGGAGTACAATCCTGTACCAGGAAGATATGAAGGGTGTACCCCCTATAAAGAAGGGCAAAAGATTTGGTCATAACCTTAAGTTTTGAGTTTTACAAGTAATAACCCTTGGTGGCCTGTACAGTCCAAAAGAAGTATTATTTTCAAGTAAGTAAAATACTATCACTGAATCATATATATATCAGAAACCTTAGAGACCAAAAGCAAAGAAAATATTACTAACCCTATCATTAAGTGCAATTATGTTTACTGTTACCACACAGGAAATAGGCCTACAACTTTATAGTCTAAGAAACCAGTTTAAGGGGATGTAGAAGGTACTTTGAAGCTTATAGGCTCATGGGGCATCTCAATCATCGAGGGCGGTGAGAGTTATAGCGTGAAGTGAGAAGAATTCATAGAACTGCTAAAAGACAATGGATTGAACATCATGAGCATTTAGGGAACTTTTAAAGATTTGGACCAGAACCCCAAAAAGTGATTGACGATGTAAAGGCTTGGGGCATTAAGTATGTAATGCACGCAGGGTACCACAAAGAGAACTGATGGGCCTTGGAGGAAACGAAATATGCTACCGAGATTTTTAATGACGCTGGCTAACTTTTGAAAGAAAACGGTATCACCTTGACATGCCATACACATGATTACGAATTCAAGCCTTATGAAAAAGGTACGTTTTTTGATTACTGGCCTTTTTTATAGTTGTTTGGAGCTTTAGTAACGTCCATTACTCAAATAAATTTAGCCCCATTGACATCCGAGGATTAAATGGGGCCTGATGTTCAATCCTATTTTCAAGAAAAATTAAAGATTGAAACTGTGTTTTCTACAAACTAATGAGGTTTCAGGCTCTTAAAATCCATTTAGATACCATACCGTTTTGAAGGTAATTCTAGTCTACACCCAAAGAACGATAACTATAGATACCGACGATGGCCAAACAGATTGCCGGTAAAACAAATGAGAATCGTACCTCAGGGATATACCCAAAAAATTGCATGTCAGAAAATCCGGGGCCACCCCAATCCAAGATCGAGGCCTGCAATGGGGGCATTAATGCCCCTCCTACAATGGCCATGACCAACCCGGCCGATCCCAGTTTGGCCTCATCACCCATACCTTTTAGGGCAATGCCATAAATGGTGGGGAACATCAGCGACATAAAGATGCTGATACCGACCAAGGAGTAAAGCCCCAACATTCCCGGTAGTAGGATAGCGCCGATACAGCAAAGTACCCCTGCCATGGCAAACCTTAGCATTAATTTGGCTGGCTGCATCGATTTTAACAGCCAAGTACACAGCCACCTCCCTGTAAGAAACAAGACCATGGCCGACATA
>JANQRD010000062.1 GCA_028284725.1 Allomuricauda sp. | reverse complement strand
GAGGAGCTTATTATGAGAGTCCGATAAAGGCTTTTGGAAAGATTGCTGCAAATGGCAGTGTGACCAGGGCAACTTCAGGGGTAACAGTGACCAAACTTACTGGAAATGGATATTACAGGGTCAACCTTCCTTCCGGCTTGGTTAGCGATGCCAACTATATTATCCAACTAGCACAACCAAGTAGGGATGGGTCTGGAAATGATGATCCGGGAATCTCATACCGCAACCAAACCAGCACCAGTTTTGAGGTAATTATTGGTGATAACGATAACGGAGGGACCGACAGAAACCGATTCAACTCAGAGTTTATGTTCACAATTTTGGATCTATAAAAAAGAAAAATGCAAAGAATCATTGTTATAACTGCCCTTCTGTTCCTAATGAAATCATCAGGACAAACACCAACTGCCGGTGATTTGGTGGGCGTTCATAATGTCACCTCAACGGAGATGAACTCCATTTCCAATCCGGTAGAGGGATCTATGGTTTTTAATACAACAACTCGAAGCATTCATTTTTTCAGTAATTCTGCTTGGGTGGAAATCCCAAACGTTGCAAACTCTTATGTGGGTGCTTTTCAGATTACGGGTTTGGGAAATCAAACTATTTCTGGACTCCCCTTCGAGCCTAGTAGTGTTACTTTTTCCGCCTACGCCAATGTGGAGAGTTTCAACTTGAATTCAGATAACGGAGTGGGTAACAACAACCGCGGTATTGCCAATGCCTATGGCAGTATGACAGGCTTTGCACGGAATGATGGTAGCTCCATTTCAGAACAGGTGATCTATGTGGGAGGTAGTGGAAATTCCATCAATGATATTTCTCGGTATGCATCCAACTCACATTCCATCGGTCTTCGGTACAGTGATCAAAACGGAAACAATCTTGGAATCACATCAGCAACGATTACAAGCTTCAACACCGACGGATTCACGCTCAACACGGACAGCTTTGCGGATGGAATCGTTGTACTATTTCAAGCATTTAGATAATACATGATAGTCAAAAATCAACATATAAAACCATTATTCTTGGCATGTCTTGCTTTCTTTAGCGTTTCTATAGGCAAGGCTCAGGATGCCTTCCATAATTTTGGCAATCTACAGTTTCACAATACAGGCAGTGTCGGTTTTCATATCGACCTTATCAACGATGGTTCTTTTGATGACAATCAAGGACTTGCAGGCTTTTATGGGCCAAATAGGTTAACAGTGTCCGGATCCTCAAGTCCAGTTTTTGAAGATATCGAAATTGTGGCTGAAAATGGTCTGCTACTGGAAACTTGGGTGGGGGTGTCCAACAACGCAAATTTTATTTTGGGAGATGTGTTGACCTCCAAAACCTCGGCAGCCAATTATCTCAACTTTATTTACGACTCTTTTTTTAATGGTACTGGAGATTTATCGCACATCAACGGATATGCCGGTGCTACCAACAAGGAAATAATCACCTTTCCTGTGGGAGATGGTGAACGATTACGGTATTTGACCCTTACTTCGGATGCGACAAACAGTTTGGCAAAGTGCGCCTACTTTTTTGAAGACCCCAATAATCCAACTTCCCTTGGGCAACAATTTGACACTTCAGTCAAGGAATTTGATGATCTTCAAATCAGTGGGCAAGAGTTCTGGCGATTGGAAGGCAGTCAGCCTTCAGTGGTCACCCTTACCTGGGATACAAACAGCAGTGCAGGTTCATTGGCAGAGATCTCCGAAAACCTAATCGTTGTAGGATGGAGCAAAGCAGAAAGTCGGTGGGAGCAACTGGGAAACTCTTCTTTCAGTGGAAATTTGCAAGCTGGAAGTGTGATGTCCGAAACTTTTGTTCCCGACGATTATGAAATTTTGACCTTGGGCGGAACTGACGGTCTACTTGAACCTTTTACAGTATTGGAACTTGACAACTACTTCCTTACACCCAATGGTGATGGAGTGAACGATTTCCTCTTGATTGATGGCATTGAAAATGCACCCAACAACACGCTCAACATTTACAACCGATATGGTGTTTTGGTGTACTCAAAACTGAACTATTCCAATGAATTCAATGGTAAGTCCAATCGGAACGGGGTCATCAAAAAAGACGCAAGTTTGTCTTCAGGAGTCTACTTTTACATTCTCACGGTAAGTGATACAAGAGAAAAGTTTCAAGGTTATATGTATATTTCTGATTAACAGAGTTGAATCATAAACCACTTTCCATAAGACTGGAAAATACTTCTTAACTTGTCCTGCAAATCGATTCCATGAAAAGAAGAAGTTTTATAAAAAAGACAGCGATTTCAGGTTTGGCGTGCACATTTCCACCGATGTTACCCCTTGGGCCTACTTCGGAATATTCAATATCAGAATTGATGGGAAAGGAGGAAATTGAGCTATTTGGAAAGGGGATTAACCTAAGGGAAGGAGCTTATGAAGCTTTTTTGAAAATGAAAAAGGCCGCCTATGCTGATGGATTCGATATTAAAATGATTTCAAGCTATCGGGATTTTTATCGCCAGGAAAGCATTTGGGAACGAAAATATCTGCGATTTACGGAAGATGATGGGATGGAGCCTTTGGAGGCGATAGACAAAATCATAGAATATTCCACCATACCCGGCACTAGCCGGCATCATTGGGCCACTGATATCGATATTATTGATGGCTATCCCAAATCCTCAGGTGATGTGTTGGTTCCTGAAAAATTTGGAAAAGGAGGGCCTTTTGAAGGCCTAAAGTTGTGGCTGGATGAAAATTCGGAAAAATTCGGGTACTATTTGGTCTATACAGATGAACCACGAAGAAGGGGGTTCAAATATGAGCCGTGGCACTACAGCTATGCCCCCATTTCAATCCCAATGCTCACTGCGTTTCGGAAAAAGAATATTCTCAAATTGCTTCAAAATGAGGACTTTTTAGGTTGCGAACACTTCACCACCGGATTCCTAAAAACCTATATCCAGGACAACATCTTGGATATCAACCCGGTACTTTTGTAGGGCATTTTTCGTATCTTGATTTCTTAAGCACGCTACCATTATGAGAAGAGGAAGTTGGAAAATCCGCATTCTGATTGGATTGGCCATTGTTGCCTTTGCGTTCATCCAGCGCTGTAACAACAAACAAGAAAACCCCTATACCGGAAGGGTACAGAACATCAACATGACCACTGAGCAGGAGATTTCCATTGGTTTGCAAAGCGCTCCTGAAATGGCGCAACAGCACGGCGGCCTTTATCCAGATGAACGACTACAGGCTTTTGTGGACGCCGTGGGCCAAAGATTGGTACGAAACAGCATCGCTAGGGAAACACCTTATCAATACGATTTTCATTTACTTGCTGATGACAGAACGATAAACGCCTTCGCCCTACCTGGAGGTCAGTGTTTTATCACCTACGCCCTATTTTCCCAGTTGAACGAGGCTCAATTGGCGGGCGTATTGGGACATGAAATCGGTCACGTGATTGGTAGACATTCCGCGGAACGCATTGCTGAAAGTACTTTTTGGCAAACCTTGGCAACAGGGGCATCTGTTGGAGGTGATATGGGAAGTCTAGTAAGCGGAATTGGCCAAAATACGTTATTAAAAAATGGAAGGGGCGATGAGTTGGAAAGCGATGAACTGGGCGTACTGTTCATGATTCAATCCGGTTATGATCCCTACGAAATGATCAAGGTAATGCAGATTCTAAAGGCGGCGGCGGGCCCCAACCGCGTTCCCGAATTTCAGAGCACACATCCAGATCCTGAAAATAGAATTGAAAAGATAAAAGAGGCCATTGAGAAATATTCAGGTCGATAGATTTGGTACTTTATCGATTAAAACCTTAGAGTCAGAAGTTTTGACTACCTTTGTGTAACCCCGAATCCCATACTTGCTTTAATTCCTGTTTCTGCTATCTAACAAGAGGAACATATGGGAACACTATCACATTTTAAGCACCTTTATTCCGAGGCATTCGATGACTGCAAGCCAAGTTTTGTAGTTGTTTTATTGAAGGGATATGCCATCTTTTGTGGCATTATGTTGACCATGGCCGTATACGCCTTTTTATACAGGGCTTTTACGGGATTTGATTTTTAAAAAATACACAAGCTCTCTTTTACTAGGACACTATATGTAAATGAGCTAAAAAGCCCATCCGATCGGATGGGCTTTTTATTGGATGAATAAACTCCTTTCCTATTTTTTCTTCATAGCCAATTCCAAAATCTCTAAAGCTTCTTGGGCATTGGAGAGTTCGGCATATTTTTTTGCGGTATATCCTTTATCGCAACGTTTTTTAACGTTTGCGCCTTTTTCGATCAACAGTTGTAAAATGTCGGTTCGGTTGTAGCGCGCTGCAAAATGGATAGGAGCCATTCCAAGGGATTTTTGGTTCACGTCCTCCCCTAGTTCAATCAATTTCTTAACGGTTTCAAAGTCACCCTTTACGATGGCCTTGCAAAACGAGTTGATTTCCGCCGTAATTGCGGATGCATTCAAATTACCCTCAAAATCTGAGGAAGTTGAGTTGGCGGAAACGCCCGTAACCGCTAGCATACACGCAGCGATTCCTGTTAGGATTGTTTTTCTCATGATGAATGAATTTTTGATTATAGATTTAACTTATATAAAAGTAGACTCCTTCGACGCCCAAATGTTACATGATTAACACTTAAATAACTAAACTTTAACAACCCTGCATTTTTTAACATAAATAATTAACAAAAACGCAATCAGAAAACTCAGGAAACACTAGTGCATCCGGTCAAATCCTTCTATTTTTGGAAATTAATTCAACCCTATGAACAAGAAGGTAATCCTTATGATTTTGGACGGTTGGGGAAAATCTCCCGATCCAAAAGTTTCAGCTGTAGACCAAGCAAACACTCCTTTTGTTGATTCACTTTACCAGAAATATCCAAACGCCAATTTGCTCACCGATGGAATGAACGTTGGGCTTCCCGAAGGGCAAATGGGAAACAGCGAGGTAGGGCACATGAATTTGGGAGCAGGTCGAATTGTCTATCAAGATTTAGCAAAAATCAATAAAGCGGTTAAAGAGGATACCCTACAGGACGAGGAAGTGCTTAAAAATGCATTTCAATACGCCCGGGATCAGAACAAAGCGGTACATTTTCTAGGGCTTTTAAGTGATGGCGGCGTTCATAGCCACATAGACCACCTTAAGGCATTGATCAATGCCTTCAATAAAAGTGGCGGTGGGGTAGGAAACGGTTATGTGCATGCTTTTATGGATGGACGGGACGTTGATCCCAAAAGCGGGAAAGGATTTTTGGAAGACTTAACCTCTTTTTGCGCAGATAAGAATACGAAACTGGCTTCAGTTATTGGCAGGTATTACGCCATGGATCGCGATAAAAGATGGGAGCGGGTAAAACTGGCTTATGACTTAATAGTAAATGGAGAGGGAGAAAAAACGCAGGATATTTCATCAGCTATCGAAAAAAGCTATTCTGAAGGGGTGACCGACGAGTTTATAAAACCCATTGCCTTAACAGATGACTCCAACGCTCCCATTGGCAAAATTGAGGAGGGGGATGTTGTTGTTTTCTTCAATTTTAGAACCGATCGAGGTCGTGAGCTGACCCAAGTACTTAGTCAAGAAGATTTCCATGAGTATAACATGCACAAATTGGATCTCCATTATGTGACGATGACCAATTACGATGACTCTTTTAAGGGAATCAAGGTGGTTTACGACAAAGAAAACATTAAGGATACCCTAGGTGAGGTGTTGGCAAAGCAAGACAAAAAACAAATCAGAATTGCCGAAACAGAAAAGTATCCGCATGTCACCTTTTTCTTCAACGGGGGTCGTGAAGAACCATTTGAGGGCGAACAACGAATCCTTTGTCCGTCTCCGAAGGTGGCTACCTATGATCTGCAGCCGGAAATGAGCGCTTACGATATTCGCGATGCCATCATTCCAGAACTGAAAAAAGGAGATGCTGATTTCGTGTGTCTTAACTTTGCGAATCCTGATATGGTAGGACACACTGGAATTATGGAGGCAGCCATAAAAGCTTGCGAGACCGTTGATGAATGTGCCGGGGAAATCATCTCAGCAGGTCTTGAGAACGGTTATACCACTATTGTGATAGCCGATCACGGCAATTGTGACACCATGGTCAATCCGGATGGAAGTCC
Source organism: Allomuricauda sp. (assembly GCA_028284725.1). GTDB lineage: Bacteria > Bacteroidota > Bacteroidia > Flavobacteriales > Flavobacteriaceae > Flagellimonas. The sequence continues at coordinate 11,771 of JANQRD010000062.1, read as the reverse complement.
CAACACCGCCCACACCACAAACCCGGTGCCTCTGATTTTGGTTGATTCCGATGTAAAGGAAATCAAGGATGGTGTTTTGGGAGATATAGCTCCTACCATTCTTCAACTTATAGGAATCGAAAAACCTAAACTGATGACACAGAACTCCTTATTATAACCAATCATGAAAAAAACATTCCTAGTTCTTCTACTCTTCCCGATTCTTCTTTTAAGCCAGGAATTGAAGTCCCCAAATGGTGATTTCAGTATGCTCTTCGAACTTAAAGATGGAAAACCGACCTATCAGCTCAATTTGAAGGGTAATCCAATAATCAAACCGAGTACGTTGGGTTTCGAATTGGTGGATATGCCTTCATTGCTTTCAGATTTTGAAATCAAGAATACCTCCACCAGCACCTTCGATGAGACTTGGGAACCTCTTTGGGGTGAACAAGCCAAAATTCGGAATCACTATAATGAACTTTTGGTCGAATTATCTCAAAAAAGCTCAGATCGACTACTTCATATTCGTTTTAGACTTTTTGACGATGGCCTTGGGTTTCGGTATGAATTTCCGCAACAACCCAACTTGACGTACTTCGTCATAAAAGAAGAAAAAAGTCAATTTGCATTGACTGGGGATCATAAGACCTTTTGGATTCCAGGGGATTATGACACCCAGGAATACAATTACACCACCTCCAAACTTTCCGAGATTGCCGGCTTAATGGAGGACGCCATTACCCCAAATGCTTCTCAAACTCCTTTTTCTAAAAACGGAATACAGACAGCTTTAATGCTTAAAACGGATAATGGCACCTATATCAACATCCACGAGGCAGCCCTAATCGAATACGCATGTATGCACCTGGAGGTAAATCCCGATACTTTTGTTTTGGAGTCCCATCTAACGCCGGACGTTCAGGGGAACAAGGGCTATATGCAGGTTCCAAGAGCCACACCATGGCGTACAGTCATTGCCAGTAAAAATGCGGGAGATATCCTTTTATCGAGCATCACTCTAAACCTTAATGAACCTACGACGTATGAAGATACATCCTGGATCAAACCTGTTAAATATATTGGCGTTTGGTGGGAGATGATCACAGGAAAGAGCTCATGGTCATATACAGATGTACCAAGTGTTCAGCTTGGTAAAACCGATTTTTCCAAGTCCACTCCCAATGGTACGCATGCTGCAAACAATGAAAAGGTAAAACGCTATATTGATTTTGCTGCGGAACATGGTTTTTCGCAGGTGCTGGTCGAGGGCTGGAATGAAGGTTGGGAAGATTATTGGTTCGGAAAATCCAAGGACTTCGTTTTTGACTTTCTGACACCCTATCCCGATTTTGATGTTACCATGCTTCGCGATTATGCCAAATCCAAAGGTGTGCAGTTGATGATGCACCATGAAACCTCTGGTTCTGTTCGAAATTACGAGCGTTTCATGGACAAAGCCTACCAATTTATGGTGGACAACAATTACAACTCCGTAAAAAGCGGTTATGTAGGGAACATAATTCCCAGGGGTGAAACGCACTACGGCCAGTGGATGGTGAACCACTACCTCTATGCCGTTGAAAAAGCTGCTGAATATAAAATCATGGTAAATGCCCATGAGGCTGTTAGGCCAACGGGCTTAAGTCGTACTTATCCGAATCTCATAGGAAATGAATCAGCTCGTGGAACGGAATACGAGGCGTTTGGGGGCAATACACCCGACCACACCACAATTTTACCGTTTACCCGACTTATAGGTGGTCCAATGGATTACACTCCTGGAATCTTCGTAATGGACATGTCCAAATTGAACCCCGGTAACAAATCTTGGGTTAACTCAACTATCGCCAGACAGTTGGCACTTTACGTCACCATGTACAGTCCATTGCAGATGGCCGCAGATCTTCCCGAACATTATGAACAGCATCTTGATGCTTTTCAATTCATAAAAGATGTCGCGATTGATTGGGATACCTCTTTGGTTTTAGAGGCAGAACCAGGGGACTACGTTACCTATGCGCGCAAGGAGAAAGGTGGCAACAATTGGTTTGTTGGCCGCTCCAACGATGAAGAACCTCGCACTTCCAAAATTGATTTTAGCTTTTTGGATAAAGGTAAAACCTACATTGCCATAGTATACAGTGATGCATCAAATGCGCACTATCGTAACAATCCACAAGCTTATAATATCAAAAAGTATAGGGTCACTTCTAAATCCAAATTGACACAAGCCTGTGCGCCGGGTGGTGGATATGCCATCAGCATTATGGAACCAAAAGACAAAAACGAAACCAAGGGTCTTAAGAGACTCTAAAATATTGCTTTTCAACTGACTACCAGATTTCAGCAATCAATGTATCTTTGCGGCCATGGTAAAAATTAAAACTGCGGAAGAAATTGAGTTGATGCGGGAAAGTGCCTTAGTGGTTTCCCGAACTTTGGGAATGCTAGCCTCAGAAATCAAGCCTGGGGCGAATCCGTTGCAATTGGATAAAATGGCCGAAGAGTTCATTCGTGAACAAGGTGGAACACCAGGTTTTCTTGGCATGTACGATTTTCCCAACACCTTAAACTGGAGTCCCAATGCACAAGTGGTACACGGTATTCCAAATAATGAACCCCTGAAAGAGGGAGATATCATCTCGGTGGATTGTGGTGCTCTTAAAAATGGATACTATGGTGACCATGCATATACCTTTGAAGTTGGCGAAGTGGCCGAAGAAACCAGAAAGCTGCTAAGAGTTACAAAAGAATCCCTGTATGTTGGCATACGACAGTTTAAAGAAGGTAATCGCGTGGGTGATGTGGGATATGCGATACAAAACTATTGCGAAAGCCATGGTTATGGTGTGGTGAGGGAGCTTGTAGGCCATGGATTGGGAACCGAATTGCACGAGGATCCCCAAATGCCAAATTATGGAAAGCGCGGTCGTGGTAAAAAGTTTGTCAACGGTATGGTCGTGGCCATAGAACCTATGATCAATATGGGTACGCGACGAATCAAACAGTTGAATGACGGATGGACAATTTTGACCGCTGACGGAAAACCTAGTGCTCATTTTGAACATGATGTTGCCCTTGTGGATGGAAAACCCGAATTATTATCCACTTTTCAATACATCTATGACGCTCTCGGCATAGTAACAGATGAAGAAGAGGAATTTAGAAGCTCCAAGATTGCATATTAACCGTGTCAATGTTTGACACAAATTTTACGAATTACCCCAAATCATTTTTATCATGAATTTAGTGCATAAGCATGAATCCTACTTTATAATAGGGCTTTGTGTGGATGTTCATAACGAACTGGGCAAAGGATTTAGCGAAGCTGTCTACGGAGATGCCTTGGAATTTGAACTTAAGGAAAATGGAGTGCCATTTAAAAAAGAGCGTAAATATCCTGTTACTTACAAGGGAAAGGTTCTAAAACACCATTTTTATGCTGATTTTGTGGTCGACAACAAGATTATTCTCGAATTAAAAGCTGTGGAAAAATTGACCAGCAGCCATATAAAACAAACTTTGAACTATTTGGCGGTCTCTAAACTGAAGCTTGGGTTTATTGGTTAATTTTGGGGAGGATAGTTTAAGTTATAAAAGAGTAATCCTCTAAACATTAGTGGAAATTAGTGAAATCCGTGTCAAGAATATTCAAGTACTTCCTTAATCTGATTCCCAGGCCTTGGTTGATTTCATTGAGTTATGCAGTTCGTCCGTTCATTGCTTTTTTTTTGAGGGGGAAAAAATACGAAGACCCAATTGATGGCAGAACATTTCGGAGCTTTCTTCCTTACGGTTATGAAAATCCCAGAGACAATGTGCTCTCCCCTTCCACCCTATCGTTGGAAAGGCATCGGTTGCTTTGGTTGTATCTGAAAAATGAAACAGATTTCTTTAGCAAGAATATTCATGTATTGCATTTTGCTCCCGAACAGGCCTTCTACAAAAGATTCAAAAATTTATCGAATCTTACTTACACTACTACTGATCTGAACTCACCATTGGCAGAGGTAAAAGCGGATATTTGCAATTTACCTTTTGACGACAATTCCTTTGATGTGATTTTGTGTAACCATGTTTTGGAGCATATTCCCGATGATACCAAGGCCATGCATGAATTGTATCGTATTTTAAAACCCGGTGGATGGGGCATTTTTCAGATCCCTCAAGATCTGAAGCGGGACAAAACCTTTGAAGATGACTCCATCACAGACAAAAAGGAACGGGCACGAATTTTTGGCCAATATGACCATGTGCGAATCTATGGTAGGGATTATTTTGATAAACTCCGATCGATTGGCTTCAATGTGGAGGAAGTGGACTACACCAATATCGTTTCTGAGGCTGAAGTAGAAAAGTATCGATTGGCCAAAGGTGAAATTATCCCTTTGGTACGAAAGTAACTATTCTTTGATTAGCATCTTGAACCCCGAAGTCATGTATTCCCGGGTCTGCCCATCTTCATCCAAGAAAATTATATAAGCATCCAGCAAAGACCTAGTTTCCAAAAGTGTTTTCGAATCCTCTAAATCCATGGCCATAAAGGCAGTGGCATAGGCATCAGCCTCGGCACAGGTTTTTGCAACAACGCTTGTAGCCAAGACTCTGGAATTCTTGGTGAAACCTGTTTTTGGATCGATGGTATGCACATATTTTTCACCGGTTTCAGGATCCACCCAAAATTTTCTGTAGTTCCCTGAGGAAGCCATTGCCAGATTCTCCAACGACACAATCCGCTTCAATTGTCGCCCACTTTCAGCTTGAGGGTCATCAATTCCCACAGTCCATCGCTTATTGGAAATCAAATTTTTTCCCTTTGTGAGCACTTCCCCTCCTACTTCCACCAAATAGTTTTCAATTCCCTTGGCATTCAATAATGCTCCCAATCGGTCAATGGCATAGCCTTTGGCCACGGCATTAAAGTCAAAACGAATCGAGGAATCGGTCTTCTTGATGGTGCCATCTTCATTCATCCTCACCTTGTCCCAGCCCACATATTGTAAAAGGCTGTCGACCCTCAAACTGTCCAGTTCCATTTTTTCTCCAGGACCAAAGCCCCATGCATTGGCCAAAACCCCGATTGTGGGATCAAAATAGCCCTCCGAGGCCTTATGTACCTCAGTGGAAATCTTAAAAACCTCACGGAACATATCGTCCACAGCAATGGTTGAATCTCCCAGATTTATTTTGGAAATATCGGAAGTGGGGATATATGTAGACATGGATTGATTCACCACTTGAAAAACCGAATCGATTTCGGCCTGATAATTCAGTTCTTTATCCGCAATGTAAATAATTGAATAAGTGGTCCCCAGGGCATTACCCACGCTCTGGTTTTTCACTAAGGTATGCTTCCCGCATCCTACCAAAATCAAACAAGCAATTGCAAAAAAACGGTTCTTCATAAAGCTATAATGGGTTCATCCTTCGACAAGCTCAGGATGACAGATTACTTTAAATTTCTATTAGACCTTGATAATCCACAATATACTCCTCGTTCAAATACACAGGAAGAGTTCGGTCAGACGCATTGGAGAGTCCCACACCGGCAAAATAGGTTCTGGCCTCAAATTTATCGGCATGACTTTTTACCTTCTGCATAAGTTCGGCGTCATAATCCTTTGGATTATCAGGAAATACGACATTTCGAACTACTATAAAGTGCAACACCTTTTCTCTTAGGCAAACGTATTGGGGATTCTTTTTTGGTTTACTGTTGATGGCCATAAACTCAAAACCATCGGCTTCCAATTGCCGCCCGACAATGTTCATCGCCAGATTGTGGAGTTCCTGTTCTGTAAGTTCTCTTCTCTTTTCCATAAAAAAAACCGATGCTTACACATCGGTTCGGTTATAAATTACCTCTCGACTGCTACTTCGACGTGCTCAGCATTACAGCTCGAGGTGACACACTTTGACAAGCTCAGTGCGACAATCATATCTTATTATCCTCCAAAATCGTCAAATCGAATATTCTCATCAGGAATACCAAAGTCCTCTCCCATTTTCTGTACCGCTTTGTTCATTAACGGCGGCCCACAGAAATACAGTTCAATATCCTCAGGGGCTTCGTGATCGTTCAAGTAATTATCGATTACACAATTATGGATGAAACCAACAAATCCGTCGCCTTCCTCATCATTAAGATCTTTTTTGACTTTCCAATTGTCCTCTTCCAAAGGCTCAGATAACGCCATGTAGAACTTGAAATTGGGGAAGTTTCTTTCCAAATCCTTGAAATGCTCAATATAGAACAGTTCTCTTTTGGAGCGTCCTCCGTACCAATAGGTCACTTTTCGATTTGTCTTAAGGGTTCTAAAGAGATGATACAAGTGCGAACGCATTGGAGCCATTCCGGCACCACCACCAACATACAGCATTTCCGCTTCGGATTCATTGATGAAGAACTCACCAAAAGGTCCTGAAATCGTTACGGGATCGCCTGGTTTCAATCCGAAAATATAGGAAGAAGCTACTCCTGGATTCACATCCATCCATCCGTTCTTGGATCTGTCCCATGGTGGAGTGGCGATACGTACGTTCAACATAATTTCCTTTCCTTCAGCGGGATATGAGGCCATGGAATAGGCACGCTCCACCGTTTCAGGGTTCTTCATCACCAAGGGCCAAAGGTTAAATTTATCCCATTCAGTTTTGAATTTATCAGGGGTTTCATGCTCCTCAGGATGCGCTGTGATATCGATATCAGCATATTTTACTTCACAAGGTGGAATCTCAATCTGAATGTATCCTCCCGCTTTGTAGTTCATTTCCTCTGGAATCTCAACCACAAATTCTTTAATGAAGGATGCTACGTTGTAGTTCCGCACTACTTTTGCATCCCACTTTTTAATACCAAATACCTCTTCAGGAATAGTAATTTCCATATCCTGCTTCACCTTAACCTGACAGGCCAAACGTGCACCGTGCTGCAACTCCTTTCTGGAAAAATGCGGAGTTTCCGTAGGCAATGCCTCACCCCCACCTGAAAGTACGTGGCACTCGCATTGAATACAGGTTCCACCCCCACCACATGCAGATGGCAAAAACACTTTTTGATTTCCCAAAGTAGCCAGTAGGGTTCCGCCAGAGGCTACTTCAATTTTCTTTTCCCCATTGATGGTCAGGGTCACTGGACCTGACGGTGAAAGCTTTTCTTTCGTAAACAGCAAAAGGGCAACAAGCAACAACAATAAAACTAGAAATGCTACTACCATAATAAGAATTGTACCTCCGGTACTGGTGGCTAAAATCATTTTTATTCGTTTATAACTTCGTTATAAGAGACTGCTTTTTCATCGTCTTCAATCTCTTTTTCAATTTCTTTTTCTTCAATAGTTTTTACCGTAGTGGTTTCGGTAGGCTCGGGCGGGTCATTATCCCCTGTCAACATTCCACCGAAGCTTTGGAAACCGATACCCATCAAACCTGTTATGATGAATGTAATCCCCAATCCGCGTAACGGAGCTGGAACATTGGAGTAACGGATTTTCTCGCGGATAGCGGCTATGGCCAAAATTGCCAAGAACCATCCAATACCTGAACTAACTCCATAATTAAGGGCGAGTCCCAACGTAGGGATTTCCCTAGCTTGCATGAACAGCGATCCTCCCAATATGGCACAGTTCACCGCAATCAGCGGTAAAAAGATACCCAACGAGTTATAGAGGGCAGGTGAAAACTTTTCAACCACAATCTCTACCAACTGTACCATGGTGGCAATAGTGGCGATGAACAAAATAAAGGACAAAAAGCTCAGGTTATAATCTGCAAACTCAGGGCCTAGCCAAGCCAATGCACCATCTTGCAAAAGGTACTGATCCAAAAGCCAGTTCAAAGGAACGGTAACGGCCAGTACAAAGATTACAGCAGCTCCCAGACCTACCGCGGTTGAAACCTTCTTGGATACGGCCAAATAGGAACACATTCCCAAAAAGACCGCAAAAACCATGTTATCAATAAAAATGGACTTGAAAAAAAGTTCTATATGTTCTAACATCTGCTCCTATTTATGCTTCTTCAATTAATGCTCTATTTCTGGATCGCTGAACCCAAATGATAATTCCAACCACAATAAGCGCCGCGGGAGGAATGATCATGAATCCATTGTTCTCATATCCTATGCTGTACAGTCCAGTTTTTGCAATGGGGTCACCAAGCACAGGAATACCAAACAAAGTGCCTGAGCCTAACAATTCACGGAAGAAACCAACAATGATCAATATTACTCCATATCCCAAAGCGTTACCTATTCCATCCAAGAAGGACCTCCATAGTCCATTCCCTAAAGCAAAGGCTTCAAAACGCCCCATGATGATACAGTTGGTGATAATCAAACCAACAAATGCCCCCAGCGTTTTACTAAGTTCATAAGCGAAAGCTTTTAACACCTGGTCTACGATGATTACTAGCGTGGCCACAACCACCAATTGAACAATAATCCGGATTTTGGATGGTATTACGTTCCTCAACAAAGAGATTACTACGTTACCAACCCCCATAACAAAGATTACAGAGATTGCCATTACCACCGATGCCTGAAGTTCAGCAGTTATCGCCAAAGCAGAACAGATTCCCAAAACCTGAATGGTGATTGGGTTATTATCCGCGAGCGGATCTAAAATGAGATTCGCATCTTTTTTTGAAAGTATCGCCATGTTAATTTGTTCTAATCGTTTCTAAATAGGGTTTGTACAACCTTAGACTTTCTTTGATCATTACCGCAACCCCATTTCCTGTTATGGTTGCACCAGCCAAGGCATCCACCTCGTTATCGTCCTTGATTTTATTCAGTGGATCATTATTCCCTTTAGCTACCGAAATACCTGCGTATTGGCCACCGTCCAAAACGGACTCTCCAGTGAAATCATCCATAAAAAAGCGCAATTTGATATTTGCTCCCAATCCTGGGGTTTCCCCTTTGTGGTCGAAGTATACACCCTGCACTACCATATTTTCGTCAAGAGACATAAAGCCCCAAATGGCATCCCACAGTCCTTTGCCGTACATAGGAATGACATAGGATTTTTTCCCATCCTTCTCCCCTATAAAAAGTGGCAGTCTTCCTTCTCCTCCACTCTTTAGGGCACTCAATTCTTTTTTAAGGTCGATGAGATAGGCCTCATCATCAGTTTCTATTTTATCGCCAACCAATACGAGTTGCTCTGTTATATACTTGGAAAATTCAGCTTCAACCGTGCTGGTAGGTATAAAACTTACATCCCCTTCTCCTTCATTTTGATTGACACCCATTGCATAAAGGATGTTCTGCTGCTTTTCGAATCGCTCATTTTCGTCGATTCTGGGTCGTAATCCTGATGCCAAAAAGGCAAGTAAGGAACCAACAATCACAACCATGATGCCAGCAAAAGTTACCGTATAGGTGTTTTTTTCCGTATTCATTGCCATAACTAAACTGTTTCGGTTTTTAATGCTTCAACCTCTCCCGCTACTTTAGGATAAATGGTAGCGGTCTTCAATCGCTTCATTCTCCTTTTGATGTTGCCCCTTACTACATAGTGGTCAATTGTAGGTGCAAAAACGTTCATGAGTAGGATGGCCAAAAAGACTCCCTCGGGATATCCTGGATTGAAAACACGAATCATTACGGAAAGGAATCCGATCAAGAATCCGTAAATCCATTTTCCCCTATTGGTCTGAGAACCCGTGACAGGATCTGTGGCCATGTAAACAATTCCAAAGGCCAATCCACCAACAAGCAAATGTTGCCAGAACTCGAAGCTCATCAAACTGTAGAACTTACTGTATTCCGGAATCCATTCCGCAGCTACAACACCATTGAAAACAAGACCCATAGCCAAGGCTCCAAGTACTGCACTCACCATGATGCGCCAGCTTGCAATCTTGGAGAAAATCAAAAAGAGTCCCCCGAGGAGTATCAACAAGGTTGAGGTTTCTCCAACAGAGCCGGGAATAAATCCGAAAAACATATCAGAAAGTGAGTATGAAAATCCATCGGTGTCACCTTGAGCCAAATACCCCAAAATAGTTTCGCCGGAAATGGCATCAGCGGTACCTGCCCTTTCAACGGCTCCATGCACCCAAACTTTATCACCACTCATCCAGGTTGGATAAGCGAAGAAAAGGAATGCCCTAATGGTCAAAGCCGGATTTAAGATGTTCATTCCGGTACCACCGAAAACTTCTTTACCAATGACCACACCGAACGCCACGGCAATGGCCAGCATCCAAAGTGGGGTATCAACAGGAACAATAAGTGGCACCAACATTCCAGTCACCAAATAACCTTCTTCCACTTCATGTCCTTTGATGACCGCGAAAATGAATTCAATCAACAAACCAACTCCGTACGAAACAATCACCAGAGGTAATACCGTGATAGCTCCCAACCAGAAATTATCCCAAGTGATGAAATGTTCGAACAATGAAAAATCGGCTGGAAAACCATTAACAGCGGAGTAGTGTTGGTATCCTGCATTAAAAATTCCGAACAACAAGCACGGAACCAATGCCAGAATAACCGTGTTCATGGTACGCTTCAAATCGTCCACCGCACGAACATGTCCCCCAGAGTGGGTAGTTTCATTGGGCGAATACAAAAAAGTGTGTATCGCATTAAACGCAGGGGCCATTTTCTTGCCCTGGTACTTAAGTTTAGTCTGGTGTAACTTTTCTTTCAATCCCATGTTTTATCCTATTTCTTGATGTAATAGATCCAGTCCGTCCCTGATTATTTGTTGGTGTGGTTGTTTTGAGATACAAATGAATTCCGTCAACGAGAAGTCTTCTGGAGCTACTTCGTAAAGTCCCAACTGTTCCATCTCATCCAAATCCTTTACCATACAAGCCTTGAGCAACTGCAATGGGTAGATGTCCAACGGAAATACCTCCTCATAACGACCTGTTACAACAAAAGCACGATGTTCACCGTTGGTGTTGGTATCCAAATCGTATTTTTTATTGGGCTGCATCCAGGAGAAGGTAAGCGCCCTAGTCGATGAAATTTTATTGAAGACCGGTTTGTTCCATCCGAAGAATTCATAATCATCGCCTTCCGGAATGGCCGTCACCGTGTTGTTGTAGAATCCGAGATGGCCTTCAGTATTTGTTCTTGAGCCTGTAAGTACATCTCCATTGATCAATCTGAACTTATCTTGATTGACTCCACTGGCATACAAAAAGGTCGAAATCTCAGCACCAATTTTGGTAGTATAGTATTTTGGAGCTTTGATTACGGAACCTGCAAGCGCAACCGTGCGCTCCGCATTGAATTTTCCGGTAAGCAACAGTTCACCAATAATCACCAAATCCTGCGGAGCCACTGTCCAAACCGTCTCGCCCTTACTAATGGGGTCAATTTTATTGATTTGGGTGCCGACCAATCCTGCAGGATGCGGTCCAGAAATTTTATGTAATGTGATTCCCTCCAAGTTTGCTAGCGGTGAATTACTTGATTTTCCAACCGAAACATGAACCTTTCCAGGGGTCAATTTGCCCAGTGCTGTAATTGCGGCTTGCAGCTCTGTTTCTTTGCCTTTTAACACATAATCCGTACTTGCCGCTAAAGGCGCCGTTGTGTATCCCGAAACAAAGATTGCCTTTGGAGTTGCTTCCGGATCTGCTATGATATCGTAGGGACGTTGCTTAATGAATGGCCATCCTCCGGTTTTTAACAAAAAATCCCGAACACCCTCTCCATCCGATTTCTCTAGATCTAAGGGTTTGTGTTCTGCATATTCCTGTGTTTTGTCAGCAAGGATTTTCAAAGTCAAAATTCTTCTACGGGCTCCTCGGACTATTTCCACCAA
>JANQRD010000021.1 GCA_028284725.1 Allomuricauda sp. | reverse complement strand
TTATATGGCGACCAAAGGTCGAGAAGTCGCTTGGAGCCTGCTGGAATACCGATACAATCATTTGGAAAAAGCCATTGAAAATGCCGAGAAACTTGGTTTTTCAAACGGAGCTGCACTGTACCCAATGGTGACCATGAACGGGGAGGAATGCCATAACGAATGGGAAATCACTTTTGAGGAGATCCATCGCAACGGGGCCATAGCCTTTGCCATTTATAATTATACCCGGTTCACGCGGGATAATAGCTATGTCCCAAAAATGGGGTTGGAAGTGTTGATCGGAATCGCTCGATTCTGGCACCAGCGGGTCAATTTTTCAGAAGAAAAACAACAGTACGTGATGCTTGGGGTTACCGGACCCAACGAGTACGAAAATAATGTCAACAACAATTGGTATTCCAATTACATGGCCAAGTGGTGCATCGACTATGCACTGGAGCAACTGGAAGCTGTGAAAAATGATTCCCCTGAAGATTACAAGAGAATCATCACCAAAACCAAGTTGACCGATGGTGAAACTGCTGATTGGGCTAAGGTATCGAATAACATCTATTTTCCGTATTCCGAGAAACATGGGATTTTCTTGCAGCAAGATGGCTTTTTAGATAAGGAAATGGTCAAAGTAGGGGATTTGGACAAATCCGAACGGCCCATCAACCAAAAGTGGAGTTGGGATCGAATTTTGCGCTCTCCCTACATCAAACAAGCCGACGTGCTTCAAGGATTCTATTTTTTCGAGGATCACTTCAGTCAAGAAGCTTTGGAAAAACATTTCGATTTTTATGAACCTTTCACGGTACATGAATCTTCATTATCGCCTTGCGTGCATAGCATCCAAGCTGCCAAATTGGGTAGAATGGAACAGGCCTATACCTTTTATCTAAGGACATCAAGGTTGGACTTGGACGATTATAATAAGGAGGTAGAGGAAGGCCTTCACATCACTTCCATGGCGGGTACCTGGATCAGCATCGTTGAAGGTTTTGGTGGGATGCGTGTCAAAAATGATCAGCTTTGCTTCGCACCACAGATACCAAAACAATGGTCATCCTACGCGTTCAAAATCAACTTTAGAAATCAGATCGTTACCATATCGGTTTCGGAGGGTCAGGTCAGTCTCGAAATATCTGGGGATAATGAACTGACCATCCACGTAAACGATAAGCCTGTCACGTTGATTCCCGGGAAAGTGGTCATGGCATGAAGGTAAGGTGCTATGTGACTTTTCTAATACTGATCGGAACCTTTTGTGCTTGTAAGCAGCGTCTCGACAAAAAACCAGTTCAACCTACAATGAAAAAGAAAGCAGTCGTTTACCAGGTTTTCACCCGACTTTTTGGAAACACCACCACCACCAACAAGCCTTGGGGAACTATTGAGGAAAACGGAGTAGGCAAATTTTCCGATTTCAATGAAAAGGCACTTACAGAGATCAAAGATTTGGGAGTTACCCACATTTGGTACACCGGAGTTCCCCATCATGCGGTAATTAACGATTATACAGCATATGGCATTTCCAATGATGATCCTGATGTGGTGAAAGGTCGTGCTGGATCGCCCTATGCAGTGAAGGACTACTATAACGTCAACCCCGATTTAGCGGTCGACCCCTCTAAAAGGTTGGAAGAATTTAAGGCATTGGTAGATCGTACCCATAAAGTTGGTATGAAGGTCCTTATCGATATTGTTCCCAATCATGTGGCCAGAAATTATGAGGGACTCACCAATCCCGATGGGGTCTCGGATTTTGGAACCAACGACAATACTTCGGTGGAGTATGATGTGAACAACAATTTCTACTACATTCCCGAAGAAGCTTTCAGTGTGCCTCAATGGCAAAATGGCTATTTACCCTTAGGAGGTGAGGAAAACAAACTTTCGAACGGGAAATTTGAAGAAGATCCGGCAAAATGGACAGGCAATGGTTCTCGATTGGCCCAGCCGCATTTCAATGATTGGTATGAAACGGTAAAGGTAAACTATGGGGTACGACCTGATGGCAGCAAGGATTTTGATGAATTACCCGCAAGCTTTGATCAAAAAGACCATGCATTGCACTATGAATTTTGGAGTGATAAAACTGTACCCGATTCTTGGAACAAGTTCAGGGATATTGCATTGTACTGGCTCGATTTTGGGGTCGATGGTTTTCGATTCGATATGGCCGAAATGGTGCCCGTGGAGTTTTGGAGTTACCTCAATTCCAACATTAAGATGAAAAATCCAGATGCATTTTTATTGGCGGAAGTCTACAATCCAAGCCTTTACCGCGATTACATCCGAAAAGGAAAAATGGATTACCTGTACGACAAGGTTGAACTGTATGATAGCATAAAACATATTATGAAAGGCTATGGATGGACAGACCATATTCCCGTTGTGCAAAAGGGCATGGCAGATATTGAGCACCACATGCTCCATTTTTTGGAGAATCATGATGAGCAACGGATTGCAAGTCCCGATTTCGCAGGAGATGCAATGCTTGGAAAACCTGCCATGGTCGTTTCGGCGACCTTGAGTACCTCACCCACCATGATTTATTTTGGCCAAGAAGTTGGTGAACCCGGAGCAGAAGATGCCGGATTCGGAAAACCTACCCGCACTTCCATTTTTGATTACATAGGAGTGCCGCACCACCAACGTTGGATGAACGATGGAAAGTTTGATGGAGGTCAACTTTACGAAGAAGAAAAAAACCTAAGGGACTTTTATAAAAGACTCTTGAATTTCACCATTGAGAGTGAGGCCTTGATGGGGGAGTATCAAGAAATCCATTTTTACAATAAGGAGCATACGGAATCCTATGATCACAGGGTATTATCTTTTGTAAGATGGTCACCCAATGAAAAACTCATCATCCTTTCCAATTTTGATGCACACAAAAGCTATGACTTCAACATAAAAGTACCTGCGGACATAATTGCTAAATGGGGGCTATCCGATGGAACATATAAATTGGTCGAGGAGCTCTATGAAAAAGTGGAGACGAGATTTATTGTTCAAAATGGTGAGGGTGGGGTTGAAATTCAACTCGAGCCCTTGGAGTCCCTGATACTAAGTGTCAAAAAATAAAAAAGCGGACTGCATAGCAATCCGCCCAAGGTTTAAGGTCGGTTAGTTTTCCTTATTCCTTAGCTGCTGTTTTTTGGTACACAAAACCAATTACAGCGCCTACAATTCCATAATATAAAATATCAATAACGGCCTCGGCTACATGTCCGGTCAAATCCATCCAATTCGCGGTGGCGTACCAAATAAGTCCCATTGCAATTCCCACAAAAGCACCGATCAAAGCACCGAATTGAAATCCTTGCCCTAGGGAATGGTGACCCCTGGCCCACTTGCTATACAGCGTACTTAGAATAAAAGCTCCTACTACATTACCCAACGCTATCAATCCCAAATTAGGAACCTCCCTCATCACATTCACAACAGAATGCTCTTCAAAAAAATCTGCGGTAGCAACACCCCAGATCAAATAGCCTAAAAAAAACATAACCACTGCACCAACCAAGGTGGCCAGTAAATTAGATTTTGAAAACATGTTAGTTAATTTATTGGTTATTAATGTGATAAAAGTATTAAATAATTTTTAACAAATTAACAAAAAAGAGGACTAAAGAATAACAATAATGAATTTATTGTTGAATTTTTCCAGTGTTTTACTATTGTTGTAGCTTATTTTTAATTTCGTTTCAAGTAGTATTTTTGGTGTTCAAAAAAAGCGAAATGAAAGGCAGGCTACTATTGACAATAATCGCTATTTTTCTACTTAATGGCTGTACTATGACGGATTCTGAACCTTTGGTAATTGGGCATCGGGGAGCTATGGGACATGAGACCGAAAATACGTTGGCTTCGATTCAAAAAGCAATGGATTTAGGAGTCGATATGATTGAAATCGACGTTTTCAAAATTAAAACAGGTGAAATCGTGGTTTTTCATGATGAGACCGTAGATAAACTTACCAATGGAACAGGTTTGATTGAGGAATACAATTTGGATAGTATTGGTGAATTGGTCCTTATCGGAAATCATAAAATACCATTGCTAAAAGACGTACTCCGACTTATGGACAACAAAGTCGCGCTGAACATCGAACTAAAAGGCGCGAATACGGCAGAAGAAGTGAATGTAATCATGAATTCCTTTATAAAAGATGAAGGGTGGCATCTGGAAAACTTTATCATTTCCAGTTTTAAATGGGATGAATTACGAAAAATGAGAGAGGTCAACGACCACATCAAAATTGCTGTTCTAACTGAGGAAAACCCCATAGGTGCCATTACAACGGCCAAGGAATTGAACGCCGAGGCCATCAATCCTGATTACAAAACCCTGACTTCTGAAAATGTTGCCAAAATGAAGGAGGCAGGACTCAAAATTTACACTTGGACGGTAAATGAACCGGATGATATTAAAAAAATGAAAGATTATGGGGTGGACGGTATCATTACCAACTTTCCCGAGCGTGTGCGTTGATGTTTGATGTTATTATTGTTGGAGGAGGTGCGGCCGGTTTTTATGCAGCAATTCATATTGTTGAAAGGGAGCCACATCTCAAGGTTGCCATTTTTGAACGCGGGAAAAATGTACTTTCCAAAGTAAAGGTTTCGGGAGGAGGTCGTTGCAATGTGACCCATGGTGAGTTTTCGGTGCATGAACTGGTCACCAATTATCCCAGGGGTCAAAAGGAACTTTTAGGCCCTTTTCATACCCATGCCCCAATGGATGTGATAGCTTTTTTTGAGGAACGTGGTGTTGCACTAAAAATTGAGCAAGATGGAAGGGTCTTTCCCAAAAGTGATTCTTCCCAAACCATAATTGACTGTTTGGTAAACGAGACAAAAAGGCTTGGAATTAAAGTTCTAAAAAACAGTTCGGTAAAAAGCTTCCAAAGAAACAAAAGTGTTGGGTGGCAGGTGACCACCATGAACAAACATTATTATTCCAAAAAACTACTGTTGGCCACGGGAAGCAATCCTAAAATTTGGCAGCTATTGAAAAAAATGGGACATACCATTGTGCCTCCAGTTCCTTCTTTATTTACCTTTAACATCAATGATGTACGTATTGATGGAATGCAAGGAATTAGTACCTATGCATCCATTGAAATACCGGCAAAGAAGCTTTTTTCGCCCAAAATTGATATTAAACTCAAGAGTGTGTCAAAAGAGGAGCCCGTTTTACAATCCGAAGGCCCGGTTTTGATTACGCATTGGGGCCTCAGTGGCCCTGCAGTCCTAAAACTTTCGGCTTGGGGAGCCAACATCCTTCATGATTATCGATACCTATTTCGAGTGAATGTTAACTGGGTGCCGGAATATACCACTGGCTCCATGGTAAATTATCTAAAGGAAATAAAAGCGGTGGAAGCAAAAAAAACAATTCAGCGGACCAATGCCGTTGAGATTCCGAGAAGGCTTTGGTCAAGCCTGATAAAGGCCGCGGGCATTGAAAAAGACTTGAAATGGGCGGAGATTACAAAAGAAAAGCTTCAAAATTTGGCCGAGCAGCTCACCGCATGCTCCTTTAAGGTGGAAGGGAAAAGCACCTTTAAGGAGGAGTTCGTGACCGCTGGCGGGGTGGATTTAAAAGAAATCAACTTTAAGACTTTTGAAAGCAAGTTGTTCCCCGGACTTTATTTTGCTGGAGAAATCATCAATGTGGATGCTATAACCGGAGGTTTCAATTTTCAAAATGCATGGACCGGAGCTTACATCGCGGCGCAAGCCATAACATCAGAAACTTAGCCTAACAATAGAGCAAGCCCAGCAGCAAGTGCACCACCCAGAATAGGACCAATAACAGGAATCCAAGAATACCCCCAACCGTTCGAGCCTTTGTTTTTGATGGGGAGCAGTGCATGGATTATCCTAGGGCCCAAATCCCTCGCAGGGTTAATGGCATATCCTGTAGTGCCACCAAGACTGAGTCCTATACCCCAAACGATTAATGCCACGGGCAGTGCCCCCAAAGACCCCAGCCCAATAATGGTATTGTCTTTTGTTGCCACGGCATCGGTAAAATAAAGAACCGCAAAAATCAAAACAAAAGTTCCGGTCAACTCTGACAAAAGATTTAAGAAGGTATTGGGTATTGCTGGAGCGGTACAAAACACCCCTCTTTTGGTATTGCCATCTTCGGTGGCATCAAAATGATCCTTATTGATAAGCCAGACCAAAAAGGCTGCCAGCATCGCACCGATAAATTGGGCAAGGATATAGCTTGGCACATCATAGACTGAAAACTCTCCTGCCAATGCAAGACCAATCGTTACAGCAGGATTTATGTGTGCACCACTGTAAGGGCCGGCCACGACCACTCCAGTGAAAACAGCAAAAGCCCATCCTGTTGTGATAACGATCCAACCAGATCCGTTACCATAGGTTTTTTTTAGGGATACATTGGCGTTTACGCCACATCCCAATAGCATCAATAAAAAAGTGCCAACAATTTCAGCGATAAAAGGAGTCATGGAAAAAGTGATTTAGTTATTTTTTGTCCAGTGTTCCAAAGCGTTGATGGCTCTGTACCAACCCTGGATTCCCTTTTCAATGGATTCCCTTTCCTGGGATGGATTGAAATGCACATCTGTTTGCCAAATATCTTGAATCTCTTCAGCACTTTCCCAATAACCTACGGCTAATCCTGCCAAGTATGCAGCTCCCATTACGGTAGTCTCCACAATCTTTGGACGAATGGTCACGGTGTTGAGGACATCAGCCTGAAACTGCATCAGCATATTGTTTACAGTAGCGCCGCCATCGACTCGAAGTTCCTTGATGGAAATTCCTGAATCCGCTTCCATTGCCTTCAAGATGTCCATGGTCTGGTAGGCTATGGATTCCAAAGCCGCCCTCGCGATATGTGCATCTGTGCTTCCCCGTGTTAGCCCAAAAATGGTTCCCTGGGCATGCTGGTTCCAGTGGGGAGCACCCAATCCGGCAAAGGCCGGTACAAAGTACACACCTTCCGAACTGTCCACGGACCCTGCCAATTGTTCCACTTCAGAAGAAGTTTTTATGATTTTAAGACTATCCCGCAACCATTGCACCACAGCTCCAGCAATAAAAATGCTTCCCTCTAATGCATAATGGGTCTTGCCATTTATCTTCCAAGCCACTGTTGTAAGCAAATTATTTTTGGATACAATAGGTTTTTCACCAATGTTCATCAGCATAAAACAACCCGTACCATAGGTGTTTTTTACCATCCCTTGCTTAGTGCACATTTGCCCAAAGAGGGCAGCTTGTTGATCTCCCGCAATCCCGGCAATAGGAATTTTTGCCGCAAAGAAATTGGGACTGGTATGTCCATAGACCTCACTGGATTGCTTCACTTCTGGAAGCATGCTTTTTGGAACAGAAAGAAGTTCCAATAACTCATCGTCCCAATCCATGGTGTTGATGTTGAATAAGAGCGAACGGCAGGCATTCGTCACGTCGGTAATGTGAAGCGCCCCTTCCGTCATTTTCCAAATCAGCCAAGTATCAATCGTGCCCAGAACCAGGTCCCCGGCCTCAGCTTTTTCACGTGCCCCTTCCACATTGTCCAGAATCCATTTTACTTTGGTCCCTGAAAAATAAGCGTCGATGACCAAACCGGTTTTTTCCCGAATCATATCGGATTTCCCCTGGCTTTTGAGCTCGTCGCAATAAGCTGCCGTACGTTTATCTTGCCATACGATGGCATTGTAGATGGGTTCGCCTGTATTTCTATCCCAGACCACCACAGTCTCACGCTGATTGGTGATACCAATCGCTGCCATTTGCTCCCCTTTCAACCCTTTTTTGCTCACGGCTTCAGCTGCCATTCCAGCTTGTGTGGCCCAAATCTCATTGGCATCGTGCTCCACCCATCCCGGTTTTGGGAATATTTGGGTGAATTCTTTTTGGGCTACGGAGATTATCGTTCCCTTTTTGTCAAAAACTACAGCTCGGGAACTGGTGGTGCCTTGATCCAAGGCTAGGATGTATTGATTCATTTTGGTTATTTTAATGCCTCTGAAATTACTAAAATAAATCGGAGTAAATTAAATCTTACCAAGTAATACTTATGAAAAATTACATCGCGCTTTTGAGGGGTATAAATGTAAGTGGCCAAAAGAAAATTAAAATGGCAGATTTGAGGGAAAGTCTCGAAAAAAATGGATTTTCCCAAGTGAGGACCTACATACAAAGTGGGAACATTATTTTTAAAAGCAAAGTGTCATCCAGGGAGCAACTTCAGAACAAATTGCAGGATGTTATTTTGAAAGATTTCGGTTTTGAAGTGCCCACATTGATCATGACAGAGGAGGCGTTGGAATTGATTTTAAATGCAAATCCATTTTCAACTGAAACCGAAACGAAGGGTTTATACTTTGTGCTGCTCAAAAAGCCCGCTGATGAGCAATTGGTGGGTGAATTCAACAAAATCACTTACGATAAAGAGGATTTTCATATTACAGACAGTTGTGTGTATCTTAATTGCAAAGCAGGCTATGGTAAGGCAAAGCTCAACAATAACCTTATTGAACAAAAACTACAGGTACAGGCTACCACACGCAATCTAAAAACCGTGCAAAAACTGATTGAAATGGCAAAAGAGATTTAAGTAAATGGAGATTGAACCAAACGGAAATCAATTTAACAACCAAATGTTGTAGTTCAAGACAGCGGCGAAGCCTACCCATAGCAAGTAAGGGACTAACAGCCAAGCCGCCAGCTTACTCACAATTTTGAACCATTTAATAGTCAGAATAATTAGGGTCAACAGCGTTAAAATGACCAAGAGTGCCCAAAATGGACTCTTCAAACCAAAAAAGACAATACTCCAAAGCGCGTTGAAAAGCAGTTGGAAACCAAAATGATACAGTGCCGTTTTCACCCAAATATGATGAAACCCCTTGGACCATACGATTCCCGCTGCCGTGCCCATTAAAATGTACAGCACCGTCCAAACAGGGGCAAAAATATCGTTGGGAGGATTAAAACTGGGCTTGTTGAGGGTAACATACCAATCGTTTACAGAGCTTCTTGTGGCGAAACTGGATAGAAAGCCTATCAAGAGGCAAATCAGGATGGCAACGACAATATTTAGGATTTTTTTATTCATGGTTGGTGCAACACTGACTAAAATAAGAATTTATTTATATCTACTTCATAGGAAGCAATTCCCTTACTTTATCTTTGCCCAAACTTTTTTAAATGACCGAAAACGACTTTTTGCCCGGCAGCTACGGAACATTACCTCAATCGGGAAAAGTGACTTGGAAAGCCCCCAGTAATATTGCGTTGGTGAAATATTGGGGAAAAAGAGCGAATCAAATACCGGCCAACCCTTCCATCAGTTTTACGTTGGATGCCTCTGCCACCACCACATCGGTCACCTATCAAAAAAAAGAAAAAGAGACTTCCGACTTTTCTTTTGATATCCTTTTGGATGGAGAGCCCAAAGCGGACTTTAAACCTAAGATCAAGACATTTTTTGAACGCATTGAAAAGTATGTTCCGTTCTTGAAATCTTATGATTTCACCATCGAGACTTCGAATTCTTTTCCGCATAGCAGTGGTATAGCGTCGTCAGCAAGTGGGATGGCCGCTTTGGCACTTTGCCTTATGGACATCGAACAGAAAGTGGCTGCAGAAATGGGAAATGACTTTTTCACTAAAAAAGCCTCTTTTTTGGCCCGGTTGGGCTCCGGAAGTGCCTGTAGGAGCATAGAAGGCGATTTGATACAATGGGGAGCGCATGAGTCGATTCCTGAGAGTTCCGATCTGTTCGGAATTAAATATCCGTTTGCAGTTGATTCCGTTTTCAAGAATTTTCACGATACCATTTTATTGGTGCACAAAGGTCAAAAACAAGTGAGCAGCACCGTGGGCCACGATTTGATGCATGATCATCCCTTTGCCCTAAAGCGTTTTGAACAAGCGCACCACAATTTAGATCAACTTCAAGGCGTTTTCTCCAATGGCGATTTGGAAGGCTTTATGGCATTGGTGGAAAGTGAGGCACTAACGCTCCACGCCATGATGATGACAAGCAGGCCTTCTTTCATTTTGATGAAACCAGATACGTTAGAAATCATCAACAAGATTTGGGCATATCGGGCAGAAACAAAAGTTCCGGTATGCTTTACCCTGGATGCAGGTGCCAATGTACATGTGCTGTATCCTGAATCGGTAAAAGAACAGGCCATCCAATTTATTCAGGATGAATTGGTTGCGCATTGTGAGAATGGACATTATATTTGCGATCGAATTGGAAATGGAGCGCGTAAGTTGCAATAATTAAAACCGACCATTGTTTAACACATGATTGATTTGGTTAAACAAAAATATTTGTACCTTAGTAAACCAATATGAAAGGACCACTTTTTTATTCTAAGATTCTACTTTTTGGAGAGTATGGCATTATCAAAGATTCCAAAGGACTTTCCATTCCCTATAACTTTTTTAAAGGCGCATTGAAAACCGATGAAAATCCATCTGACTTGGCAAAAAAGTCAAATGAAAGCCTAAAAGCATTTACCGAATATTTGAGGGAACTTGAAACTAAGGAGAACGGATTGGTCTCCTTCGATTTAGGGTCCCTGGAAAAAGATGTGGCCAGTGGAATGTATTTCGACAGCTCCATTCCCCAAGGGTATGGTATTGGTAGTAGTGGAGCTTTGGTAGCTGCTATTTACGACAAATATGCAACGGATAAAATCACGGTTCTCGAAAATTTGACCCGTGAAAAATTGTTGAGGCTCAAGGAGATTTTCGGTAAGATGGAGTCTTTTTTCCATGGCAAATCCTCTGGGTTGGATCCTTTGAACAGCTATTTGAGTCTGCCCATATTAATCAATTCCAAAGACAATATTGAATCCACCAGCATTCCTTCCCAGAACAAAAAGGGAAAAGGTGCGGTTTTCTTATTGGATAGTGGCATGACTGGGGAAACGGCCCCCATGGTGCAGATTTTTATGGAAAACATGAAGCAGGAAGGTTTTAGGAACATGATCAAAAATCAGTTCATAAAGCATACCGATGCCTGCGTGGAAGACTTTTTGAATGGCAACGTGAAATCTCTTTTTGGAAATCTAAAACAGCTTTCCCATGTGGTATTGGATCATTTCAAGCCGATGATTCCTTCCAAATTCCACCAACTTTGGAAGCAAGGCATAGAAACCAACGATTACTACCTGAAACTTTGTGGATCAGGAGGTGGCGGATATATTTTGGGCTTTACCCAAGATTTGGAAAAAGCCAGAAAGGCCCTGAAGGGACACAATTTGGAAGTGGTTTACAGCTTCTAACCCCCTCCCATGCTTAGTAGAAGAAACAAACTCTTGCTTTTCAAGCTATTGAGTTTGTTTTCCGTGGTACGTGGATATAATATTCTCGTTATCACGCTGGCACAATATTTAACATCCATCTATATATTGGCACCCAACCTTCGGTTGCGGGAAGTGGTTTTGGATCTCAATCTTTTTTTAATTGTTACGGCATCCGCGCTCGTCATCGCCAGCGGATACATCATCAATAATTTTTATGACGCAGAAAAGGATTTGATCAACAAGCCCACCAAAAGTATGTTGGATCGGTTGGTAAGCCAACGCTTTAAGCTCACCACCTACTTCATCCTGAACTTTTTGGCGGTTTTTGCGGCCAGTTACATCTCATTTCGGGCGGTGCTGTTCTTTTCAGCCTACATATTTGGCATTTGGTTCTATTCCCATAAGTTGAAACGTATTCCTTTTATTGGGAATCTGGTCTCAGCTTCGCTGGCCATCGCTCCGTTTTTTGTGGTCTTTGTCTACTACCGAAATTTTGAAACCGTCATTTTTGTACATGCTCTTTTCCTTGTTTTGCTGATTTTAGCAAGGGAAATGATAAAGGATCTCGAAAATATGGCGGGGGATATGGCTCAAAACTACAAGACCATTCCCATTCTATATGGAGCTAAAGTTTCTAAAATGCTTATCGGTTTTCTGGTCATATTGACACTAGTTCCGGCTTTTTTGCTCATCAACTATTTCGATGTGGGCTACATGTACATCTACTTTTACGGGAGCATCCTGTTGTTGGGTCTTTTTATTATTTTATTATGGAGGTCGACGAGTAAAAAGCACTATGTTTGGCTGCATAACATTCTCAAGCTGATCATTGTGGTGGGGGTGTTCAGTATTTTGTTGATTGATGTGGATTTGGTCTTAAATCGGATTTTATAATGGAACATTTGTTGAAGGTGGCGATGGTACAGGTTGCCCCGGTTTGGTTGGATAAAAAGGGAACCATCAAAAAAATTGAAGCGACTCTTAAGGAGGCTGCTCACGAAGGAGCAGAATTGGTTGTGTTTGGTGAGGCATTTCTTCCAGGATATCCCTTTTGGTTGGCCTACACCGAAGGTGCAGCCTGGGATTTAAAAGTGAACAAAGAATTGCATGCCCATTATATCAGAAATTCCGTTCAGATTGAGGCAGGGGACTTGGACTCCATTTGTAACCTGGCCAAAAACCATAACATGGCAGTTTATTTGGGAACCATGGAAAGGGCTCAAGATCGCGGAGGACACAGCTTGTACTGTTCGTTGGTATATATTGATGGAAATGGGAACATCCAATCCGTGCATCGTAAGTTACAACCGACCTATGACGAACGCCTGGCCTGGGCGCCTGGCGATGGAAATGGACTTCGAGTGCATCCCTTAAAGCAGTTTACCGTTGGGGGACTCAATTGCTGGGAGAATTGGATGCCGCTACCACGGGCTGCGTTGTATGGACAAGGAGAAAATTTGCATGTAGCGGTTTGGCCTGGGGGATTGCATAATACTAAGGATATCACTCGATTTATTGCTAGGGAGTCTCGAAGCTATGTGATTTCGGTTTCTTCTTTGATGCGTACTTCCGACTTTCCGAAAGACACACCACATTTGGACAAGATTTTGGAAAAGGCACCAACGGTTTTGGCCAATGGCGGATCTTGCATTGCTGGACCAGATGGGGAATGGCAGGTGGAACCCGTGGTAGATCAGGAAGGATTGATTTACTATACCTTAGATGTCAACTGGGTATATGAAGAGCGACAAAATTTTGACCCTGTAGGCCATTATTCCCGTCCTGATGTGACAAGATTGTCCGTTAACCGAGAACGGCAATCCACGGTTAATTTTAAAGATTGATTTTTTGTCACATTGAGCGCAGTCGAAATGTGATACAACGTTGCGTGCAAAAGTCATTTCGCTAAACTTTCCATAAACTCTTCAATGTCTTCAATATAGATTTCATTAAGAAATTCCTTATAGTGATCTTCTCTTTTGAATGTGATTTTCTCTTTAGCTTTATTTAGAAATTTTATTGCATTGGTGGTATCGCCAATTTGTAAATATGTTTTGCCTAAACCAAAATAAGCTTCCGGTATATCTTCGTATTGTAGAAGGGAACTCTCAAAGGCTTTTTTAGCATTTTGAAATTGGGACATTTCAAAGTAACATAAACCTTGGTAAACGAAGGTTTGGACATCTGCCCAATCAGCTCCCTGATTAGTAATACTTCGACTAAAACAATCAAGTGCTTTATTGAATCTTTTGAGTCCATAATAGCTCTCACCACGAAGGAAATCGATATCTTCTCCCCATGGAGCGTCTACTACGTTGGGGGTAAGACTATCCAGTCTTTCAAAATCACTTAGTGCTCCCTCATAGTCTCGTAGAAGACGAAGTTTTATATAACCCCTATAGCCTAGATGCTTTTTTGGTTCTAGGTCTACGGCCTTGTTGAGAAAATGGAATCCGGTAGCGTAATCGCCCCTTTTATTAAAGGGTACGGAACGTTCGAAAAATGGATCCGAGTAATCAGGATGTTGCCAATTTAGTATTGCAAATATTGATTGTGAAAGACCAACTCCTTGCATATTTCCAGCATACTTGAAGCGATTTTCCTTTGACCAAATAAATAAATGATATACAATC
The DNA here is from genome assembly GCA_028284725.1 of Allomuricauda sp. Taxonomy (GTDB): domain Bacteria; phylum Bacteroidota; class Bacteroidia; order Flavobacteriales; family Flavobacteriaceae; genus Flagellimonas. The sequence continues at coordinate 40,483 of JANQRD010000021.1, read as the reverse complement.
AGTAATGTGTATAGTGTTAACACTGATGCCAATATGATTTTAAGGATTCTGATTGCTAACTTCATTACCTAGAATATATCGATGATTTGTCCATTTTTGATTCTAAAACTTATTTGGCAATAACTGTCTCTAAATTGTTTTTGTACTGTACCGGGTTGCCAATTATTAAGTTTGGAAATGGCCTTATAAATTTGAGCAAGATTTTTATCGAGTACATCGATTTCTTTTAGCGAAGGATTGATCATTTTAGCCCTGTAACGACCAGTTTTGCCTTGACAGTTTACAACGAATCTTACAGTTAATAAACCAGAATCCGTAAAACCGTCGACGGGAAATAGATCTAATAATTGTTTTTTGATAGCCCTTTTACCTCCAAAATAGTGGGTGCCAATTGAATAATATTGAAGAATATGCTGGTCGTCGCAAAGATGAAATTCTTCGGAGTCCAATGAATCATTAAAATAAATGTCACCTACATGTCGGGTTATTTCATAATAAATCCAGATGGTTGATAAAAGAGCAACCAGAAAACTGCTTGCAAGCCATATATTGAGTTTACTTTTCAATCTGTAATATGCATTTAAATAATTGGTTACAACTACAAGGATATGAATTTGTTTACTGATACATATCCAGCAATAAGTGAAATTGGAAGATTCTGACTTAAAAGAACATGTAGAATTGACGAATCCATCCTATCAGTTGATAGATTTTCTTTACATTCCCTTCTGTCTTTTTACTTATTGTGACAAAGTTTAAATATTGTCACACTGAGCCTGTCGAAGTGTGATTCAGCAGTTTAAAAGCCCTACCTTTGCAAAAATTTTAAGACTGATGGCGAAATCAGACAGCAACCGAAATCGGAGGCCATCCCGAAGGGATGGGGGAGCACACCCAAAAAAGCAATATTCCAAAAACCGGAATTCCCAACATAAACCCCAGCGACCTGTAAATAAATCAAATCCCGATGAGATTCGATTGAACCGTTATGTGGCCAATGCAGGTATCTGTTCCCGAAGGGAAGCGGACACCTATATTGCAGCGGGGAACGTTTCCGTAAATGGCAAGGTCATCACCGAAATGGGCTACAAAGTAAAACTCACCGATGATGTGCGTTTCGATGGCCGCAAATTGAATCCCGAGAAAAAGGAATACATACTCCTCAACAAACCCAAAAACTTTATCACTACGACCAGTGATGAAAAGGGAAGGCGTACCGTGATGGAGTTGGTTTCAAATGCCTCAAAAGCACGTTTGTTGCCCGTTGGTCGGTTGGATCGCAACACGACGGGGTTGTTGTTGTTCACCAATGACGGCGATCTTACCAAAAAATTAACCCATCCCAAACACGGAGTCCGTAAGATTTACCACGTGCATTTGGATAAAAATCTGGCACTGTCCGATTTACGGAAAATAGAAGCTGGTTTGGAATTGGAAGATGGCGCAGTTGAGGTTGATGCCATTAGTTATATCCAAGGTTCACCCAAAAAGGAAATTGGTATTGAAATACATAGTGGACGTAACCGTATTGTACGCCGTATTTTTGAACATTTAGGCTATACAGTGACTAAGCTAGATCGTGTAATTTTTGCAGGATTGACCAAAAAAGACCTCCCAAGAGGGCATTGGCGGCATTTAACCGAGCAAGAAGTGATTAACTTGGGGATGATCAAATAATTTGTTCCATCTTCCCTTTGATTTCTTCCAAGCACAAATTCCCTAAACTCCCCTCATGGGCATGTTCAATATCCTTTTTGGGTTTAAAATTGCCATTTTCAATGGCCTTGCCCATGGTCTTGTATGCATCCCGAAAAGGTAACCCATTTTTGACCAGTTCGTTCAGGGTATCCACACTAAAGAGGTAATCGTATTTGGGGTCGTCCAAAATGTTCATGTTGACCTGGATTTCCTTGAGACTGAACGTCATCATTTCCAAACAAGCCTTCATATCTTGAATGGCTGGGATTGTAACTTCTTTCACCAATTGCAGATCCCGATGATAACCACTTGGCAAATTATTGGTGATAAGGGTCAATTGGTTGGGTACCGCTTGGATTTTATTGCATTTAGCCCGAATTAATTCAAAAACGTCAGGGTTTTTCTTGTGGGGCATAATGCTACTGCCCGTGGTCAGTTCATTGGGAAAGGAGATAAAATCAAAGTTTTGACTCATGTACAGGCAGATGTCCATCGCCAGTTTCGACAGCGTTGCAGCGACGCTTGAAAGTCCAAAAGCAGTGGCTTTTTCCACCTTGCCTCGTCCCATTTGGGCCGCAACCACATTATATTTTAAGGTTTCAAACCCCATTTCCTTGGTGGTAAAACTTCTATCAATGGGAAAGGAGCTACCGTAACCCGCAGCACTGCCCAAAGGATTTTGATCTGCAATTTTGTAAGCGGCTTGTACGAAGTACAAATCATCCACCAAGCTCTCCGCATAGGCCGAAAACCAAAGTCCAAATGAAGAGGGCATGGCAATCTGTAAATGGGTATAGCCAGGGAGCAAAACGGCTTTGTGTTTGTCCGCCAGTTGGAGCAGTTGGTCAAAAAGAACTTTTACAGCATCTTTAACTTCTGTCAGCTCGGTTTTAAGATACAACTGCATGGCGACCAGCACCTGATCGTTCCTAGATCGGGCCGTATGGATTTTTTTTCCGGTATCCCCCAGTTTTTTGGTCAGCAGAAATTCAATTTTGGAATGCATGTCCTCAAAGGAATCCTCGATAGTGAATTTTCCTTTTTCAATGTCCTTGGCAATTTTGTCCAATTCCGTTACCAAATCGGTGGCTTCATCTTGGGTGATCAGCCCCACGTTACCCAGCATTTGGGCATGCGCCTTAGAGGCAATCACATCATATTTTGCCAAGACCAAATCCAATTCCCGGTCATTGCCTACAGTAAAATGATCTATTTTTTTGTCGGTACTAAATCCTTTGTCCCAAAGTTTCATAAGTGCAATTTATCATTCCCGCGAAGGCGGGAATCTTATTATTTTGGTCTCGACTGCGCTCGACCTGACATTAGCTATTAGTTTTCCAAAAATCCTTTTAGGATTTTGATATACAAGTCAATTCCCTCTTCAATTTCCCTCACATAAATGAATTCGTTCGCAGAGTGGGAACGGGTGCTATCACCGGGCCCTAATTTAACAGATTGACAACTGAGCGCTGCCTGATCGGATAATGTAGGGGAACCATAGGTTTTTCTTCCCAGCGCTAGTCCGCTTTTAACCAAATCGTGATTGGCATCAATAGCGGATGAATTCAACCGCAACGAGCGTGGTGTCATTTTGCAAGGAGCCTCTCCTTGCAAAATATCGGCAATTTCTTGATTGGAATAGCAATCATTCACCCGCACATCCACCACTAAATCTACATGCGCTGGTACCACATTGTGTTGGTTTCCTGCATTGATTTGGGTGACCGTCAACTTCACTTCGCCCAAAGTATCCGAAACCTTTTCAAAAGAACACTTTTTGAACCAATTGAGCACTTCAATGGTATTGTAAATTGAATTGTTATCATTTGGATGGGCCGCATGTGATGGAGTGCCTTCGACAATGGCATCAAATACAATCAACCCTTTTTCGGCAATAGCAAGATCCATAAGTGTGGGCTCTCCTACAATGGCGACATCGATTTTTGGAAGAATTGGTAAAAGTGCTGTCAAACTCTTTTCCCCAGCATCTTCTTCTTCTCCTGTGGCCGCCATGATGATATTGTGACTGAGGTTCTCTTGATGATAAAAATGGGCAAAAGTGGCCAAGAGCGATACCAAACAACCTCCGGCATCATTACTACCCAAACCAAATAATTTTCCATCCTCAACATGGGGGAGAAATGGGTCTTTGGTATAGGCGGTGTTCGGTTTTACGGTATCATGATGCGAATTGAGGAGCAACGTAGGTTTGCTGTCATCAAAATGTTTGTTGAAGGCGTAAATGTTATTGAACTGTCGGTGCGTTTCAACGCCAAAATCGGTCAACCATTTTTCAATAGCATCCCCTGTTTTATCCTCTTCTCCTGAAAAGGAAGGGGTCGAAATCAACTGTTGCAACAGCTCGATAGCCCTTTGGGTTAAATATTCTTGATCCCTTTTCATAGCGTAAGCGTTGTAAAATTTGAGTTAGTCTTTTTGAGCATGTCGCTGTCACCAATACAGACCTGTTTCACATTGTTTCGAAGAGCTTGAAAGCAATTGTGCATTTTGGGAAGCATGCCGTCAGCGATGACACCTTCCTTTAAAAGCTGGTCATATTTTTCCGAATCAATATGTGGTATGACGGAATTATCGTCTGCAATGCTTCGTAGCACTCCCTTCTTTTCAAAACAATAATAAAGAGTGGTTTCGAATACTTCGGACATGCCTATGGCGACCTCAGCAGCAATCGTATCGGCATTGGTATTGAACAATTGCCCGTTTTCGTCATGGGTGAGTGCACAAAAAACAGGTGTAAAATCTGCTTGGAGCAGTTTGGATATGTTTTCCGTATGGACGCCATCAACATCACCCACCCATCCAAAATCAATTTCTTTAATTGGCCGTTTATGTGCCTTAATAACATTGCCATCGGCTCCGCTCATCCCAATGGCATTGCAATCGAACGCCTGAAGCTGCGCTACGATTTTCTTATTGGTCAAGCCACCATAGACCATAATGGCAACATCCAAGCTTTGCGCATCAGTGATTCTCCTACCATTGGTCATTTTGGCCTCGATGCCTAGCTTTTGTCCTATTTCGGTGGCTTTTTTTCCACCGCCATGCACCAATATTTTGCGCCCATCCAGTTTGGCGAAAAGCTCCAGCAAATGTGAAAGTCCTTCGGCGTCCTCAATGACGCTGCCACCTATTTTTACTATGGATAACTGTTCTTTCATAGCTTTTCCAATAGCTTTTTCAATACAATTTGGGCAGAATATGTTCGATTATTGGCCTGTTCAATGACCAAACTTTGGTCACCATCCAATACAGCGTCCTCAACCACCACATTTCTTCGTACGGGTAGGCAATGCATGAACTTTGCATGCCCCAACTTCTCTTTCGTGATTTTCCATCCAGAATCCAGGGTCAACACGTTTCCATAATCGACATAACTGCTCCAGTTCTTCACGTAGACAAAATCAGCATTTTCCAAAGCTTTGTCTTGATCATACTCAATTTTGCACCCAGTTGTGATTTCCGGATTCAGCTCATACCCCTTTGGATGTGTGATCACAAATTCAGCGTCCTGCAATTTCATCATTTCTACAAAGGAATTAGCAACCGCGTGGGGCAATGCCTTTGGATGTGGCGCCCAAGATAGCACCACCTTAGGTTTTGTTTTGGGTTGAAATTCCTTTAACGTAATGGCATCGGCCAGTGCTTGCAATGGATGGGCAATGGAGCTTTCCATATTCACAATAGGAATTGTAGCATACTTCGCAAAGCCATTGAGCACTTCCTCTGCCTCGTCCTTGGACTTATCAATCAATTTCGCAAATGCCCTGATGGCCACAATATCGCAATATTGGGAAACTACCTGGGCTGCTTCCTTAACATGTTCGGATGTACCCTGATCCATGATGGTACCATCTCCATATTCCAACGACCACCCTTCTGAACCAAAGTTCATTACCATTACGTTCATTCCCAAATGCATTGCCGCCTTTTGGGTACTTAAACGCGTCCTAAGGCTGTTGTTGAAGAACAATAAACAAATGGTTTTTTGCTTTCCCAGTTCCTTAAATTGGTATGGATCCTTCTTTAGGGCAATTGCTTCGTCCACCCATATGGTCAGCGAATCAATATCGTTTATAGATAGGTAATGTTTCATTACAATTCGTTTTTTAGGGCTTCAAAAAATGTATCAATCTGGGCTTCGGTAATATTCAGAGCAGGTAAAATCCGAAGTAGTTTTTTGTTTTTTGCTCCTCCAGTAAATAACTTTTGGTTATGAATTAGGCGTTTTCTCAAATCTGTGACTTCAAAATCAAATTCCAATCCCAACATTAAGCCCCTGCCTTTTACTTTTTTTACCTGTGGAATTTCCGCTGCCTTGGATTTAAAGTAGGCACCCATAATACTGGCGTTCGCTATTAATTGTTCCTTTTCCAGAACTTCCAAAACCGCCAAAGTGGCCGCACAGGCCAGATGGTTGCCCCCAAAGGTAGTTCCCAACAAACCATAGGATGCTTTGAAAGATTCATGGATGAGCACTCCTCCAACTGGAAAACCATTGCCCATGCCTTTGGCTATGGAAATGATATCCGGTTCAATGCCATGATGCTGAAAACCGAAGAATTTTCCACTCCGCCCAAAACCGGATTGTACTTCATCTGCTATGAGGACGATACCCTTGGCCCTACACTGTTCTGCAATAAATTGATAAAACTCCGTAGTAGGCTCATCCAGACCGCCAACTCCTTGAATGGCCTCCAAAATCACCGCACAATAGTCGTTGGATTGAATAGCTTTTTCAAAGGTCTCGAAATCGTTCAATGGGAGAAAAGTCACCTCTTGCTGAAGATTTATCGGCGCATTGATAGCGGGATTATCGGTGGCCGCCACTGCCGCTGAGGTTCTCCCGTGAAAACTGTTATGGAAGGCAATGACCTTAGCTTTTCCCGTATGAAAGGAAGCCATTTTGAGCGCATTTTCATTGGCTTCCGCTCCCGAATTGCAAAGGAACAGTTGATAGGCTTCACAATTTGAAAGTAACTCCAGCTTCGTAGCTAGTTCATATTGTAAAGGGTTCTGAACAGAATTGCTGTAAAACCCAATTTGATCCAGTTGCTTTTTGAGCCGATCTACATAATGAGGATGTGAATGCCCAATGGAAATCACAGCATGACCTCCATAGAAATCGAGATATTTTTGACCCTTTTCATCAGTGACCTCGATACCTTTTGCAGATATCGGGGTCACATTGTATAAGGGATATACATCGAACAGTTCCATAATTTTACTTTTGTCACCTCGAGCGCGGTCGAGAGGTCATATTAACATTTTTGATTGTGTCTGGCTTACTCCTTCGACAAGCTCAGGATGACAGCTCAGTGCAGGCGGAGCTCAGGATGACCGCCAGGTTTTCCACTTCATCCTTTTCTGATCTGGCTTATTTTTTCAAAGGAGGTCACAATTCCTCGAATCAGCGATGAACTTAATCCCTGGTGTTCCATCTCATTTAAACCTTCAATGGTACATCCTTTTGGGGTGGTGACCCGATCAATTTCTTCTTCTGGATGGCTACCTGAGTCAATCAAGAGACTTGCAGCACCATTACAGGTATGCATAGCCAATTCCTGAGCCTCCTTGGCATCAAAGCCAAGTTGAATGGCTCCCTGGGTGGTGGCTCGAATTAAACGCATCCAAAAGGCGATACCACTCGCACAGATTACTGTGGCCGCTTGCATCTGTTCTTCAGGAATTTCCAAGGTATGCCCCATTCGGTTAAAGATGGCCTTCGCCAAATCAATTCGCTTTTTACCCAACTGGTTACTACAGAGACATGTCATGGAATTTCCTACTGAAATGGCCGTATTGGGCATACTTCGGATGATATATTGGTTGGAACCAATAATCTCTTCCATTTTTACAATACTGAATCCGGTTATGGTGCTAATGATTACGTGATTTTCGGTGAGTAAATCTTTCACATCTTCCAGAATCGCGGCAAAATGTCCAGGTTGTACTGCGAAAACCAAGATGTCGGACCGTTTAACCGCTTCCTGATTATCTGAAGTCACCGTAACATTCCCATATTTCTCAAAATCCTTGATTTCCGAAGTGTTTCTCTTGGTGAGATACATGGTGGTGGCACCATTGGTGTGCAAAACGCCCTTGGCAATGGCCAATCCTAAATTTCCAGCTCCTATGATGGCTATTTTCATGGTTATATTTTTAAAATACTCCTGCTTTTAATTGTAATCCTTCGCTTTCTTCAAAATTGAACATTAGGTTCATGTTCTGAACTGCTTGTCCCGATGCTCCCTTGAGCAAATTGTCAATGGCCGATGTGACCAAAAGCACATCTTCATACCTATGCAAATGAATGTGGCATTGATTCGTGTTCACCACCTGTTTTAGGTGGATAGGTTCCTCTGCTACATGTGTGAAGACCGCATCGGTATAAAAATCTTGATACAAGTTTTTGGCTTCCTCCAAAGTCCCTTCAAAATGGGTATAGGCCGTTGCCAAAATCCCTCTAGTGAAATTACCTCGATTGGGTAAAAACAACAGTTTTCCGATAGCATTTCCAAACGACGCCAAACTTTCTCCAATTTCTCCCAAATGTTGATGCGTAAAAGGTTTGTACCAGCTCACGTTGTTGTTCCGCCAGCTAAAATGGCTTGTCGAAGACGGACTTACTCCCGCACCAGTACTTCCAGTAATGGCATTGACATGCACTTCATTTTTCAATAAACCGGCTTTTGCCAAAGGCAATAAAGCCAGCTGAATGGCGGTGGCAAAGCAACCTGGATTTGCTATGGCATGGGAGGATTGAATGGTTTTCTTGTTCAATTCGGGGAGCCCATAGACAAAGGTTTTTCCTCCGAAAGTCGCATCTGCTGAAAGCCTAAAATCGTTACTGAGGTCTATGACTTTGGTATGGGACTCAAAAGAATTCTCTTCCAAAAATTTGGTGGAATTGCCATGGCCCAGGCACAAAAACACAACATCAACTTTTGAATTGATGGTACCTGTAAATACTAAATCAGTAAGCCCCAATAGATCTTGATGTGCTGAAGTGATTGGTTTTCCAGCCCTTGTGGTACTGTACACAAAATCAATTTCCGCGTTGGGATGGTGCAACAGTAACCGGATGAGTTCGCCTCCAGTGTATCCCGAACCGCCTATGATTCCTGCCTTAATCATGATTTTGGTTTACATGGTTCGCAATTTTCCCTGGATTGGACAGAATTTTGATGAATCCTTTCGCATCGTCGGCCGTCCAACCCTTGTTCATCTCGCCATAGCTTCCGAAGGAAGCATTCATCAAATCGTGGGATGAACTGATACCGTTCAGTTCGAATCGATAGGGGTGTAAGGTGACCAAAACATCACCAGAAACATTTTTCTGGGTGTCGGTTAAAAAGGCCTCAATGTTTCGCATCACTTCGTCCAAATAATTTCCTTCGTGCAGCAACATTCCATAAAAATTCCCAAGTTGCTCTTTTTGATATTGCTGCCATTTGCTCAGCGTGTGCTTTTCCAACAGATGATGTGCTTTTATAATGATCAGGGGTGCTGAGGCCTCAAAACCGACCCTTCCCTTTATTCCGATAATGGTGTCGCCTACATGGATGTCCCTTCCAATGGCATATTTTGAGGCGATTTCCTCAAGCTTTTCAATGTTTTTAACAGGATTGCCCTGTTCCCCATCGATCGCCACCAATTCTCCTTGCTTAAAAGTCAGTTTTAGCTCTTTGGAAAACTGTTTTTCAAGTTGGCTTGGATAGGCCGACTCAGGTAAAGGAAGATGGGAAGTCAACGTTTCATCACCACCCACCGAAGTGCCCCAAAGACCTCTATTGATGGAATATTTTGCTTTTTCCCAGGAGTAATCCACCCCGTTTTTCTGCAAATACGCAATTTCAACTTCCCGAGACAGTTTGTTATCTCGAATAGGTGTAACGATTTCCATTTCGGGAGCCATGGTCTGAAAGATCATATCAAATCGCACCTGATCATTACCTGCACCGGTGCTGCCATGTGCTATGTGGGTAGCCCCAATTTCTTTGGCGTGTTGTACAATCTCCAAAGCCTGTACAATCCGCTCCGCGCTTACGGATAGTGGATAGGTGTTGTTCCGCAACACATTACCAAAAATGAGGTATTTCACCACTTTTTCGTAAAAGCTTTCAACCGCATTAATGGAGGTATAGGTTGCTGCCCCCAAGGCCAGTGCCTTTTGTTCGATTTCTCTAATCTCAGCTTTGCTGAACCCTCCGGTATTTACACTTACCGCGTGCACCTCAAACCCTTCTTCTTGGGAGAGATATTTGGCACAATACGAAGTATCCAATCCGCCGCTATAGGCCAACACTAGTTTTTTCATGATTTACTTTATTAAATTTTATCATATCGAGCGGAGTCGAGATGAGCTTTAGCCTTGTAGGCATCCTTCGACAGGCTCAGGATGACAGTTCCAATAGGTGTTTTCATTATTTCGCTTTCTTTTTTAGGAAAAGGTTTTGCTTCATCTCCTTTAATCGTTGAAAGGCCTTTCCATTCAATTTTCTGGATTTGTATTTTTTAGAGTTCGGGTCGAACAACATTCCGGTGCAAAGGCACATTTTCCGCTCTGTACGTGTTAGGATATCGAAGTTTTTACAGGTTTGGCATCCTTTCCAAAAGTCTGGATCGTCCGTAAGCTCTGAAAACGTAACAGGTTTATAGCCTAGTTCGTAATTCATCTTCATTACAGGTAAACCTGTGGTGATACCGAATATTTTTGCATCAGGAAACTTTTTCCGGGAGAGCTCAAAAACCGCTTTTTTGATTTTTTTGGCCAAGCCTTGATTTCGAAAGTCTGGGTGTACAATCAACCCTGAATTGGCCACAAAGTTCTTGCTGCCCCAAACTTCAATATAACAGAAGCCGGCAAACTTATCGCCATCCAAAGCAATGACCGCGTTGCCATTTTGCAGTCGTTGTATGATATATTCAGGAGTACGCTGGGCAATACCCGTCCCCCGAACTTTTGCCGATTCAGTAATGGTATCACTGATGATCTGTGCGTACTTAAAATGTGATTCGTTAGCAATTACAATTTCCATTGCTATATCGATTTAAACTAAAAAAATGAATATGATTTTTGTGGTTTTTGCGGAAATGGACTCACCTATTTCCATAACTGAAGTGCACCCTTACGGGCGACGACGGGGAGCGAATGGACGAACTGGAGCAGTTGTGCTCAAAGAAGTGAATATGTTTATTTGTCCTTTCATTATGGGGTTAAAAGTACAAATTAATTCCAACTGACCTAAAATGGCGGTCATTTTTTGAAGAAATATAACTTTTTTATGCCCTTTCCCCATAATTCATAAATCAGAAAGCCGATTACCAATAAATATTCAAGGGACAGCAACCAAAGACTTTCTTCATATTCGGGATTGGTATAGGCCCAATAGCTAAGTATGACCGCGAACGACCAAACGATGGGATACCTGTAGTCGGTGAATATGGCCAGGGTCAATAAGAAAATAATATACCACGGATGTACCGTGCTTGATAATAGATAGTAAAACGTCAGAGCCATTAGCATGGAGGTAATCACGGAGATAAGGTCTTGATTTTTCCGAAGGAAAGCCATCAGCAGCGTAAAAATTATGACCGCTATGGCCACAATTTTTCCATAGGATTTCACCAATAACCACGGTTTGGCCTCAAAACAATCGACTGCTACTTTTTTAACGAGATTATAGATTCCGGCATTGAATTCAAAATTGGAAAACCAAAGTCCCACTGTTTCCGAGTAATTGTCCACAAACACTGGGGAGTAGAAAGGGAGCATTAGTCCAATGCAGGTAACTCCAATAAGTACATAAAAAAGAATACTTTTTTTGAAGCCGAGGTATCTCAGAAAAATAGGCAAAAACAGCACAGGAACAAGTTTGACCAAGATGGAAAGTGCATAAATGGGGGCAGCCCACATCCATTTTTGGGCAGAAACAAGGTACAAGGCCCAAACAAAGAAAAAGAGCATCACTCCTTCAAAGTGCAGGTTTCCGGTGAGCTCAATAAGCACAAGCGGATTTAAAAAATACCAAAATGCCATGTGACTGGATTGATTGAGGTTTTGGAGCAGTTTTCGTCCAAAAAAAAGAATACCGATATCCGCCAGAATTATGGTGGCCCGCATTGTAATCAAAGATCCAAGAATACTCCCACCTCCTAAAAAGGCAGAAACCGCAAACAAAATCTGGTTTAAAGGAGGGTAATTGCTGAAGTGTTTTGCGCTCAGTTCACCCATACCATCAAATAACTGTTGAGCATTTGAAATGGGAAGATTGTTTTGGGTGATGAGTTCTTTTGGTAAATGAATGTAGGGGTTGATGCCATTCTTGATTAATTCCCCGTCCCAGATAAAGCGATAAAAATCTTGCGAGAGGTTAGGTTCGGCGAAAAGAAAGACGAGTCTAAAAAGAATTCCAGATACTAAAATGAACCGGAAGTTCCACTTTTCAAATTGAATCAGCTTGAAATGGAAGTAAAAAAGTCCGGCAAATAGCATGAAGAGTTTAATGAAATCAGTTCGCTCCAAATCATAAGCAAAACTCGTATAGAACAGCACACTTCCCAACACAAAGAGCAGGGGATATTTATGAAGGTTCCAATACCGCAATAAAACACTCAACAGATATGCTACTTTTACATTACGAAGAAACGAAAATCATTCTAAGTTCCTTTCACAATGTTCTTTTTTGAATTTTTGTGATATTGGTCGAAAGGGAACCTGAACCGTGCATCAATGGGAGTTTTTTACATCATAGCGATTTCACAGGCGATTTTTTTAGCTGTGTTTTTATTGGTGAAAAGACGGAAGACCTTGGCCAATATTGTGCTGTCCCTTTTTTTGATCACCATCACCATTTCCCTGTTTGTAAAGTATGCCTACGAAGTAGAGCTGATCTATGATTACCAGTTTTTATTAGGTCTTGATTCTGGTATTCCTTTTTTGTACGGCCCCTTTATGTGGATGTATGCCGCACTTTTGACCGGTAAGAAAACCAAGATTTTATGGTTGGATGCCTGGCACTTGATTCCATTTTTATTGCAATATGTTTTTATGGGCTTTTATTTTTTTCCGATGGATGTAGGACAAAAAGTGGACTTTTACGATACCATGCTTTTGGGGAATATGCCTTCAATCTTTTTGTTGGCCAATGTGATAAAAGCAATGCATGCAGCACTCTATTTTTATTTTACGTTTAGATTGGTAAAGGCAAGCCAAGGCAATTTGAAAAACTATTTTTCATCTTGGCAAAAGGCCAACTACGAATGGCTTTCGATTCTTGTAAGACTCATGATTCCTTTCGCAGTTTTAAAGATTATCGTCGCGTTGACTTTTTATACAGATCTTTTGGTTCGACCGGGTGTTGTTTCCTTCATTTTAGATTTATCACTTTTTGTTTTGATTTATGTCGTTGGCTATTACGCCTTGAGCCGACCTTCTTTATTTGAACTTTCGGGGATGGAAATGTCCTCGAAATATGTCAACCCAATTATTGATGCCAATGAAAGTTCAGTGCTTTTCAACAGACTAACGGAGTTCATGAAAACCGAAAACCCCTATCTGAAAAGCGACCTCTCCTTGAATGAACTTGCCCAACGGATGGAACTAAAGCCCAAAGTACTTTCCCAGATCATCAATGAGAATTCAGGTTCCAACTTTTTTCACTTTGTCAATTCGTATCGGGTGGAACATTTTAAAGCCGAGCTTACCCAAGAAGGGAATCAGCAGTTTACACTAATAGCAATTGCCGAAAAGAGTGGATTTGCCTCGAAGACCACCTTCAATCAAATGTTCAAAAAGTTTCAGGGGATGACTCCGAGGGAATATGTAAAGCAAGCCTTTAAGGTGGAATAGGTACGACTTCTTGATGACGCACCTTTTTGAACGCAATTTACTGTCTTTCAACAGTTTTGAGCCTTTTCTTTGCCAAAAAAACATATTACAATGAAGTACAGATTATTTTTTATGATGCTTTTGATGGTCACTTTGGGACAGGCGCAGAAGCTCAGCAAAACAGAAAGGGAAACAATTTTGAACCAAGTGGATACGCAAGTATGGCGGCCATTTATGAAAGCTCTTGCAAATAATGACATTGCGGCTTATGACAAGCTTCATGCAGCTTTTGTCTTAAGAGCTTCAAGTGATTTGGGAGGCAAGGTTTGGTCTGGGAAAGATTATTTTGTCTACAATAAGACCAATTTTTCCCGTTTGCAAGATAAAGGGATACAGCAAAAGATTGAGTTTGGTTTTGTGGAAAGAGTCGTGTCCGAAACCGTGGTTTCCGATATGGGGCTTTACAAGTACACGTATCATTCTAAAAATAGTGGTCCCAAATATATCTATGGAAAATTTCATATCATCTCACAAAAAGTGGACGATGCACGATGGAAAATCATTTTGGATTATGATCGAACGGACCAAGAGGGGATATACGAAATAGGCGAGCACGATTTTGAAAAAGCGAGTAGCTTTATTCGAGCATAAAATCTAGGTCGAATTATTAACAAATGAATGTACCGGGTGCGAAAGCATTCGGTTTTTTTGTTTTAAAAATCAAAAAAGATTAGGCTTTCGAAGTCAGGGATTTGAAGAAGACAAATCCGAAACCAAGGAACAACATTAAATGGAATGGGAACAATCCATAATCATTTAAAGGTACCGCGCTGTACATCCCGAAAAGGAAATAGATCATTAGCGCGAATTCCAAGATCATGTTGGGAGAAAGCTTTTTGGCCAAGTACTTATTGCCCTTCCAACTGTCGGTAAGATTGTTGATGTTGAATTTGGGCGTACGCACAAACTCACTTCGTTTCCCCAAGTGTCCTTCCAAAACAGCAACGGTGTTGTGTAAGGAAAAGCCCAGGGCTACCGAGAAGAAAGTGAAAAAGAGCTTAATGTAGTCCACAAAATTATCAAAACTGCTTCCCTGTATGCTCTTATAGGTAAACCAATAGCAAATGAACAGGATGATGGTGCTGATAATGAAGAAACTGGTCACTTCAAAAACCCATCCCAAGTGTCCGTAAGTATTTTTGATGTAGAGCATGGGAATGCTCAAAAGCGCAACGATGAACACGCAAAGGAACATGGAACTGTTCAGCAAGTGCATTACGCCATGGAATTTTGTCTTGAACGGAATATTTTTGGCAGTGATCACACTCCAAACGGTTTTACGGAAGTTTTCAGCACCTCCTTTGTTCCATCGAAACTGCTGTGAACGTGCGGCGCTAATTACTACAGGAAGCTCTGCAGGAGTCTCAACGTCCTCCAAGTACTTGAACTTCCAATTCTTCAATTGGGCACGATAGCTCAAATCCAAATCCTCGGTCAAGGTGTCACCTTCCCAGTTACCGGCATCCAAAATGCATTCTTTACGCCAGATTCCGGCAGTACCATTAAAGTTGATGAAATGTCCTTTGGAATTTCTTCCCACTTGCTCCAAAGTAAAATGGGCATCAAGTGCAAAAGCTTGGATTTTGGTAAGGGTGGAATAATCCCTATTGATATGTCCCCATCGTGTTTGAACAACGCCTATTTCCTGATCCTTAAAATAGGGAACGGTTTTTTTCAACCAATCGGTTTCAGGAAGAAAGTCGGCATCAAAAATGGCAATGAAGTCACCCTTGGCAATCTCAAGACCCTCCTTAAGGGCACCTGCCTTGAAACCTTGTCTGTTTTCTCTTCGGATGTGTTGTATATCGAGTCCTTCCTTTTGGAGCTCTTTGATTCTTTCAGCCGTTTCAATCACGGAATCATCGGTGGAATCATCCAATACCTGAATCTCCAACTTACTTTTTGGATATTCTATTTTGGAAATATTGTCTAAAAGTCGTTCCATCACATACTCCTCATTGTAAATGGGAAGTTGAATGGTAACAAAAGGAATTTCTTTGGGATCTAACAAGTTGAACTTAGGGGCCTCCTCGTTCTGTCTTTTATTGCTTAAATAGTTGACCAGAAGATTCAACTGGGCAAGACTATAAAAGAAAATCAAAATCAAGGCAGTACTGTAAATAGCAATAATGATAAGAGCGATAGTTAGTCCCATGTTATTTTATACTGTATTTAAAAATCCAACCTAAAATTTTTACGCCTGCAAATATAGTACCTTTTACCGTACCTGATACTTTTGAAACCCCAATTCTTCGTTTATAACGCACTGGTACTTCGGTATATGACATCTTTTTTCGCAGGACTTTCAGCTGCATTTCCACCGTCCACCCATAAGTCTTGTCCTGCATGTCCAATTCTTTGAGCTTTTCATATTTTATGGCCCTGAAAGGTCCTAAATCCGTAAATCTTGCCCTAAACAGCAATCGCATCAAAAAAGTGGCCAACCAATTTCCAAAAACCTGTTGCGGGGTCATCGAACCGGCTTCGCGGAGCGATTTTTTACGTGCTCCCACCACAAAATCAATATTTTCCTCCAAAATCGGGGCAACTACTTTATCCAACTCTTCTGGATAATCCGAATAGTCTCCGTCAATAAATACGATAACTTCTGGTACTTTGGATTGTTTTGCAACGTAATCCATCCCTTTTAAACAGGCAAAGCCATAACCTCTTTGATTTTCGTTCAGCACGGTGGCCCCTGCCTTTCGGGCATTTTCAACAGTATTGTCGGTAGATCCATTGTTGACAACAATGATTTCGGAAACAGATTTTGGAATTTCTGAAACGACCTTGCCAATGGAATCTCCCTCATTTACAGCAGGAATAATAACTTTAATAGCTGCCATTTATTTTAAATCGGAAAGCTTGTTTTCTTTCTTGAAACTGCTGAAATCGTACCACTCCTTGATTTTTTTTCCATTGCTGTACTTTTGGGCAGAAGTCAATTTTTCGTTCTTGTATTTAAGGCAATATCCATTTTTTATTCCTTTTTGCAATTGGCATTTGTGGTTAATTTTCCCATTATCGTCGTAAAACAGCCACCATTTGACCATTTTTCCATGATGATAATGTCCTTCCATTTCTAACAAACCTGTTTCACCATAAAAGTACCAATAGCCTATCTTCTTGTTGCTTTTGTAGTGGCCTTGTTCCATGATTTTCCCATCGGGATAATAAAATTTCCAGAAATCTTCTTTGGAATCCCCAATTTTCCAGCCTTGTGCTTTCAGCATTCCATTGTTATGGTATTCTCTATGATATTCTTTGTTGAGAAACCCAAAAGAGACAAATGCAAAAAATCCGAGAACTAGGAAACGCCACATTTTATTTTTGATTTACCAAGGTCATTAAGTCCACATCGTTCCCCAACAAAACTTGGTTGCTGTCGATTCGCCCTTTCAATGGACCATTTTCCAATTTAAGAACTCCTCTTGGGCATACCGCTGAACAGATTCCGCAACCAACACAACTGGAGCGAACAATATTCTCGCCCTTTTGGGCATAAGCGCGCACATCGATACCCATTTCGCAATAGGTGGAGCAGTTACCACAAGAAATACATTGTCCCCCGTTGGTCGTGATTCGGAATCGGGAGAACAAACGCTGTTGGAAGCCCATCATGGCAGCCATGGGGCAACCGAAACGGCACCAAACTCTGTTCCCAAAAATGGGATAGAATCCCGTTCCGATTACACCTGAGAAAATACTTCCAATCAAAAAGGAATAGGATTTGCGAAGTGTTTCAGATTTAAACAAGAATACATTGCCATCACCACTGAAAAAGTGGATTCCCAAAAGTACCATAATGATTACGAAGTAACCAACTGCTCCATATTGGGCATCCTTTTGAAGCTGTTCTCTTTTAAATAACATCACCCATGCAAAAACAACGGTCAACAGAACGGCCACACCAATCAAGAAGGTGCTCTTGGTCAACCAATATTTGCTCGTATCAGTTCCTAAATAGGAATAGATTACCGCAGTTGTCATCAAGGTGACGAAAACCACTACACTGTGCACCACCCAGCGCTCAATATTCCAAGCCTTTACGGTTTTATCGCTCAAATGCCTGAAAGAGTCCCCAGCAGTTTCCGCAAGTCCTCCACAACCACAGACCCAGGAGCAATACCATCTTTTTCCATATTTATAGGTTAAGATGGGAGTGATCACAAATACCGAAAGGATTCCAAAAATCAACAGCGCAAAACCGATATCACCAGACGAAAGGAATCCCTTGATGCGATAGCCCTCAAAATTGTAATAGTTCAGGGGCCATACATTTTTGAGGTCGTAATAGGGCAGACTGCCGCCGTTCAAAATTTTATCCCCGTTCAAACGGGCCATCAACTCCGGAATGATAAAAGCGAAAGCCGTTTGAAAGAACATGACGCTCATGGTACGGATTCTTTCGTACCGGTTATGTCGATATTTCCACATGAATTTAATCCCGAAGGCAAAAATCGCAACCGTGTAGAGCGTTCCATATACAAACCACTGACTGGCAGGATTTCCACTCAACATTTTGCTCAACGGGTCGAACAAGGCAATGACTCCCTTGTTTTCACCACCACGAACAAGCCCCAAATATTCCGGAAAGAAATAGAGCACAATGTAAAAACCGGTCAATGCAATGCCTGCAATCCAGCCCCAGAATCCCATACTGGAAATCGACTTAAACCATACCCCGTCGTTTTTGATCCCAGGTAGTTTTTGCGAATAGGCATCCCAAGAAAACCAAACTGTACCAGCTATTATGGCCGATAAGGAAACGGACAGCCACAAGCCCTTATTGGGAAAGCTGACATTGAATGCGGCCAAAAGTATGATGGCCAAACCAAACATGCCCAAAAGGGTCGCAAACTTTTGGTTTCTACTTAGAATTTTGGGAGGTTGCCCTGTAAGGGCCATGCTTCTATCGTAAGTGCTCATTGTATTTATGTTGATAGTTGATGGTCGATATTAACTCAATTGAAATATTCGTTTTAAACTTTTCTTTTTGGTCTTGATGGATTTCCCTAAATCCGAATTGTATTTTGAAACGATCAGGGATTCGTAGTTTTTGTAGAATTCAGGGTCAAAGTTGGCATCGATGAGGTGTTCCATCACATAATCCACATCCCTTTCCTCGGTCAGCCAACGATCAAAGATTTCGTGACGCATGCGTATACCGAAGGTATTGATGCCCAAAAATTGATTGTTGTCCTTATTATAGGCTACAGTGATACATATTTTTTCTTCGTGATGCCTCCAATGGAAATGTGCTTCATACTCCTTTTTACCCCTTTCCGAAAACACCCATCCGTAGGTTTGGTATTCGATGTCCAAGAACTTAGCTGAATTGAACCAATGTCCCGGTTTGTATTCTATTTTGTTTCCGCAGATGGTCTGTGCAACCGTCTCTCCCATCATTCGTCCGGTGTACCAGACGGCTTCAATGGGCCTGCGGTTTCCGATGGCCTCATGCTGTTCGGCACAATCCCCAATCGCATAAATATCTTTGACGTTAGTTTCCAAGAATCGGTTTACTTTGACTCCACGACCCAATTCAATCCCAGAATCCTTTAGAAAGTCGATATTAGGGGTTACGCCAGCGGTAAGTCCTACCATGTCACATGGAATTTCCTCTCCAGTCTCGGCAACAATCACCGATTTCACCTTACCATTTTCATCGGCAACAATTTCCTTAAGGTTGGAACTCAGCCTTAAATCAATATGATGTTCGCTAATATGCTCATTGATCATTTGGGATTCCCCCTCAGGCAATACCCCATTCCAGAAGCTGCTTTCGCGAACTAAGAAGGTAACTGGAATATCCCGACTGCGAAGCATTTCGGCCAACTCGATTCCAATTAGTCCTCCACCTACGATTACGGCTCTTTTACAAATCTCTTTGTTGGGCGCGTTCACTTCGAGCAAATCCAAGTCTTGCTTGGAATAGAGTCCCTGTACCCCATGTAGGTCCTGCCCTGGCCACCCAAATTTGTTGGATTTAGATCCTGTGGCGATAATTAATTTATCGTAGTGAACTGCTCTTGAACCATCTACCAATAGTTGTTTCGTTTCATGATTTACCTGGGTCACATAACCGCGCATTAGTTCAATGCGGTTCTTTTCCCAAAACCAATTCTCATAGGGTTGGATGTGTTCAAACTTCATATGCCCCATGTACACATACATGAGTGCCGTTCTTGAAAAGAAGTAATCCGTTTCCCCAGAAATAATAATGATTCTTTTGTCGGAAAGTTTTCGGATATGACGTGCTGCTGAAACGCCCGCAATACCATTTCCGATAATGACAATGTTCTCCATGATGAATTGGTTGTTGGCTATTGTGTCGTCCTTAAAGTTAGGAACTTAACACAAGCTAATTATTTAGAAAGAATTTAAATTCGGAGGATTACCGTAAGGTTATGGGGTTAAATACGAACGGCTAACTTCTTGATTATTAAAATCTTAAAATATTCCCAAAAATCTTGTTTTGGTGTATGGGCTTAAAAATCCCTTCGACAGATGCATCAGTTTTAATCAACTTAAAATTTTAAAAATGAACACCAAAAAGATATTCACCACTTTAATTTTAGCAGGTTTCCTCAACATAGGATTCTCTCAAGGTACTTCAGAATTTTTCTCAAAGGCAGATGCCTTCTTTAAAACCTATGTTAAAAATGGAAGGGTGGCTTATGGTGATATCAAGGCCAATCCTGCAACTTTAAATGAATTGATTGATTTAGCGAAAGGCATTGAAGTTTCAAAAAATGAAGCCAAAACCTATCAGGCTTTTTGGATTAATGGGTACAATTTGTCCGTAATCAAAGGAATCGTGGAAAACTATCCAATCAATTCCCCATTGGACAAAGCGGGCTTTTTTGATAAGACCACTTACGACATCGGGGGAAAGCAAATCACCCTGAACGATATTGAAAACAAACTGCTACGGGCCAATTTCCCAAAAGAAGCCAGATTCCACTTTGTACTGGTCTGCGCTGGATTGGGATGTCCTCCCATAATCAGCAATGCATATACCCCGGAAAAGCTGGAAGTGCAGTTGCAGAAACAAACCGAACTCTCCTTGAACAATCCAAACTTTGTTAGGGTCAAGGGCAAAAAAGTTAACCTTTCCCAAATTTTTGAATGGTACAACGGAGACTTTACCCAGGGAGGTAAGAATCTTATTGAGTTTGTAAACCTTTATCGAACAGAAAAACTAGACACCAAGGCCAAAGTGGGATACTACCCCTACGATTGGGCCTTGAACGAAACCAAATAAAAATTTCACTAAAACAACTATCATGAAAAAAGTACGAAACCATATGTTTATGGCTGGGATGCTGCTCTGCTCCTTCTTAGGATTCGCACAGGATGCCCCCGCCCCACAGGGAAGTAACATCCAAAATTTGACACCATCCAAACTTATTGGAAAGGGACAATGGGACATTAAGTGGTTCAACAACCTATACACTGAAACGGAAGATACTTTCAGTGGAGATATACCAAGAAATGTGTTTTTTACCTCCACGCTCGATATTTTTACCGGAGTAGGTGAAAACCGACGTGTCAACCTAGGATTGTTGCTAGAGTTTAGGTCCAACACCATAGGAGGCCGGGGTGTTTTCGATTTTTTATCCTTTGATGGGGAAGAGGGTACGGCACGATCAGGATTTACATCGTTCGCTCCGGCAATTAAGTTTGTGCCTTTCAAAAACATAAACAACTTTTCAGTCCAAAGTGCCTTTTTTATTCCTTTAGTGGACAACGAGACAGAAAATGGTGTCTTTCTAGATCAAAACGGGTTTATTTGGCAGAACCGTTTCTTTTACGACCATACATTTCCTGGAAAAAAATGGCAGATTTTCTCTGAACTTAACAGTGAACTCAATTTTGGGGATGAAGCCGACAGCTTCGCGAACAACAGTCTTCGTTTAACCCCCGGTGTTTTTGTGAGCTATTTCCCGAGTTCGAACTTCACGGTATTGGCTTTGGTACAACACTCCCAGCTTTTGGATTTGGGCAGTGATTTCTCCCAGGATTTCACCGCAGTAGGTGGCGGTTTGAAATTTCAATTGTCCGAACCATTGAACCTCGAATTTTTGTATACCAACTTTGTCAGGGGTTCCGATACGGGTCTGGGGCAAACATTTAACATAGGATTGCGGGCAGTTTTGTAGATACAAAACACATAAAAGCTATTTTAGAAGTCTTAAGTTTCAGTTTATGAAAAGATTAGGACTTCTTTGTTTTTGCCTGTTACAGCTTTCTTGCAATAGCCAACGTACCGAAAAAATAAATGGGGTGAGCTTTGTGGGATCTAGGGATAGGGTAACCCAAAGCCATGTAGACCCGGTATTGAAGGTAAATGCCAACTACGCTGCAGTAATGCCCTTCGGATTTGCTAGGGATTTGAGCAGTCCGAACATTATTTTTGATACGGATAGACAATGGTACGGAGAGACAAAAAGGGGAGCCAAACAATATATAGAGCTCTTGAAAAAGAATGGGGTCAAAATTATGTTGAAACCCCAAATTTGGGTCTGGAGAGGTGAGTTTACAGGGGATATGATGATGAAATCGGAAGCAGATTGGAAAACTTTGGAAGATTCGTACCGTAAGTTTGCGCTTGCCTATGCGACCTTAGCAGAGGAGACCGGATCGGAGATTTATTGCGTTGGGACCGAATTGGAGGAGTTTGTGAAACATCGACCGGAATACTGGAAAAAGCTAATTCAGGAAGTGAAGGAAATCTATAAGGGAAAATTGACCTACGCCGCCAACTGGGATGAATATTCCAGAACTCCTTTTTGGGAGCAATTGGATTTCATAGGAGTGGACGCTTACTTTCCGTTATCGGAAGAACGGTATCCGACCATAAAAGAATTGCGATCCGGATGGCAACCCTGGAAGGCGAAATTGATCAACCTGTCCGAGCAGAAAGACAAACCGGTTCTTTTCACCGAATTTGGTTATCGAAGTATGGATTATACGGCTAAAAAACCCTGGTTGGTGGATGAAAATCAAATGGATGTGAACTTGGAAGCACAGGCGGATGCAACCCAAGCAATTTTTGAGGAATTCTGGGACGAGGATTGGTTCGCAGGCGGATTTGTTTGGAAATGGTTCATCCATCATGAAGAGGTCGGGGGCAACAAGGACAATAGGTTCACGCCTCAGAACAAACCCGCCGAATCGGTAATCCGTAAACAATATGCCACGGTACAGGAATCCAAATTTTAATCTGTCATAAACACTAATGGCGCGTGTAGTCACTATAATTTTACTGCTATTTTCAATAGGACTTGCGCACGGCCAACACAGGGTGGCAGACCTGAAAGTTCAGGGGAACAAAAAAACCAAAACGGGTTTTATCAAAAAAATTGTAAAGCTCCAAGCGGGAATGGAGCTGGATTCAACATTGATCGAGGAGGACATTTACCGACTAAAACGGTTGCCATCGGTGTCGCATGCCTATTTTCAGGTGTTCCCGGCAAATGAGGAAGGCTATTACAATGTTTTTTATGGGATTGAGGAAAACTTCACCTTGATTCCATTTGCCAATGTTTACACCTCCAATAATGATGAATTTGCTTTCCGGATCGGGCTTCAGGAATTCAACTTGTTTGGAAACAACATCACTTTGGGTGGATTTTATCAGCGCGATATTTTTGACTCCTTCGGAGCACATCTAAGAGCACCTTATCTCTTTGGAAAAAAGTTGGGGGTGGCCATTAGTTATCAAGACCTAACTACCCAAGAACCTGTTTTTTTGGATAACGGTACCGCCGATTATAGATACAACAATGAATCTTTTGAGATACTTGGTTTGTATGAAATCAACTTTAAGCATCGCTTGGAGTTTGGCGTCAATTTTTTTACAGAGGATTACCAATATCTTTTCGGAAGCACAGATCCCAGTGTCCCCCAAATGCTGAATGTGGATAAGTATCTGTACAAATTGATTTATAACTACGATGCTATTGAGTACTATTATCAATACCTGTCCGGTTTCAAAAGCACACTCAACATGCAGTATGTAAACAGTACCGATGAGCGGTTACCTGAGTTTTTAATTGGGTTCAACGACTTTGTATACTTTATGAGGGTCGGCCAAAGGGGTAATTGGGCAAGTCGGTTGCGATTGGGTCTCTCCAGTAATCTGGATACGCCCTTTGCACCTTTTGCGGTGGACAATAACCTGAACATTAGGGGAGTTGGGAACGTAATTGATCGTGGAACGGGGGCTATCGTGCTCAATACGGAGTATCGTTACAGCCTGGTGGATAAGGACTGGTTTGTACTGCAGGGTAATGTGTTTATTGATGGAGGAACGTGGCGGAACCCTGGCGGGGATTTCAGTGATTTTGGGGATGACCAAAACATAAGGATCTACCCCGGAATTGGCGTGCGGTTCATCCATAAAAAAATATTCAACGCTATTTTTCGGATCGATTATGGCCATGGCATCACTAAGGAAGCTGCCCAAGGAATCGTTTTTGGTATTGGGCAATATTTTTAGTCGACTTTATCCAAGCTCTTCTTTGATTTTTGTGTATTTTGCGAGGCACCCCAGCAACACAATTCGGTTATGAAATTTTTTCCAGCACTTTTGCTGTGGGGTTGCATTGTCTGTACGTTGACTGCACAAGAACAGGAACATGAGTCCGTTGTCGCTGCTCCCGGAGATGGGATTTATTCGATACTCAGAAAACAAGGACTTGATCCCGTAAAGTATTACGAGGCATTTATCACCATTAATGCAAAGGATATTAAGGATGGCAGCTTATTACATGAAGGAAGGGCTTATAAAATACCCTTTGCTGAGGATTCCTATAAAAAGACTGGTGTATATGTTCAGTTGGAAAAAAATGATGAACGTCCAATTTTCGATGAGGAATTGGGAAAAATGCCCCACAAGAGCACCACTTTAAAGGATGCGGTGTACTATTTGATTTTGGAAAATCAACTGGAAAAACAAAACAGGTTTGTCAATGAAATTGCTGCCAACCTTGCTGCCAAGCTGATGGTGCATGGTGCCAAAGTATACATTTTTGGAAATGAAGAGGATGTCTCTCCGGCAGATGAATCTCAATCCGATGCACTGGGGCGCTATGTTGAAGCAGTGAACAAACGATACCTTCAAAACTTAGGGAAGTACCAAAGACTTTTAATGATAAAGGCAAACGGTTCAATCACCAATGGCAAATTGGATGTTGCTGTTTATCATTACGACAAAAGCAAAAAAGGACAACGGTTTGCCACGAACATACAGGAAGTATTCAAAAAGCATGGGGTAAGGGACAGATCATATGAAGCCAGAAACATGGTTTTTGAGGACAAGAGCAGTTTATACCTCGCCAAAAACACCCTTCCGGCCGTAAGCTTGCTCACTATTGCCAGTGCTTCAAAAACCCCCGGGCCGCATGGGATACAGGTACGCTCCGACAAAAAAGCCTTTGTCAGTTGGATTTCAAATGGCATTTTCAACGATTATGCCGATTTGGAGTTGGAAGACTGAGTGCTACGGATTTAAAATGTGCTTATCGTAGTATTGGAAAAGCTCCTCAGGGCTGGCTCCAAAATAGTTTTTTAAATGAATCATTCCAAAGTGGAACTGCACCCTTAACCATCCCCTTTCTCTGTATTTTCTTGCGGATGTAACCACAGCTTGGGGGAGAATCTTGAATTTGGTCTGTTTGTACAGGCGGGTTATGAATTCCGTATCCTCGTAAATAAGATATGATTCATTGAAACCTTCGTTTTTCTCGAACAAATCGCGTTCAATGAACAGGGACTGGTCCCCGCCACGGCATAGGGTATGGTTCACCCGCGATAAACACGCAAAAAATCGTAGGATTGGATTTTTGGTATCGAACTGCATCCGA
Source organism: Allomuricauda sp. (assembly GCA_028284725.1). Taxonomy (GTDB): domain Bacteria; phylum Bacteroidota; class Bacteroidia; order Flavobacteriales; family Flavobacteriaceae; genus Flagellimonas. The sequence goes on along the minus strand of JANQRD010000021.1, from coordinate 15,001 downwards.
AAACACCCAGATTCATAACCTTGGGTAATCGCTTTTAAAATATGGAGATCAAAATCTTTGGGAGTGAAGGTATCCGCGTGCAAAAAATAGAGTACTTCACCTTGGGCATGTCTCGCACCTGCATTCATTTGTCGGGCACGACCTTTTTTGGAATTAATCACCACAGCTCCATGTTGCTTGGCAATGCGTATGGTTTTGTCCAAACTTCCTCCATCTACACATATTACCTCCCCTATATTTGACGGAGTACTGGTCAAAGCGATATGTTTTAGCAACTTGCCAAGGTATCTTTCCTCGTTAAGTACGGGGATAATAATACTGATCGTTTTGTTGCTATTTTGCCTCATTCAAGCTCCAGTCATAATCCAAATACTCGATTTTTGAGTCCTTTGGAGTGGGATTTTCCAAATAAATGTTGATGTATTCCAACAGTGATGTCTTTTGGGTGAAATCGCTCTTGAACCATTGGAATATTTTGGAAAGCTGGGCAGTGCCATTTTCAAAGCGGTTTCTTTTTTTGTCGTTGATGAAATCTACTGCTGTTTTCGATAGCAATCGTTCCATACTCTGTGGTGTAAAGGCCGCATTGAGCAATTTTGGACAGGAGTACGAAGCGCAGTTAATAGCAAAATGGATTCTGGGCTCGTCCATTTTTCGCAACACCTTGTGTTCGATATCATTCAGGGAGGTGATTTCATCTCCGACCGAAATCCATTTTTTCTTCCAACGTTTGGGAATATCCTTGATGCTTTTCACAGGATAGTTGTCCACAATCAATTTTACCGTAGCCGCATTATAAAGGTTGATGTAATAGGCCAACTTTTCTTCCTTACTCCATGTTGCTGTTGGAGCATTATTTGACAGTTGACTCAAATAGGCTTTCAAGTCCGCGATATCGGTTTTGAATCCATTATAGTTTACATTTCCATCTTCATCCACGTACTTTTTAAGCAAGCTGCCCCAAAGGGAATGGTCAACCATGGAAACTTTAATTGGCACAATTTCCTGACTTTCCATTTCAGTTTTTTGGATAGCGCTCACGGTTTTGAGCGTATCCTCTTTCTTGGCTTGTTGGGTAGTATTGACACCCACTGACTGAACAGTACTTTGTGTAATTCCAGCTGATAATTTCTCTTTAGAAGCGTCAACAAGATGAGTGATATTTGCCTTTCCTTTACAAGAAAACACAAGTAGTCCGAGAACAATGTTGAGTTTGAAGTTCATAGCAATTTCATTTTGGATTGACCAAAAGTCTTGCCTAAACAGTCCAAAAAAAGCACGTTACCTTTCAAAAAGATTGGAAAAATCTTAACAACAGCCCCCTCCGTTGTAGTGCCAAGTACTTTCGCTTACATGGATTTCATTGGAAACCAGTTGCAATGCAGCGGCTGTTTTGTCGCAAACCGCCAAAGGTTGATTTTGAAGTAACACATGGCCTTTCCCATCATCCAAATATTCCTCGTTGCCATAATAAATGGCAGTTTTACCGGTGAAAACACAAGGGCCGTCTTCTGGCATAGGGTCTTTTATAGCTGCAATTTCGATGGATTCTATATAAATGAGTTCATCAGTGGGGTAATGGTTTGGTGAAAGCACCCTGTACGACCTTCTTCCGCGAATTTCAATGGTACCAAAACCGGCATCTGTCAATACTTTCACATAATCTTTCAACGGAATACTTCCGCTAAGACAAAGTGCTCTGAGTCGATCATCGTTTCTGAGTGCATCGTTCATAGGCTGTTCGCAGATAGGGTCGCTCATTACCAAACGGCCATGGGGTTTCAAAACCCGGTACATTTCGGCCACCGCCTTCTTCAGATCTTCCATTTTAAAGATATTGAAGAGGCAGTTTTGTGCAGCCACATCAATGCTTTCATCTGCTACGGGAAGATTCAATGCATCGCCCTTTACCAAGTTCACAAACTCACTTTTGAACCAGTCATTTTCTTCCTCTGCTATCTTGAAGTTATTTCGCGAGGCTTCCAACATTTCATCCACGGAATCCACACCGGTAACACCACCTTTTTGCCTTGAAAAATAGGAGAACTGCAATAATTCCATTCCTCCACCGACACCCACGTACAGAATTTTTGGGTCATCGATCAAATCTTGGGCCGAAACGGTGCTTCCGCAACCGTAATTCATTTCTTGCATGATCTTGGGGATGGAAAGCCCAGGGAACTGCCAAATGGGATTAGTGGTACAGCAAAGCCCAACATCGGGGGTAATCGCAGCTTCTTTGTAAAGATCTTGGGTGACGTCTAAATAACTCATATTTGCTTAATTAGTTCTTTGAATAGGTGTATCATTTTAGGTTCCGTCTTGCCTGCAATCTCTATAATTTCCTGAATATTAATAGGTTGCAAGTTGTCAGGATCGCATTCGTCCGTTAAAACGGACACGGCTACTATAGGTAGTCGTAAATGATTGGCAACAATTACTTCGGGGACAGTACTCATGCCTACGGCATCGGCACCCAATGTTTTCAACATCCGATACTCTGCCTTGGTCTCCAATTGCGGCCCGACCACGGAAACGTACACCCCTTTTTGGAGTGAAGTCCCTTCTTTTTTGGCAATGTCCTCAATTTTGTTTCGCATGTCCACATCGTAAGGTTCGCTCATATCCACAAAGCGGTCACCAAATTCGGCCACATTTTTAAAGGCCAAAGGAGACCCTCCCTGTAGATTGATATGATCTTCAATCAGCATAATATCACCCTTTTTGAAATCGAGATTTATGGCACCTGCAGCATTCGAGATGAACAGCTTTTTGATTCCGAGTTGATGCATTACCCGAATGGGATAGGTGATGTCTAAAAAGTCATAACCCTCGTACAGATGGAATCGACCCTGCATTACCACGGCTTTTTTCCCGGCTATGGAACCGTAAATCAGTTTTCCTGAATGAAATTCCACCGTGGCCAATGGAAAATAAGGGATATGGTTATAATGCGCTTCCACAGGATTCTCAATTTCATTAACCAATTGGCCCAATCCCGTTCCAAGAACGATTCCGATCTCAGGAGCATCGAAACCGCGTTTTTTTAAATATTCAACAGACTCTTCAAGTTGTTTTTTGGTCATTTTTTCATGTGTTTTAGAAAAGGTTGAAAGGCCTCGATGTCTTTAATGTCCTCATACAGATCTACATCATTTTTTTCAGGGAGCACGCAAACTTGCTCTTTTTCAAGGTCTTTCAACGTATTTTGAAGAACCGTTTCCATTCCCCAGCTTTTATTCTGGAACAGTTCCTTTTTTAGGGTTTTCATCCCCAAAAGATAATACCCCCCGTCCTCGGCTGGTCCAATTACATATTCATGGTCTTCGAGCTTGGAAAATGCCTTTTCCAAATCACCTTGGGAAAGGTCGTACATATCGCTGCCAATAATAATGATTTTTTCAAAACCGGAATCAAATCCATCTTGAAAAGCAACCAGCATCCGTGCCCCCAAATCTGGGCCTTTTTGGAGCTTTTTTTGGTAGACGTTGTTGTCCCAAATATCATTTTCCCATATGCTTTCCGAATAAAACACCTGTTTTTGTGCATTAAGCTCTTGGGTAATGGAGACCGTATGTTCCAACAGAAATTTATAGATTTCCAGGGCAGCCGTATCACCAACTGTGGCCGCTAATCTGGTTTTACATTTACCCAGTTCTGGATTACGGGTAAAAATTAGGAGTAGGTTGTTTTTCTCGCTCAATGGAAGAAATTTGGTAATTCGCAATTTAGACGTATCTGTCCGCTTACGGAATCAATACTTACTAAAAATAGCTACTTTTTAATTCTTGGCAATTGTTTTTAAGAGAGATGGCAAAAAGGTGATTTGAGGGTATTGTCGGTTTTTAGTTCGATAATGCGTATCTTAAGAATTGAATTTAACCAACTTCAAATGAAACGAATAATAGCCCCTATTACCCTTCTTGTTCTGCTGATAGCGTGCAACAACAACCAAAAGAAAAAAGAAGAAACCCAACAACTGACTTCGCAGCAATACTTGGAACCTTATCGACCCCAATTTCATTTTTCTCCCCAAGAGAAATGGATGAACGATCCCAACGGTCTGGTATTCCATGATGGAATTTACCATCTGTTTTACCAATATTATCCGGATGATATCGTTTGGGGCCCAATGCATTGGGGGCATGCCACTAGCAATGACATGATTCATTGGGAACATAAACCCATCGCTTTGTACCCTGATGAACATGGGCTTATTTTTTCGGGAAGTGCAGTGGTGGATAAAAACAACACATCAGGATTTGCCAAAAATGGGGAGATTCCTTTGGTCGCGATTTACACCTATCACCTTATGGAAGGGGAACAAGCGGGGCGTAAAGATTTTCAAACACAGGGTATTGCATACAGTCTGGATAACGGGGATACTTGGACGAAATATGAAGGAAATCCTGTAATTGGTAATACTGGGATAAAGGATTTTAGAGATCCCAAAGTCTTTTGGCATGATGAATCAGAGCGCTGGATCATGGCTTTGGTCGCAGGTGATCATGCCAAGTTTTATAGCTCCGAGAACCTAAAGGACTGGACTTATTTGAGCGATTTTGGCAAGTACCAAGGCGCTCATGGGGGTGTATGGGAATGCCCCGATCTCTTTCAACTACCGGTGGAAGGAACTGATGAGACTCAATGGGTGCTGATTATTAGCATCAATCCTGGGGCGCCCAATGGCGGTAGTGGTACGCAATATTTTATTGGGGAATTTGATGGAAAGCGATTCACCTCAAACCAAAAAGAACCCAAATGGCTCGATTATGGAACGGATAATTATGCTGGTGTCACTTACAACAATGTCCCAGATGGAGACCGTGTTTTTATCGGTTGGATGAGCAATTGGGATTATGCCAGGGATACGCCAACTGAAGTTTGGCGCAGCGCCATGACCGTACCTCGAAAACTGAGTCTGCGAAAAGTCGACGATGAATATATGCTCGTAAATTATCCCCTAGAAGAATTAGATGCTAAAGCATTTCCGGTTTTGGTGAGCGATATCAATCTTGATGGAAAGGAATCACGGACATTGGATATTGAAGGGATGAATCAAACCCAAATTAAGTTCAAAACAACCTCCAAAGATTTCAAGTTGCAATTGAAAAACAATCTGGGCGAACATTTGGAATTGAGTATGGATTCGCGGAACCAACTCATGCTCCTAGATCGAATGGAATCGGGGAAGGTTAACTTTCAAGCCGAATTTGGCAATAAAAAGCACCATATGCCCATCGATAAATTGGCAAATGATGCATTCGAGGTGCGTATTTTATTGGATTGGTCCTCCGTAGAGGTTTTTGTGGACAGTGGCCTGTATGTAATGACAGATCAAATCTTTCCCACGCAACCCTACAACAGCATTATCATTGAAAATTTGGACGAAGAAACAGCGATTCAAAATGTGACGATCGAACAAATGGTATCCATCTGGCAGTGAGCCGTGATTCCTTAACAATTTGATTGCATTTAATGCTTTCCACACTAGGTTTTGAATTGTAATTTGAGAGATGTTTTTCAGACTAATAGCACGGAAAAACAAGTAATAACTTAAGAACATCAATATGAAAATAGGAATCAACGGAATGGGCCGTATTGGTCGCGCCGCTTTAAAGGTAATTAACGACACTCCCGGTCTGGAAGTGGTGGCAGTCAACGATATCGTGTCCATTGAGAATACTGCTTATTTGTTGAAGTACGACACGGTTTACGGAGTTTACAATAAAGAAGTATCCCATGAATCGGACATGTTGGTAGTGGATGGACAAAAAATCCATTACACTTCCATTAGAACCCCTGAAGAATTGCCTTGGGCCGAGCACAAGGTAGATGTGGTCATTGAAAGTACTGGGGTTTTTACTACAGGTGAGGATGCGGAAAGACACTTGAAGGCCGGAGCGAAAACCGTTATCATTTCGGCACCAACAAAAAGCGTGGATACCCCGACGGTGGTTCACGGAGTGAATTCTGGAGATGGAAAGACCAGTGTTTTTTCGTGTGCTAGTTGTACGACCAACAACATTAGTCCCGTGGTGGAGATTTTAGGTCGACGAATCGGAATCAAGAAGGCCATTATGACCACGGTACACGCCTACACTGCTTCGCAGGGGATGGTGGATGCACCCTCAAAAAAGAATTTTAGAATGGGAAGGGCGGGAGCTCAAAACTTGATTCCTACGACCACCGGAGCGGCTATTGCGACCACCAAGGCCTTGCCCGAATATGCTGGAAAGTTTGATGGAGTTGCGATTCGTGTCCCTGTTCCAGTGGGATCTATTTCGGATTTGACCTTTGTTATGGACCGAAATGTTACCGTGGAAGAGGTAAACCAAATTTTGGTTGAGGAGGCCAATACAGAACGCTATGCGGATGTGCTGGATACTACGGATGAGCCCATTGTATCCTCTGATATCATTCAAAGCCCCTATGCATCCACGGTGGATTTGGCCATGACTCGAGTTGTTGACGGAGATTTGCTTAAGGTGATGACTTGGTATGACAACGAATGGGGATTCACAAATCAAATGATTCGAGAAATTTTGGAGATTAAAGGATAGTGGAATATGTAAGCAAAAAAGGGCCGCAGTACTGCGGCCCTTTTATTGAGACAATTATTATTTGGATTGATGTATTGGACGTTTAGCGTCCAGAAGGTTATAAATGGGGTCTGTTTAAAAAAAATAGTGATAAAGACTATTGGCTAGTGAGCATACTGAACAGAGAATCACAAAGTACCAGAATACATAGCCCATCTTTTCTTCTACAGTGTTCATTTTAAAAGTATTTGTTCTTGGTTGAGGTTCTGACTTACTCTTCGAAATTACTTAAAAATGAAGGGATATTTAGTTAGGTTTTCATTGGTGGTATGGGAAAGGATATAATTGGTCAAAATTGCTTTGTAAATTGCAAAAATGGGTCAAAATGTGTGTAACTTTCGTAAAAAGAGGAACGGGAAACGTGACGCTTCGCTAGCTTCAGCTTATGGATATTATCAACATTGATCAACATATTGCAGGTAAAATGCGCAAATGGGGAGAACCTGCGGTGCGAATTTCCTTTGCCATCATCTTTTTTTGGTTTGGAATTTTAAAGCCGTTTGGGCTTTCGGCAGCAACCGAATTGTTAAAGGCTACCGTGGCTTGGTTACCGTTTGGCAATCCAGATACTTGGCTTCTTGTTATTGGTTGGTGGGAAGTGGTCATAGGAATCACTTTTCTGTTCAGAAGAACCACTCGTTTGGCGATAGGACTACTATTTTTACAGATGGTTGGCACCTTTATGCCATTAGTGTTTTTACCTGAGGTAACCTTTCAGAATGGAAATTATTTGTTGCCTACGTTGGAAGGGCAGTACATTATCAAAAACGTAATGATTATCTCCGCTGCATTAATTGTTGGCGGAACTTTTTACAGGTCCAAAAAAAACATCACGCGATAAATATGTGAATGTTTGGAATCACTTCCCAACTACACCAAAGGAGTCCCCTTGATACGCTTCTCTATTTTACGCTTTTTTACAGTGAGACTTTTCATGACTTCCATTAAATTGGAGTCCTTGGTCTTCTTATAGATTTCGTTGATGGAAAGAATAAGGCGTTTTGCCTCTCTTGAGGCCTCGACCCTGTCACTGGTAGACATGTGACTTAAAGTTCTGTTCTCAAACTCTTCTGCTTGTGCTAATAAATCTTCGGCCATTTTTATTTAAAAGTATTCTAGATTGGCTAAATATAAGCCTTAGTTTCATATTTTCTAATTATAGTAGTATTGGATTTTCATATTTAGGAAAATATTATGAATGGATTTAAGAAATAAAGGGAACCGACAATATTGTCGGTTCCCTTTATTCAATACTGCTCTGCTCCTTTTTTGCTGAAGCAAAGCAATGTAAAAAAGATTCTACTGTTTAGTCCAAGTCTGTGTGCCTTGCATAAAACCACTTGATGTCTCAACCGTCCATACGCCTGTTTCGGGGTCGACGGTGCCCGAGAAAGTGATGTTGTCTCCACAGCAATCGCCGGCAGAACCTGAAAGACTTCCACAAACATCCGTAATGTCGCCAGACGAAGCATCGCCACAGATACCAAAAGGACCGCAGAACAGACCATCATATATACCCCCAGAGTAGTCTGACAAGGTATAGCTTCCACCTCCAATGTCAGTTACAGTTACAGTATATTCATAATCTGTTATGGGAGCAACTCCGCAACAGCCTACAGCTGTACTTGAAACCAAATAAGTTCCTCCCAAATCTGATGGACAGGAAACAGGGTAGCTTAACCTTGCTGTATAAAGCGAAGTATTGAATTGGATATTCGTCCCGGTATTGTTAGAACCATCTTCAAGATCAATCAAGTCCAAAACTCTCCCGTCTGCCATGGTAAATCTTGCTGAAAAAGAGAGGATGTCCCCAACTTCAATATCTGATGGACTTGTTATTTCATCAAATGTGCTCACTAAGTCATCGGTACTGAAACTAAATTCTTGTGGTAAAGTAACATTGGTGAACAAAATAGCGGTATAAGCATTACCAGAAGTGGTAGTGTAGGCCACAACAATATCAGTTGAAACAGGATCTCCCTGTGCAACATTAGCAGCAAACTGAACTTCCAAGACTTCACCCTGTGCCAACCGTAATAAATTGATAAAAGGCTCAGATGGTGGAACGTTGACCACATTGATGACGGCACCATCTTCCAGATTCAATGCCGATGACCCTCCATCGTTCTCGCATGCGTTGAAAAGACCTAAGGTCACCAACGCCATTAAACTAAATGTTATAAACTTTTTCATAATGTTTGATTTTCTTAATTATCCCAAAAAATATTGTATGTCCCTGGATTCTTTTGTGCCGGAGCGTTTTGGTTCAGATTCAACTCGGTATCCGGCCAAAAAATGGATATCTGATATGGGTTGTCCAAAACCGTTTCAGAATCATTTAAAGGAAAACCATCGCCATTGTCCAATTGATATTCTGGCGATTGGGAACCTGAGGGATCGGCCAAAATAGGGTAGCCAGTACGTCTAAAATCGGCGTATTGATCCAAGGAATCACCAAATGTAGCCACCCATTTTTGTGTCATAATGATTTCAAGTTGTTTCTCATTGTCAGCGGCATCAAACTCGGCTATTACATTATCCATAAATGCAATCACCTCGGCTGCGCCTGTCAAAACAGGTACTGTTTGGGTTGTTCCCGAACCGGCTACCACTTGATCCACTTTGGCAAAGCTGGCCTCCATGGCCTCTCTTAACTTGGCCCTGGAATCTCCGGGAAGAAGCCCTACATGCATCAGTTCTGCTTGTATGTACAAGAATTCGTCATAGGTGAGGATTCTTCTGGGCGCTACACCTGTACCACTGTTGATAGTTCTTGCAAATCCTTGACCGTCATCAAATCGTCCGCCGCAGGGAAAAATTCCTGGGAAGGTGGCATCGTTCTGTACGGCATTGTCACGGTACGGTCCGACACTTCCAAATCGAATTGTGAAAAATCCAGTGGAAGCATCCCAATAATCCGCATTGGGGTTTCCGGTATTCACATCTCCCTGATCTCTTGGAAATTGACCTGGAAGTAATTGATTTACAAAGTAATAAGGTAACCTGGGGTCTGGATTTCCATTATGAATGTTTGGATTCACACCTATTAAAATCTCGTAGAACCAAGGACTTGCGTATTTGGTTACCTGTGCCCCTCCATAGGCATTGATGAACATTTGGTTGCGCTCATCAGTAGGTGCTTGGTTCGAGGTATGTGTGAACTGGAAATCGTCCGCAATGGAAGTGAAGAAATTATTCTCAGCCACCAAAGCATCCAAATCTGTCTGGCTAAAAATTGAAGACAAACGGATTTGATTGAACAATTTCAACTTCAAAGTATTGGCAAACTTTACCCATTTGCCTGTGTCGCCTCCATAAAACAAATCCTCGGTTCCCGGAAAACTGCTGCCCTGACCGCCTGCCACATTGGCCTTTCCTTCGTCCAATAAAGCAAGACATGCCTGATATATTTCCACTTGATTGTCAAAAACCGGGCTTACTACACCCCCTTCAAGCTGCGTTGCTTCCGAGAAAGGCACATCACCCCAAAGATCCACTGCAGTGGTCATCATATAGGCCTTTAATATTTGCGCTACGCCGGTGTAGACCAAATCACCAGACTCTTGGGATTGGGCAATCAAAGTCTCAATATCCGTTAGTATCAAGTAGATTGTGTTCCACTCGTTTCGCATCAAAATACTATTGGCCAGAAGGCCATATTGATCTTGTCTGCTACGCGATGTAAACTGATGCACGTAGACCTGAAGAACGTCACCGCTCCATAAATTGGAATCCCCGATATTGGAAACCCCTACTTGGATATTGGGCAATAATTGGTTTTCAGGTGCTGAGATCGGAGAATCCGTATCAGCATCCACATCCAAATAATCCTCACAACCCTGTAGTAAAAATAACAGGAGAAAAATTTGAAAATAACGTTTAAAAAGTCTTTTATAATTATTGATTTTCATGCTCTTTTTTTTAAAAAGTTAAATTTACCCGGAACCCATACCTCCGTGCCGTAGGCGCCGCTGCGATCTCTACTCCCTGTAATCTTGTGGAACCGAAGCTGTTTACTTCCGGATCGAAATTTGTGTATTTGGGCACGTTGGGTGCGAAGAACCAGAGATTGTTCCCCAAAACGCTTAGGGTTACCTTTCCAAAAGGTGTTTTTTCCAGCCATTTTGAAGGCATGTTGTAGGTCAAACTGGCTTCCCTGAGTCGATAAACAGTGCCATCGTAAACGGTAGCTTCCCGAACGGAGTTTTGACCGAAAGAGGCACTTCCACCACCCGGAGCGAAATACAACTCATTGGTATCGACCTGGGTGGTATTTGGAATTTTGTTGCCATTGTTGTCCAAAATTGGATTACCGTCGTTATCGCCGTAGAAACCTGGAATAATCCATGTTCTTTCACGATCTTCCGTGTCCTTGGTTACGCCTCTTCCCAATAGTGCTGCTATACTGGTCGAGATGATATCACCACCTTCTTTCCAATCGAATTGTGCTCTTAGTGAAAGGTTTTTATAGGTAAAGGTATTGATCAATCCCACCCTAAAATCGGGATTTGGATCACCAATAATTCCGTTTTCAATATCTGCGACTACTAAACCGGTGGCCCTATTGATTAAAAAGTTTCCTTCGTCATCCCTGGCGAAACGAGTTCCGAAGAAAACACCAAAGGGTTCGCCAACAATAGCATGGGACACTTCATTGGGGTTAAACTGAATTCTGTCCAAGCCATCCACAAGCTCCGTGACTTCATTCACGTTTCTTGTAAATGTGCCAAAGAAATCCCATTTAAAGTTGTTAGTTTGGATGGGAACCAGGTTCAACCCTAACTCAATACCTGTATTTTGGATTTCTCCAATATTGGTATTAAAGGTTGAGAATCCACTGGTTGTCGGAACGCTTACCGGTGAAATCAAATCCGTGGTAATCTTTTTGTACCAGTTGAAGTCCACCACAATTCTACGGTTGAACAGCTCAAGATCCGCACCTACCTCAAATTCATCGGTAAACTCAGGCGTGGCTTGCTGATCCCCCAAAGCGGTCCGGTTTCCAATAACGGGATTTCCATTAAAGGCATTTCCAACGGCAAAGGTTCGGTTCAAAAACTCCGCAGACGCATCACGCCCAACAGAGGCGAATCCAGCTCTAAGCTTTAAGAAAGTCAATACTTCGCTGTCTATGTTGAAAGCATCCGTGGGAATAAATGACAAACTTGCGGAAGGATAGAAATAGGAGTTATTGTCCTTAGGCAAAGTAGAACTCCAATCGTTTCGTCCAGTGACATTCAAAAAGAGGAAGTCCTTATAAGAAAGGCTCAAATCTCCAAAAACACCGACCGATCTATTTCTGGCAAAGCCGATTCCGTTGGTGGGTGTAGGCTGAACCAAAGTCACGTTCAAGTTGTTCTCAACTGTAAAAATCCCAGGAGATATAAATGTGTTGGCAAGAATCGCGTTTCGTTGCCTGGTGTTCTGAAGCACGTTGTTCCCTAAAATCACTCCAAGGTTGATGTCATCCGTAAGGTTGTAATCAAAATTTATAAGCAAGGTAGACTCAATGGCCTCATTCAAAAAGTCGTCTGTATTGACTGATCCAAGTCCTAAACTGGCCCTAGATCCAATGTTGCGTATCTCTTTTCGGCCTAAATCATATCGATTTATACCGAACCGATAGGAGGCTGAAATGTTCTCGTTCAATGCGTAATTGACATTGAAATTGGTAACGGTTCTATTTGTCTCGGTAATTATTTGGTCGTTTTTCCAAGACCAAAGCGGGTGATCCCATCCGTTGTTCGGTGTTAAGGATGCCCCTGTGACAGGGTCTTCAAAGGGAAGGTCGAAGTTCCAGGTACGACCCAGCCAAAGTGCTCTTGCAAATGAGGAAGCGGAACCTGCAAACTGATTTTCCCCAAAAAATCCTCCGACTTGATGGGTATCAGTATAGCTTATGGCACCGCCCACGGTCAATTTGTTGGAAAGTTTAAAGTTACCTCCCACCGAAATGGACGTTCTCCCAAAGGTGTTGTAGGGGATATAACCGTCTTGACTTAAATCAGAAAGGGTCACACTAAAATTGCCGTCCTCATTACCAAATGAAAAGTTTACGGAATTGTCCAACACAAGCCCGGTCCTAAAAAGACTTTCCACATTGTTGGGTCTTGCTACATAGGGTTGGGTAGGTCCTAATTCGGGAAAAGCAGCCAATAAATTGGGCCATGTGGGGATGGTTTCCAGCGAATCGAACCTTGGCCCCCAGGAACCATTGGCATTTAAATACGCAAAGTTGACCCCATTACCGTAGGTATTTTGATATTCCGGTAAATTGGCTATTTCTTCAAAATAAATACCGGAGTTTACGTTTACACTAAGTTTATTGTTTCCTGAAAAACCTTTTGGTGATCCGGACTTTGTGGTGATTACAATTACACCATTTGCAGCTCTAGAGCCATAAAGGGCTGCTGCCGCTGTACTTTTCAATACGTTGACAGAGGCAATATCGTTGGGATCTAATGTGGAAATACCCGACTGATACCCACCTCCCCCAGTGGATTGGCTGCTCGAAGGCGCCAGGTTTGCCGTGGTGGTCTGGGAATTGTCGTAAGCAATACCATCAACAATAAATAGAGGCTGACTTGCACCGCCAATGGAGGTGGCCCCTCTAATATTAATTTGATTGGCTGCACCCGCAACACCATTTGAGAAATTTACATTGACCCCTGGAACCTTTCCTGCGAAAGATCGGAGCACATCGGGTTCGGAATTTTCCAATAGATCGGATGTGGCCACCTTGCTCACGGCATATCCCAAACTCTTGGGATTTCTTTCAATACCAAAAGCGGTAACCACCACTTCTTCCAGGGCTTCGGCATCTTCCTGCATCTGAATATCGATCCGATTGCTCGCTCCAACGACTACGGACTGACTTTTTTGTCCGATGTAAGTGAACAGCAGGGTTTGTCCGACCGATACATTTATGGAGTAATTACCATCAAAATCGGTCTGTGTTCCTGTGGTGGTACCCTGTACAACAATGCTGGCCCCTGGTAGCGGTAGTCCACTTTGGTCCGTGACCGTACCTGATACAGTTTTTTCCTGGGCCGATGCATATAGTCCTAGAAGCATCAAAGGCAGGAGTACCTTAAGAATTTTTAATCTCATAAAGCAAATTTTAAGTTAGTATTCTTGAGTTAGAACAACTGAGAAAGGAGGGGGTGATCGGGAAGTAGCTAATTCAAATTCCTTTATTAAAATGAGAACAAAGCTTAATGGTCGATTGTTCTTTTTAAATAAGGCCTCTCACCGCCCTACCTTTACAATTGCGGGGTAAATCAAACCAAATAAAACGTTGTACAAGAACATCCTTATCGGCTGCTATGGATTACCCGATATAAAAAGAACCGCCGAAAAAAAGAGACTGTAAAAACCAGCGGATTTTTAGATGGAAACATCTCAATCGAAAAACAAAATTGATGGTGCCTATGGAGGTTGGAAAAGTACCGCGAGAAGCAAAAGATTACTTTTTTGAAAGACGTTGGAATGGAATCAACACGTTAATGGAAATTAAAGCCAGCTATAAGCAGTTTTTGGCTACAACTCAATTTTAATGACAGGGGATTAGCTAAAAATGGAAAAGGAATAAATAAGATGGGGAGAGGATAAAATTTATACCACCCTTAGCTCTTTGGCCACAAAATCACTTGGAGAGGTACCTACGTACTTTTTAAAGGCCTTGTAAAAACTGGCCTTGTTGTTGAAACCAACCTTGTAGATGACCTCTATGGTGTGAACTTGTTTGTCCTTGGGTCGATCCAAAAGCATGAGCTTTGCTTCTTTTATCCGGTACTCGTTCAAAAAATCGAAAAAGCTTTTATGGAAGTGCTGATTGATCACTTGCGACATGTGGTGTCGCGATAATCCCAGAAGTGATGCCAGATCATCCAACTTAAGCTCTGGATTCAGATATGGCCTTTCATTTTCCATGAGCGCCAACAGTTTTTCCTTGAATTCCAAAGAAACTTCGTTGGACATTCCTGTTTTTCTGTACTTTAAGGCAAAGGCTGCTTCCTTTATTCTTTGCCAATCCACCAAAACGTTTGGTTTTTTATAAACCAAATAGCTTTGAAGTAACACAAAGGCAATCATAAAACCAGTAATGACATAATCCTGTTCATTAGTAAGAATCTCAGTATATTCCAATACGTAGTATACCAACCAAGAAATTGCAAATCCAATAAACAGAATGCTTAAGGACTGTATCCACTTTCCATCTTTGATGTTGTACTGGTAATGCTTCTGAAATTGTACAAAGGATGCAACGGCATATATAAATAAAAGCAATGCCAGAAATACTTGCACATAGAACGGGTCTATTCCGATATAGGCATCCATCTGATTTTTGGCAAAAAGGACATCCCGGTACTCAATAGGCAGGGCGTAGTATTTTCCAA
>JANQRD010000020.1 GCA_028284725.1 Allomuricauda sp. | reverse complement strand
CCCCTGTTTTATCACCCTGAACGATATCCCCAGCCCGTTTGTTGACGACGACAAGATGGTTGTCCTCGAAGAGGACATCGATATTGGAGGCATTCGATCCTCGGATATCTGGATTTTTGGATTTTTCGATACCTGTGGATTTCACTTCAACGTGGATTTGAATTTAGAAGTCATTCTGGTAATTGAATCAAGCTCGTCCAAGAGTTTTTCCAGACTATGGGTTTCAATAAATCCCAAATCATTGGAAATCAAAAGTTGTGTCTCGATTTCATAGATTGAACCGATAGCTATTTCCAGAAATCGGGAGAAGTCCTTATTTGACTTTCGAGAGCAGCCTTCCGCAATGTTGGACGGAACTGATACTGCAGCTCTTCGTAATTGGTTTGTAAGACCGAATTTTTCAGAATCTGGAAAGCAAGATGTGATTTCGTAGATATCCGAACAAAAAGTCCTACTCATTTTCCATATTTCTAAATCCTTGAAGCGATGCATTTATTGGAAATTCATTTTTAGGTAACAAGACTTAAAATGGGGCACTAACAATCCAAGAATCCAGAAATCCAACAATCAATACTGCTCGCTCTCGTTTGGAAAATCCCTTCGCTTTACATCATCCACATATTGCGAGATAGCATTTCCCATATCTTCGTAGAGATTCATATAGCGTCTAAGGAAACGCGGATTGAACTCATGGGTCATTCCCAATAGATCGTGGACGACCAAGACCTGACCATCCACACCGTTTCCAGCACCAATACCAATAATTGGAATCGATACGCTTTCCGCAACCTCTTTGGCCAATTTCGCAGGAATCTTTTCCAAGACAATACCAAAACAACCCAATTCCTCCAACATTTTGGCATCCTCCTTTAATTTTTGGGCTTCCTGCTCCTCTTTGGCTCTTACGGTATAGGTTCCGAATTTATAAATGGATTGGGGGGTTAGCCCCAAATGCCCCATCACAGGAATTCCAGCCTGAAGAATACGGCTTACAGATTCTTTTATCTCATTTCCGCCTTCCACTTTGACTGCATGGGCGCCGCTCTCTTTCATGATTCGGATGGCCGAACGCAATGCCTCTTTCGAATCACTTTGGTAACTGCCAAAGGGAATGTCCACTATGACCAAGGCTCGCTTTGCAGCCCGCACCACCGAACTGGCATGATAGATCATTTGATCTAAAGTGATGGGCAGGGTGGTCTCGTGTCCAGCGATGACATTACTGGCAGAATCCCCAACCAAAATTACATCGACATTGGCCGCATCCACGATCTTGGCCATGGTATAATCGTATGAGGTGAGCATGGATATTTTCTCACCATTTTGTTTCATTTCGACCAAGGACTTCACCGTTACCCTTTTATATTCTTTTTTGGCTACTGACATTCGGTTTGTTTTAGTGGCTAAATGTAAGCAGATTTGTTTAATTTAGAATCCAATCAAAAAACTACAAAATGAAAAAGCTGGTCTACCTATTTATTTTCTTCTTGGTATATAATGTCAATGCGCAAGGGCCCAATCCGATGGATGAAGATCAATTGGCCGTAAAAGACGTGGTCGAGACCTTTTTTGATGGTTTCCACAAACAAGATTCAACGATTATGAGCAGTGTGGTTGCTGACAACGTAGTGCTGCAGACCACTGCTCGAAGTAAACAGGGGAAAACACTTTTCAGGACGGATGAATTCTCAAAATTGATAAGCTCCATTATCAGTATTCCCGACAGTATCCAATTTGAGGAAAAACTGACATCGTTTTCCATTCAGGTAGATAGAACCATGGCCAACGCGTGGGTGGGCTATGAGTTTTGGTTGAACAATGAGTTCAGCCATTGTGGCATCAATTCGTTCCAGCTTATCAATTTTGATGGAGAATGGAAAATCATCTATTTAATAGATACCCGGGGTAGGGCAGGCTGTCTGGAAGATTAGTAGCGCAGTATCTTCCCTTTGATTTTAGTCGGACAACTTCTTGATATCATCAATTAGCTGAAGCACATCGTCGTTCTTCGTTCCATCGTAAACGCCCCGAATTTGTTTTTTCTTGTCCACCAATACAAAGTTTGGGGTATGAATGAAGTCCTGTATGCCGCCATCCCCTTCATCCAAAGCCGCAAAATAACTTTTACGGGCTAAATTGTAGATATGTTTTTTGTTTCCCGTGGTAACATGCCATTTCGAATCAATAACATCATTTCTGTACGCATATTCCTTTAAAACGGGAACACTATCCATTTCTGGAGTAACAGATATTGATAAGAACATCACATTGTCATCATCCAAGAAAGCTTGCTGTAACGTTGCCATGTTAATTGACATTATTGGGCAAATACTTGGGCAGCGCGTAAAGAAGAAATCGGCCACATAAACCTTATTTTCATAATCGGCTTGGGTGACGGTCTCCCCATTTTGATTTGTCAATTCAAAGTCTGAAACAATATGAGTGGTCTTTACGTTTTGTAGACTGGTATCCACCAATTCAGGATTAAAATCACCAGGGCCAAATATGGGTAACTCTACATTTTTTTTGGAAAAAAGATAAATGGTGATAAAAATACCGATGGCCACAAGGACCATCGGTATTTTTAATTGTCCATACTTTTTGAATAATCCCATCCGTTAACTCAATTATAAGATGGAGGTCTTGATGTCAATGTCGGAATGTTCCCAAGCCTTATCGAACTCTTCCTTTATGGTTTTGGTTTCTTCCAATTTACCCTGCGCCTTCAGACTGTTGTGCAGTCCCATTAAAGACCAGCCATTCTGGCGAAGCACTTCCAAATCTTCTCGATAGATTTTTTCCGCTTCCTCATATTTTTTGGCTTCCATCAATACAGCTCCCAAATTTTGTCGCGTAGGGATATGCCATGCGGCTGGCTCCGTATAGGTTAGGCCATCTTCAAATTCCACCGCCTTTTTCAGGTGCTCAATGGCTTTGTCAACATTGCCATTCAAAGCCGCCAATTCCCCGGCCACAACTTCATAGGCTATATTGGCCGAGTTTATGGACGGATTATGTGCAGTGGCCACAATGGTTTCCAAGTCTGGATCTTTTTTGAGTGCCGCAATGGCATCCAACTCTTCCTGTGCTTCTTTGCTATTTCCCTTACGGACAAAGGCCATCCCCCTGGCATAATGTCGTATTAAGGTAAGGTGCTTGATATTTGGATCGGGAGCTGGAATGGTAAGAATCTCATTCCATTTTCCGAATCGGGTATAAGCCAACATCGGTATGGAAGCAAAATCCTGAAGAAAAGGCATTTCAATAAATTCCCCAACAGGTACTTTTTCAGCGGTCTTTTTAGCGGCATCAATAGCTATTTCGCTATTTCCCAGTAAACTGGCTGCAGACCATAAAAAATGAATGTTATGGGGATAATATCCTAAAGGATATAGCCCTTGTGAATAACATTGCGAAATGTAATCCTCATCTGCCAAAATCGCCGCTTGGTTGGCTTTTACGGCATCCAAATAACGACCAACACGAATGTAAATATGGGACGGCATATGAACAATATGTCCGGCAGCAGGCATTAGCCCTCCCAATTTATCCGCGCTGGAAACGGCTAAATCTGGTTTGGGGAGCTCTACCATATGGATGTAATAATGATGCGCCCCAGGGTTATCTGGATTTAGCTCCATTGCCTTTTCAAGGGCAGCTTTGGCCTCTGGAATGTTTGGAGATGGATTTCCCTCTTTATCCCAATAGTTCCAAGGCACTGTGTTCATTACGGACGCGGCATATAGCACTTGAACCTCTGCATCTTCAGGGAATTCTTGTAACACTTTGGCCATTGCATTCATGTAGTCCATGTTCAATTCGGCGACATCCTTTGTTAAATCCTCACTGTATCTGGCCGATAAAGCGGTTATCAATGCTTGTTCCTTCGGGGTGGCATTGGACATTAATTTTTTTGCCTTTGCCAGAGCCTCATTCGTTTTTTCCTTTCGGTCATCTGGAGGTTGGGGATCGTTAATGTTCGGGCCTAGCGCATAGGCCTGACCCCAATACGTCATGGCAGCGGTCGGATCCAAACGGGAAGCTTCCATGAATGATCTATGTGCCTCAGCATGGTTAAAGGCATAGGTGAGCTTTAAACCTTGATTAAAAAAGGTTTGTGCCATCTCGTTTTTGGTCGTGATGGCATAACTAAGATCACCTAAATTTTCGAAAAGAGGTGAAATCCGTTGTGTAGTGTCCACTGGCTCCAACAAAAATTTGGCGGGAGTACATTTTATGAAGGTAAAGGCGGCCTTCTGACGGTCAAACGATTCATTTTTGGATTGATTTTCACCAATAAAATAAACCAATGATAAAAGAGCTAACGCTCCAACAATTAAACTTGTTTTCGTTTTCATAATGGTCTTTTAAGATTGTTGTGTAATTTTTTGGCTTCTTCGGTTGCTAATTGATTGCTATTGAAGTTTTCGGATAGTTATAGAAGCTAGTTAAGGTGGTGAACTGCCTTATGGCCCACCAAATTCATTCTTTAAGCTTTTCTTATTGCATTGACTCGCTTACAAGAGCGAGTTGGGCGCTGTCGAGAGGGAACAAATAACAGCGGCTTTTGGTCATTAAAGTACATAATGAGAGCTTAGCGCTCTGCTAGCCACGAAGATAGTAAAAGTAAGGGAGGTTGACCAGCGAGTTGTGCAAATGGTCAATAATTGGGTATTACAAACAGGTTTTTACGGTTGAATTGCAATACAAAGTCATATCACTTTTTTCGACTCCTCGGTTTTCGCTTGCCCTTAAAATTGAAAGCAGTGGAGATTGTGTGCGCATTCAAACCATTAGATCGGTCGTAATAGAAATAGTAGATTGAAAAGTTATTGAGCCCCTTATTTTTCCGTGAAGCCGGCCAGTGTCGCCATCCCATGCCAAATTTAAAAGTTCGAAAGGATGATAAATCGAAATCTGAAGTGTAGTAAGAGGCACTCGGATCATGCTCGCCCAAAGGAGCAAAATATTTGGATCCATCCTGCACATAGAACCGAAAACTGGGTAAAAAAGTCCACTTCGGGCTTAGCTTTATTGCCGTTTCATTTTCCAGGGTCAGCCCCAATATTCCAAAACTATCGGTGTATCCTCCAATTTTATTCCGCAAGATAACACTACCTCCTATAAACCGATTCCATTTTAAAGATAAAGCGGTTTTGTAACGTTCAAGGGGAAATCGTTCCACCGCCTGGGTGTCATCAGAAAAAAATATTCTATGGAAAGGTGTGGCCAATAGTCCTCTTTGATAACTAAAAACTGAAAAAAGACCGATGGAATTCCGTTGATCCACGATTTGGGTCAGGCCCAAATTCAGATTATAGGAATCCCTCCGGTAATCATCATACCACTCCTGAAAGCGAAGCTCTTCGGGATAAATCAAAAATTGGGGACTCCCAAAAATACTGCCCTCCAAACTTCGCCACCGCAGATCATCATTAAAAATTTGAAGGTCGGCCGAAAAGGTGCGCATATCGTTTTTTGAGGTTTTTGTGATTCCGATATGCTTTCCAATGGAGAGATAATCCGATTCCACAGAACCACTGAGGCCAATGTTTACGGAAAGCTTACTTTTTTCAAAATAGCGACTGTAGTTCAAATTCGAATAACCACGGTAGTCCGTCCTTGAGGCGGATGACATCACCCTATCGATTCTGTCCGTGGAAGCGGAGGAGATGACATCAATTCCGAACTGAAAACCGATTTGGTTCTTCCCAAATGTTCTTTTTAAGTTGAAGGTTGGACCAAAAACGGAAAGTTTTTCGGTTCCCTCTCCACCAGTCACCGCCGAATTGTCCCCGTCTTGAATGTAATGGTTATAAACAAGGTCAATCTCAGTTTCGTTTACTTCAAAGGTTGAGTTTTCCTTGTTCTGCGCCTTCGAAAACAATAAAGAAAAGGCAAGACTGCCGACAAGTATTGATTTTTTGTTCATAAATGTATTCCCTAGTTGCAGCCGCAGCCCCCACTGCCTTTTTTGCCCTCAGCGACCAACGCGCCTTCCCTAATGGTATGGATGTAGTGTTGGAACTTGACCTCGTTCGAACCTGCCATGGACATTTCGGGATCGTTTATGTACTGTCTTTCGTACGGTTTGAGCGCGGGGGAACAGGAATACGAAAGTGCGCTCATAAAAAACAGCAACAATAAACTAGGCAGAAATCGCTTCATAGGCTAAATGTTTTGAAAAAAATACTTCATTATGATCATTGATTATGATTCCATGGGTCTGCGGCAATTGATTTAAAAAATCAAGCCCTTTTTGCACGCCCATGGCATAAACCGCAGTAGCTAGTGCGTCCGAAAGTTCTGCACTGAGGGAAAAGATGGACACACTTTTTATTCCTTTAATAGGCATGCCCGTAAACGGGTCAATGTTGTGGGAATATCGGTTTCCATTATAAAGAAAGTGCTGTTCGTAATCCCCGGAAGTTGCTACTGAAGCTTCATGTAAAGGAATTTGGAACAACATCTCCTGGCTATCATCCGGGTTGGCGATGCCAATTTTCCAAGGTTCGCCATTTTCATCTTTACCAAAAGTGGTAAGGTCTCCGCTTGCGTCGATATACCCACCTGCAATATTGTTTTCCTTCCATTTTTTGCGTACCAAATCTGCGGCATACCCTTTTCCAATGGCCGCCATACTAATGTGCATGCTACTTTTATTTAAGCCCACTGCTTTTGAAACTCTATTGATGGCTATTTTCTGGTATCCCACGCTTTTTAGCGTATTTGAAATATGATGCTTTTCTGGAAAGTTGAATTCTTTATTGGTGAACCGATACATTTTTTTTAAGGGTCCCACGCTGATATCAAAATATCCTTTGGAAAGTCTAGATATTTTTAGAGCACGTTCAATCAATTCTAAAACTTCATCATCGACAACGACCTGACCCTTCCCTGCATTGGCGTTGATTTCAGAAATCTGTGAGTCCGGCCTAAACTCCGATAAGAGATGCTCGATACGTTGAATTTCCCGAATACCCTCTTCCAAAAAATGATTGGCAGTAGATTCATGCTGTGCGATGATGCCCAGTTCAAAAGAACAGCCCATCAATTTGCATTTTCTTTTGAACCTTTTCATTTTTAATGGGAAATATTGGATTTTATTTGTGCTATAAAGTCATCAAGGCTTTGATCATGGTATTCTAAGGGAACAAACTCGTTTGACGCAGCCTCGACCAGGATGATTGTAGGGAAAATCCCTTTAAAGCTATATTTTTCAGCCATCTCCGCATTATAGTTTTTGGTGGTTTCATCCAATTTTTTTCTTTGCGGAAAGTCGATTCGCTCCAGTTCAATGGCATTCCTCTTCAAAAAGTGGTCAAAGTATGGGTCGGATAAAATATTCTTATCTAAACGGATACAATTGACACACCAGTCCGATCCCTCGAAAAGTACAAGTTTGTGGTTGAGGTCAATGTTTTCTTTCCGAATAAAAGAAAAAGAGAGAAATACAAATAGAATCAGCGTGCGCTTGAAAAAGGTTGAGGTTGTCATTCGAGAAAAACTGCTGTAATTTCTTAAAATTTATAATACAAATCAACAATCACTTAAAAAGACACCCACTGCGAGGCCTCCTTCTGATGTTTCTTTGTATTTGGAACTCATATCCTTAGCGGTTTCCCACATGGTGTTCACTACCTTGTCCAATGGCACCTTAGCGTCCTTAGGATTCGTTTCCAGCGCCAACTCTGCGGCATTAATGGCCTTTATGGCTCCCATGGAATTTCGTTCAATGCATGGTACCTGTACCAATCCCCCGATGGGGTCACAAGTAAGACCCAAATGATGTTCCATCGCAATTTCAGCCGCGACCAACACCTGTTCGGGAGTACCGCCTAACAGTTCGGTCAAAGCTCCAGCTGCCATTGCTGATGAAACTCCTATTTCTGCTTGGCAGCCACCCATGGCAGCCGATATGGTTGCTCCCTTTTTAAAAATGCTTCCGATTTCCCCGGCCACCAAAAGAAACCTTTTTATATGTTTAAAACTCGCTCTATGATTCTCGATTACCATGTAATACATCAACACTGCAGGAATTACACCGGCACTTCCATTGGTTGGCGCAGTCACGACACGACCCAGTGAGGCATTTACTTCGTTCACACTCAGCGCAAAGCAACTCACCCATTTTAGGATTTGCCGAAATTTCACCCGTGTTTTTCGTATTACCTGCAGCCATTCTTGGGGGTTGGAATAGGGGAGGTGTCCTTTTAAATTTTGGTGCATTTCGAATGCCCTGCGTCGCACATTGAGTCCACCTGGTAGTGTGCCTTGTGTATGGCAGCCGAGGTACATGCATTCCAACATGGTGTCCCAAATTCGAATGAGTTCGTGGTCGATAGCTTTGTCGGATCGTAGTGCTCTTTCATTTTCCAGTACCAATTCCGAAATGGACTTATTTTTTTGGTTGCAATAGGTAAGAAGTTCCTCGCCAGTTTTTATGGGGTAGGGAAAAGTTTTGAAAGTTTCCCGGTTCTCTTTGGAATTAGGAAGTCCTTCCTTTACCACAAAACCACCTCCAATGGAATAGTAGGTTTCCGAAATGGACTTACTGTCTTCCAAATTTGCTAGAAAACGGATACCGTTGGCATGAAATGGCAAAAATTCCTTTTCAAATCGGATGTCTAACTCAGGGTCGAAGGGAATCTTTCGTATTCCTGCTAAATCCAGTTCTTTTTTTGCCCTTATTTTTTCTATGGTTGGATGGATTTGCTCCGTTGGAACAGTTTCCGGATCACTGCCCAGCAACCCCATGATGACGGCGATATCGGTGGCATGTCCTTTCCCGGTCAGCGATAACGAACCAAAGAGCTCAACTTTTACACTGGCAATAGAATCAAAGACATCCTGCTGCTTTAATTCCCCAATCCACCGTTCGGCTGCTCTCCATGGCCCCAGTGTGTGGGAGCTGGAAGGCCCTATACCAATCTTGAGCATATCAAAAACACTGATACATTCCATGCAATGGGTTTATGAACTCAAATATAACAACGTTAATAGTATGATTGAATAACCTCAGTTTATGAAATTGCAAAACAAATTGACAGATGCCCCCTTTCCCTTTACTGGCTATGCCTCGATTAGGGTATCTGACACCTTGTCATATTGAAGGGGATGGCATAATCATTGACATTTCTTGGACGAAACAGAAATGAATTATCAACTGATATAACTTTAGATACAATGAGCAAAATTATTGGTATAGACTTGGGTACGACCAACTCCTGTGTTTCCGTGATGGAAGGTAATGAGCCGGTGGTTATTCCAAATGCAGAGGGTAAACGCACTACCCCTTCCGTGATTGCATTTGTGGAGGGTGGTGAGATAAAGGTCGGTGATCCCGCAAAAAGACAGGCGGTCACCAACCCAAAGAAGACGATTTATTCCATCAAACGATTTATGGGGAATAAATTTTCAGAATCAAAAAAAGAAGCAGATCGAGTTCCTTATAATGTAGAAAAGGGTGACAACGATACCCCAAGAGTGGATATTGATGGCCGTTTGTACACCCCCCAAGAACTTTCAGCAATGATTCTTCAAAAAATGAAGAAGACCGCTGAGGACTATTTGGGGCAGGATGTGTCAAGAGCGGTTATTACCGTACCTGCCTACTTTAACGATTCACAGCGTCAGGCAACAAAAGAGGCTGGCGAGATCGCTGGTTTGACTGTGGAACGAATCATTAACGAGCCTACGGCAGCTTCTTTGGCGTATGGTTTGGACAAAAAAGATACAGATCAAAAAATCGTTGTTTTTGACTTCGGTGGAGGTACGCATGATGTTTCCATTCTGGAATTGGGAGACGGTGTTTTTGAAGTTTTGGCTACGGATGGGGATACCCACTTGGGTGGTGATGATGTAGATCAAAAAATTATCGATTGGTTGGCAGAAGAGTTCAAGAAAGATGAGGGAATAGACCTAAGGGAAGATCCCATGGCATTGCAGCGTTTGCGAGAGGCTGCTGAAAAGGCAAAAATTGAATTATCTTCTTCCGCACAGACCGAGATTAATTTACCTTATGTGACTGTGACAGCTTCTGGCCCAAAACACTTGGTAAGAACCTTGACCCGCTCGAAATTCGAGCAATTGATTGATGATTTGGTAAAACGAACCATTGAGCCATGTGCTACAGCCCTAAAAAGTGCTGGACTTTCAAAAAGTGATATTGACGAAATCATATTGGTAGGTGGATCTACCCGTATTCCTGCTGTTCAGGAAGCGGTTGAGAAATTCTTCGGAAAAAAACCTTCAAAAGGTGTGAATCCTGATGAGGTAGTTGCCGTAGGTGCTGCGATTCAAGGTGGTGTATTGACAGGGGATGTGAAGGATGTATTGCTGTTGGATGTGACCCCACTTTCTTTGGGAATCGAGACCATGGGAAGCGTGTTCACCAAATTGATCGAGGCAAACACTACGATTCCAACGAAAAAATCACAGATATTCTCCACTGCTGCGGATAATCAACCTTCGGTTGAAATCCATGTGTTGCAAGGAGAGCGTCCTATGGCGGCCGATAACAAGACCATCGGTAGATTCCATTTGGACGGTATTCCACCCGCGCCAAGAGGAACACCTCAAATTGAAGTGACCTTCGATATTGATGCCAATGGTATCATCAAGGTTTCCGCTACGGACAAGGCTACGAATAAAACGCAGGATATTCGAATTGAGGCTTCATCTGGTTTGACTGAGGAGGAAATCCAAAAAATGAAGGCTGAAGCGGAAGCCAATGCGGAAGCGGATAAGCAAGCAAAAGAGAAGGCTGACAAGCTGAACGAAGCAGATGCCATGATTTTCCAAACGGAAAAGCAATTGAAGGAGTTTGGTGATAAGCTTTCTGATGACAAGAAGAAGCCCATCGAAGAAGCTTTGGAGGAGTTGAAAAAAGCCTATGAGACCAAAGATGTGGTAGTTATCGAACCTGCTTTGGAGAAGATCAATGAAGCATGGAAAGTGGCTTCCGAGGAAATGTACAAGGCCCAGGCCGAGGCGGCACAAGCGAATGGAGCTGATGCTTCAGCAGGTGCCGATAGTGCGGCAGGAGGAAGCAATGCCAATGAAGGCGATAACGTTGAAGACGTAGATTTTGAGGAAGTGAAGTAATTCAGTTTCCCTGTTTATAAAAGCAAAGCCCTGACTTCGGTCAGGGTTTTTTGTTTTTCTTTTTTAGGCCACTTTTAAAGTGGATAACGTACGTGGCGTTGAACCCGAAATTCAAGTTGGGGTTCTTAAAGTTAAAGTTGTTGTAGGTCTGCGTGATAAAGGCGTCCTCAACCATATTTACTGCATTGGTAAGCATAAATTGTAGCACTAAGTCCCCGATTTCCCAGTTTACACCCAGGGAAAAAGGGCCAAAAGAATCTCTGGATTCTACTGGGTTAAAAACGGTATAATATTCAGAGACTACAGAAACATGGTTCCCCAATTTATATCTTCCCCCGAATCCTAGAGCAATATGGTTCCGCGGGTCTTCTTCTGAAAAATTGAGTCCCCTATGAATAAAGGAGGGTGAAATTTGCAACGAAAATTTTTGGGAAAATTTTCTGGCGATCAATATCTGAGTTGTAAAGGAAAGTCGATTTGAAAAATCATCTGAAATTGTTGGATCTGCAATTCCCTCGCTGAAATAGCTGGAATTTTGGAAGAGTGTCACACTTAACGGTGACCCAGCTTTATCCGAACGTTGGCGAACCAACTTGTATTTCAAGTAGCCATCAAAAAGGCCATCAAACGAAGTACCTCCAACTCCCAGAGATAACCTATCCGAGATACCATATTCCAGCCCAACCCGGGTGCTCATCCGGTCTGCAGCGAAGCTTTGTGACCTCAAGCTGGGTGTGTTCCAGAATCGGTTGGCGACAAATACCTCCAGAATACCTTTCTTTCGGGTTTCAATGGAATGCCCAAAACTGATCCGCGTGGCCTTAAAGGTAGCCAGCGTATATTGCGGTTGGTTCTGATTCTCCTCATCCAGAATATCCAAAAGCTTTTGAGCGCTAACAAAATTGGAAGCACTTATCATCAACACAAAAAACAAGACTATTTTAGCTTTCATAAGGCTGATATTCAAATCTAAAATCCACAGAAATTGTTTTAGCAATATTTCCTTCCAGTAAGGGCGGAATATTGATATTGTAATCCTTTACCATCGTCTCAAAAGTACCTGATAATATATATTTTCCTTCAACCCGCTCTATTTTGGTCTTTATCTCCAATGTATTGGTAGTTCCGTGCATCGAAAAAGTTCCCTTAATAATTTTGGTCTGCTCACCGTCTAGATTAGGATCGAAATCGGAGATTTTGCCCTCGAAAGTCGCTTTCGGGTACAGGTCCGATTCAATATAACTTTCGTTAAAGTGTTCCCGCATCAATGCTTTTTCAAAAATAAAAGCGTTCATGAGCATACTTACCGCTATTTCGCCAGATGACAAATCGATGATGCTCAATACTTGGTTGTTTTCTGCTTTGATGTTCTCTACCGAGGTATAGGAAAAAAAGGATACCTGACCTTGGCGCGCAATGAACTTTTCCTGCGCCTGTAAACGCAAACAAGCTGCTAGCATGAAAACAAGTAGGGCTGGTCTAATCATTACGTTGGTTATCTGAAATGATACAATTTAAGAAAACGGCATCCTTTAGCAGGCCCTTGAATACTCCTTTCACTCGAATCGTATCTTTTAGCTTTAAGTTTGAAACAATTTCCTTCTGATTGGCTTGCATATCACAAATGATACTGGGCGATTCATTTTCCCCACCTTCCAGCAAGATGGTCAAACGGCCATTTAAGCCATTGATTTCCTTGATGACCCCTTCCATTTCTACGATGCTCTCAGGCTTTACTGGGCTCTCCTCCCAATTCCTGAAATGGGAAATTAGAGTATCGGCTGCGAGATACACTTGGGGCTCCATCTCTGCAATGTTTAGGATGTCAGGTTTGGTAAGGTTCCGAAATAAAAAAAAACCTATAGCTACAATAGCTAAAATTAGGAATATTCTGGGTTTGCGTAATTTTTTGAGCATAAATCCAACCGTATTGTTCAATATCCTTCGGATAAGTTTTTGGAGCATTATTGAAAACCCAGGGCCGAGACCCTGGGTTCAAAACTAATAAATTGCAATTTTCTTTTTCAATTTATTATCGTTAATGTCCCTGTCATGGGACTATGGAATTCACAATTGTAAAACAACGTGTCCGGTGCACCATTGGGCACGGTGAACACTACGGTTCCTGATTCTGCCCCATTGTTGGTGACACCATCATTGTATGTATTTCCGGTTCCTGTACTTTGTACGGATTTGATCAAAAATGGATGGCCAGGAGCGTCGACAACAAATTCGTAGGTTTCACCTCTTGTTAGGGTGAGGTCTGGATTGTTCTCATTGTTCAATCCACCGCCCGAAAAGATGTAAGCCGAAGCCGCTTGATTGCTAACATTATAGGTTGTAGTGGTATTATTGGCCTGGGGCGCTTCCTCTGTTAGCGTATTGAGAATCGGCCAAACCCCAGCAGATGGGAATCCTACCCCAAAGTTATCGCCTCTTTGTTCATCCTGTCCGAAATAATATAATGGCCAACCCCTGTAGGTCAATTGTGTCCTTCCGAATACATCTATGGAACCAAAGTCATTGGTGTCTAAAATACTGGGTACACGTTGCAATGCTTCTTCAAAAATGGGCCATACCGAATTGTTCGAAAAGTCATCTGCGGTAAAGTTGTTGACCCCATTGGTGTCATTTACAAAGCGGTACAGTGTATTCCCCTCATCATCCACCATGTAGAAAGTTAACTCGTCACCCGGCTCGTAGGCGCTCGTTAGATTCGTCTCAACCCCATCAACATCCCTGCCTATAAGTTGCGCCTGGGTCATCATGATTGTGTAGTCGGGCTTGGCAATGTACCAAACGTTTCCTACACCGTCTCCAGTGGTGTCGCCTGCTGCCGCATCATTTGCATAAAGGTATAACGGCCATCCTTTGTAGGTTGTCTGCATGGAACTATCCTCTCGTTCAATGGTGCCAAAGTCATCGGGGTCGAGTCCTGGGTCTAAAGTGAGGTTTTCAGCATAAAATACCGGCCAAATGTCTTCACAATCACCGCTGCAGTTTGAATCGCCCTTACTGTCCAAAGAAAAGAAGTAGAGGGAGAAACCATCGGCATTGGTGAGGATATCACTGAAGGTGGCATCGTTTTTCAATTGAACCGCATTTGGATCGGGCTCCGGTGCCACCTCGGTATCAGGATTCAGAATGGGCCAAATCCCAGCTGTGGGGAATCCCACACCAAAGTTATCGCCCCGTTGGGCGTCCTGTCCGAAGTAATACAACGGCCAACCTTTGTAGGTAAGCTGATTTCTTCCGAAGACGTCAATGGAACCAAAATCATTGGTATCCAAAATACTGGGTACGCGTTGTAACGCCTCCTCAAAAATGGGCCATACGGAATTGTTCGAAAAGTCATCGGCGGTAAAATTGTTTACTCCATTTCGGTCGTTGACAAATCGATAGAGCGTGTTCCCATTGGCATCCACCATATAAAAAGTTTGCTCATCCCCGGGTTCATAGGTGCTCGTAAGATTGGTCTCGTTTCCATCAAAATCCCTTCCAATAAGCTGTGCCTGGGTCATCATTACCGAATAGTCGGGTTTGGCGATGTACCAAACATCTCCAACGCCATCACCATTGGTATCCCCGGCGGCATTATCGTTGGCGAAGAGATAAAGCGGCCATCCTTTATAAGTAGTCTGCCTTTCTCCATCACCGCGTGTTATGGAACCAAAATCGGCTGCATTCAAACCCTGATCCAACGTTAAATCTTCAGCATAAAATATGGGCCAATTGGCCAGACAACCATCGGTACAATTCGAATCCCCTTTGCTGTCCAAAGAGAAGAAATAGAGGGAGAACCCTTCCGCATTGGTCAGGACGTTGCCGAAGGTAGCATCGTTCCGCAATTGGACTGCATTGGGTTCATCAACCGGAGGTGTATCATCTGTACCGTCAGCGTTATCATCATTGGTACAGCTCAGTAAGGTTAAAAAAATTGCAGGTAATAATAGAAGCTTTTTCATTTCATTTTTTGTTTTTAGAATTAAAGTGTTTCAAAGGAACTTCTTGTCGAAGTTGTATTGTGATAAAATTTTTGTGAAAGGGAACAATCGACTTTAAAAGTGAAAGATGCTTATGCAACTTCACCTTCTACATACCTTCCACAGGTATGGGAACATATAGGCAATACTTTATTAGACCCCAATCGGTCCCCCTCAGGGGGATATCCCAGATCGGTTAAGGTGTTCAAAGCCGTTGAAAGTTCATTGGCCTTGATAAAGTTGAACACGACCAACGAATCTGTGGGGTAAAGAGATACGTTGGTGATGTCCTGTATCTTGAGCAGTTCCGATTTAATGCGTGCTGAGCATTTGGAACAAAAAGTATTCTGTACGGGTATTTTGGCTAATCCAAATTTCATGGTGTTGTTTTTATGTTTTTAAAAGACTCTTGATAGGTTAAATCCGAAAAAGATGTCGCCTTCGCCCCAATCACCTGTAGCTTGACCTAAAAAGGTGTTCACATTCATGGGTTGGGCGTTCGTAAAGTGCAATTGGAACACATGTCCTCCCGTTTCCAGGTCAAAACCGATAGATAATGGATTTTGAAATGGGGAGTTTGCGGCGCGGTTCAGGTGCAACCCATAATCGACGTTGATGGACCATCTTTTGGTCAATTTTTGCCGTCCGCCAATACCTATTGCATATTGTGAATTGTCCTGTTCATCAATGGCCACCAGATTGTCATGGAAAAAGGTGGGAGCCAGTTGGAACGAAAGATTTTCATTGACTTTTTTGGAAATCAGTAGCTGTGAGGCATACCCCAATCGGTTTTCGAACTCCAAGCCCGGAAGTATTTCATCGTCCAAAGCAGCGTTCAACAGCACACTGTTGAACAAGACTATCGTAAAGGGAGAGCCTCCCTTTTTTTGCCGCAATAATCTAAGCTTCAATGAACTCTCATACGTTTTCTGAAAAGAGCTTCGGGAGACACCTATATTAATGCCATCTGAGACCCCATAGATGAAATTGAGCCGTGTAACTGCTTGATCCAGACCAAAAAAGTCCTCAAATCCGGTTTTAATAGATCCAAAACGGTGGGAAACCACAAAGTAAAATTGCTTTTTGGTGACCATTTTGGTGGATTCAAAATTCACAATTTTCAACCCCTTAAAGGCTGCGGCTTCATAGTCGTTAGTGTCGCCGTTTTGATTGATTTCGTCCAACAGGTTGTCTTGGCACAATGCCAAAAAGGGTAATAAAAAGAATAGGATGCTGGTTTTTTTCATGTTGAAATGGTTATGTTGCATTTTAGTTGTTGATAATAATGGCCTGATCTATTTTCACCACTTCCAGAAGGTCATCATAGCCCACACATCTGCCTTTAATGACGATGTGGTCGTCCTCGGACAGCGATGCAAAGTTTTGGGCAAACCTGACCTGTGCTATTTCCTCAATGAAAATGGTGTTTTGTTCCACAGCGCTAATGATACCCTGTGTCTGTATTACTTGATCTATATATCCCCTTGCCGAAGCATCATTGCTCATGGCCTTTTTTAATGCTTCGGGACTTAGTGTAAAGGCCACCTCCTCTTTGGAGATGTCCCTATGATCTTGGTACATGTAATTGTATGTTATGACCAAAATGATTAGGAGGACAAGAGCAGTGATTCCCACTATAAACTTCTTTTTCCGATTCATTTTTTGGCAAGTTTAAAGTCGATTTTTACATGCACTTCTTTGGCAATCTTGTTTTCCACGATTTTCGGAATCTTGATGTCAAAATCCTGCGGGGTCACTTTAAAGTCTCCGGTCATTGAAATGATGTCTCCGATTTTCTGGACATTTAAAACCGTTTGGATTTCCTTCTCTTTACCGTGTAGTTTTAAGGTGCCCTTAACTTCCATTTCGGTGGCAGTGTTATCGGAAAGGACAGTAGCGTCATCCAATAACTCGCCCTTGAAGGTGGCCTTGGGATATTGTTCGGATTCGATATAGTTTTCATTAAAATGTTCCTCCATCAAGGAATTTTTAAAATGAAATCCCTTTATCAGTGCCAAAGCGGCTATTTTGTTGGTCTGTGGATCGAATATGGCCGTCACCGATTCATTGGTTGCCTTTACCTCTTCAAACAGTTTTTCGGAAGCTTCAAAGATGAGCACTCCATCCCTCTCGATGTACCGTTCCTGACTTTGTATTTTGCTGGTGAAAATCAGGAAAGAGGTCAACAGCAACGTGATAAAACTTGGTCTCATTAGGTCTAACTTTAGTGTATTATTCTTCAAGAAGACCTTCATCGATCCACTGCTCTATCAAATCAATTGTAGCCTGGGGCAGCCTACCACTTGGTGGCATGGCTCCGGGAGATCCCGACTGCCTGCTGATTGCCGTAAGCAAGGAACCATTTTGGGCTCTGGTCACTACAAGATCGTAGGTGGTCAAAGCAAACGGGGCACCGTTTCTCGGAGGACTGGAATGGCACCCCAGACAAGCACTGCTGATAACGCTTCTGATGTCGGCATTATAGGTAATTGGACCTCCGTTGTTGTCACCGTCCCCATTGCCGTCGTCTATTAAATCGCTTTCGCTGTCGCTGGTACAAGCCGCTGCGAAAATGAGCAGCAAGGACAAAATAAATCTAATGTTCTTTTTCATGTTGTTGATTTTATGGTTGAACTGTACTTTGTTTTTGAGACTGGGTCGCATCCCAGAATCTCATTTAGCTATTTTGCTTAGGTCAAAGCAACCACTAATCCGGGCCCTTTGGAAGAAAATGTTGGTGAGAG
>JANQRD010000004.1 GCA_028284725.1 Allomuricauda sp. | reverse complement strand
GCCCAAGATCATAGAAAAGCTGAAGAAAGCTTTAGCTTGAATTTTACCGGTCTAGCCGTGTCCACAGATTAAACAATCTCCATTAACCCCTGCCTCGTTTCAAGATAGCAGTGATGGCAAGTACCAAAAGTACACAGCCCAGCAGCGCATAAAAGCTATGTGTAAGTGATGCACTTTCCGCCAAAAAGCCCAAGATAACAGGGCCTATCAAAAAACCGGAATATCCCGTTCCAGCAATAAAGGATACACCTTGGGCAGATTCCACACCCTTTATGTTTCCTCCGATTCGGAAAAGCTCTGGAACAACTACGGAAAAGCCAAGTCCGTTTAAGGCAAAACCTGCAATGGCCAGTGCAGTATTCCCGGTGAGTACCATGGAATAGCCCAAAATCGCGATGAGTGAGCCCAAGGCCACTATTTTAATGGATCCTATTTTCGCACTGATGCCATCTCCTAAAAATCGACCCAAGGTCATGGCCACTGAAAATGCTAAAAACCCAGACCCAATGAATGCTTCTGGGGCCAAGGTGACCTCTTTCAAATAAAGGCCGCTCCAATCCACAATGGCTCCTTCACTTCCCATGGAAACAAAACTTATGATTCCCAACAAGAGTAACGGCTTGAACAATTTTAAACTGAAAGGATCTTTTTCCACTGGTGCGGATTCGATATGGACGTACCTTTTATAAAAAAGTAGATTGATCACAAAAACCAGTGCTACCGTAACCCCCATGTGCAACATGGGATTATTGATAACAGGAATCAAAAAACTTCCAAGTCCTGCAATAACCCCTCCCAAACTAAAAAAGCCGTGGGCAGCCGACATAAAGTTCTGCTTGTCCTCTTTTTCTATTTCAGTGACCAAGGTATTCATGCTGATATCAGTCAAACCATTGGAAGCCCCAAAAAAGAACAAAGACACCATCAACAAATAATAATTGGGAACCATAAGGGGGAAAAGTGCAGCGACGCTGCTCAACAGTACTCCATACCATGTTGCCCTTCCTACCCCCAACCAATTGATGATTTTGGAGGCGATTGGGAAAATAACAAAGACTCCAAGGGAGAGACAAAAAATTGCGATTCCCAGATCAGCCTTGTTGATGCCAAGTTGGTCTTTTACAGTTGGGATGTAGATTGCCCAAGTTCCAAACCAAATGTTGAGACTGGCAAAAACCCATGCCGGGGCAAAGTATCGAGGATTTGAAAAAATAAGTTGTAATGACTTCATACTTGTAAATGCAAAAACGTTTTAAGCCGCTTTTTCACATTATCATGCTTTGTTTTTTACTTTTTAAACGACATGGGATAAATCTTCACCAAGCCTTCTATTCTGATTTAATCCTTCAATGGTATCCATTTCTGCCGAAGAAAGCTCAAAATCATAAATTTCAAAGTTCTCCTTTATTCGTTTTGGGGTTACCGACTTTGGAATAACTGCTACCCCTCGTTGTATCAACCATCGTAAAGTAACTTGAACAGCAGACTTGTTATGCTTTTCCCCAATTTGCAATAGCTCTGGAATGTTTAAAACCTCGCCCATCATAATAGGTCGCCATGCTTCGAGCTGGATGTTATGGGTGCTCGCAAAACGCATCAAGTCATTTTGACTGAGATGTGGATGCATTTCCACTTGATTGAGCGCCGGTACCACTTCGCTATTGTCCATCAAATCTTCCAATTGATGTATGTCGAAATTGCATACCCCAATCGCTTTAGCTCTACCACTTTTATAGATATTTTCCATGGCCTTGTACGTTTCTTTGTACTTCGATTTTACAGGCCAATGTATTAAGTACAGATCAACATAATCCGTTTGAAGCCGCTCCAAACTTTTCTCAAAGGCTCGCAACGTTTGATCATACCCTTGTTCCGTATTCCAAACTTTGGTTGTTAGAAAAATCTCTTCCCTGGGTATTGTACTTTTTTTTATTGCGCTTCCCACACCTTCCTCATTTTGGTATGCAGAAGCCGTATCAATTTTACGATAACCTGTATCCAAAGCGGAAACAACAGCACTTTCAACCTCGCCATCATTTTTTGCGAAGAGAACGCCCAACCCTATTTGAGGCATTCTTACTTTGTTATTAAGTTCAAAGGTTGTCTTTTCGGCTAGAGTCATCTCTTCAATTTCAGTTAATTGCGAAACCCGTAGGTGCACAAAGTAACCATGATTTTGAAGGAGTTCTTAAAAGGAATTATTCCAACAACAAGACATTTTATTCTTATTTGCAGCCGCTGCTGTAAAATTTAGTTAATTTTAACTTATGAAACCTATGTTGGAAGCCATAAATGTTGCTTCGGATACCTCATTTAAGGTAGCGTCGTACTACAATTCAAATAATTGTGAGTCTGCGGGCTGGCATATACATCCTGAACTGGAGCTGGTTTGTGTAAAAAATGGTTCTGGATGTCTGCATATCGGCACAAAAAAGATGAACTATTCCGATGGGGTTCTGGTTTTTTTAGGAGGAAACATCCCTCATGCCGATTTTGGCAACAAGGATTATGAAGATAGTACGGAGGTGGTCATTCAATTCAAAAAAGACTTCCTTGACGAAAAGCTCCGTGTCTTTCCAGAGTTATCAGAAATTAAGAATCTTGTCAAAAGAGCAAAGGAAGTATTGGTCTTCGATACCCATACCAAAAATACCGTATGGAAACTATTTGAACAATTTGAACTCTTGGACAATCAAGGCAAGTTGATCAATTTGCTTAACATTTTAAACTATTTAAGCAAGCATGGGCAATACCAGAGTCTGTTCGATACCCTCTCTATGGAGAAATTCAAAAAAAGTGAGATTTGGCGTTTGGAGGAAACCTTTGAATATGTCAACAACAACTATCACAAAAGCATTTCCGTCCATGAAATCTCTTCACGATTGGGACTAACCCCCAATTCTTTCTGTAGATTTTTTAAAAAGATGACCCAACGAAGGTTTATTGATTTTGTCAATGAGTTCCGAATAGAGCGTGCCGTGGAACTTTTCAATGCCAACAATACAGTGGTTTCGGAAGTCATGTTCAATTCGGGGTACAACGATCCTTCCTATTTTGCCAAACAATTCAAAAAGTACCAGGGCATGTCACCTTCGAACTATTTGAAAACCAAGTATGGTGCCTCACTTTTGCAGAATTCCTCGCTTTAAGATCTGTCCAAAGTTGTACATATCGGTATAGGAACAATAAAAAGGTGCAGGTGCCAACCGGATTACATTGGGCTCCCGCCAATCTGTTATTACACCATTTTTCATCAAGTAATCAAACAAAGCTCTACCCTCACCATGTAAGAAAACAGAAAGTTGGCAGCCTCGTTGTTCTGGGGTAATGACCTCAAATGTGCTTTCTACCTCTTTGTCGATTTCATGTAAAACAAACTCCAAATAGGCAACAATTTGTTTTCTTTTCGTAATCAAGGCGTCCATGCCCACCTCATCAAACAATTCCAGGGAAGCCAAATATGGGGCAAGGGACAATATGGGTGGATTGCTAACCTGCCATGCATCAGCGGTTTCTATGGGATCGAATTTAGGTTCCATCAAAAAGCGTGTCTCTTTTTTTGTGCCCCACCAGCCCTCGAAACGTGGAATATCCTTTCGGCCCAAATGTTGTTCATGCACAAAAATGCCAGAAGCATTGCCAGGGCCGCTGTTCATGTACTTATAGCTACACCAGGCAGCAAAATCCGCATTCCAATCATGCAATTTCAACTCCACATTGCCTACAGCATGGGCCAAATCCCATCCCACAGATGCTCCTATAGATTTACCTGCTTGGGTAATGGTTTTTATATCGAGGACCTGCCCATTGTAATAATTGACACCCCCTATCAGTATCAGTGCCAACTCCTCACCGTGCTCGTTAATCTTGGCCAAAATGTCCTCCGTACGCCAAAAATGCTCTCCTTCCCGTTTTTTCACCTCAACAATGGCATCTTTGGGGTCGAGACCATGAAATCGAACCTGACTCTGCAACATGTATTGATCTGAGGGAAATGCCTTTTCCTCACAAAGAATCTTGAACCTTTTGGAAGTTGGTCGGTAAAAAGAAACCATCAGCAAGTGCAGGTTTACCGTGAGCGTGTTCATAACCGAGATTTCTTCGGGCTTGGCACCTACCACCCTCCCCAAACCTTCGGCCAGGCGTTCATGATAATCCCACCAGGGTTTGTCAGCATAAAAATGACCTTCCACCGCAAGTTCGCGCCAATCCTGCATCACTTCATCCACAAACTTTTGGGTGCGCTTGGGCTGAAGCCCCAGGGAATTTCCAGTAAAGTAAATGACATCCTTGCCATTTACTTGGGGAAAGTGAAATTCTTGTCTGTATTTGGAAAGTGAATCGTTGTCATCAAGTTGCTGGGCAAATTCAAGGGTATTTTGGTATGTCATCTTTTCCGTTTGGTTCAAAATTACGATTTGTAAAGGCTTTACATCATCATTTATTCCAGGCGCATTTCAATCAATAACTTTTTAAAACCGACTTTTTCATATGCCTTGATGGCCGGAATGTTATCTTCATATACGGTTAACCTAATTTCCTGTAAACCATTTTCGTAAGACCACGATTTAAGAGCCTCAATGATTTTCGCATTTACACCCATTCCCCGAAAATTGGGGTCTGTGAACATAAACCCGAGGTAGGCGTAATACTCATGTTTGAAAAAATCGCTTGCTTTTTTGGGTAACGCATAACCGGAAGCGATAATCTTTCCGTCGGTTTCGGCCACAATAACTTTGGCATTCTCGTCATTGACCATTTCCTTAAGGTCGTAGTAATTGATGGAATCTTCCCGAAGGGTACAATTGAACGGTCTTTCCGCCTTAATTATTTCCTGTTC
Organism: Allomuricauda sp.; assembly: GCA_028284725.1. Lineage (GTDB taxonomy): Bacteria > Bacteroidota > Bacteroidia > Flavobacteriales > Flavobacteriaceae > Flagellimonas. The sequence continues at coordinate 444 of JANQRD010000004.1, read as the reverse complement.
AAAATTGAGCAGAACTGGCAGATCATTTATTGTGGCATCCCGAATTTCAAAATCTAGTGATTGCATTTTATCTTTGATTGACAACTTGAAATCCGAATGTAGTTCTTTTATCTATTTTTACGAAAATTTAGCCATGTATTTCCTGTCCTCCGTTTTAGAAAATTACCTGCTCGAAAACTCGGAAGCGGAACCCGAAGTCCTCGCTGAACTCAATCGTGAAACACATTTAAAAGTGGTACGGCCCAGAATGATCACCGGGCATTATCAGGGCAGGGTATTGAGCTTATTTTCCAAGATCATCGCTCCAAAAAACATTCTTGAAATCGGCACCTACACGGGCTATTCAGCCATATGCTTGGCAGAAGGGCTCCAGAGCGGCGGGTTGTTGCATACCATTGAAATCAACGAAGAACTGCAATTTATTCAGAATAAATATTTTGAAAA
>JANQRD010000264.1 GCA_028284725.1 Allomuricauda sp. | reverse complement strand
CCTGAAATGATTTAGGGTCTGTAAAAATTTTTATATCCGCTCTTTTGAAAGCTTTTGCAATCTGGTCTTTGGTCACCTCCTCCAACCTTTTGATTTTGACCGCCTCGGGCGAGTAAAATACCACAGCTTCATCGGCGGCATCCAAAGCACCCTCATACTCCTTTAAGAATTCCGCATTCAAACTGCTATAGGTGTGTAGCTCCAAACAAGCAAGTAATTTTCGGTTCGGGTATTGTTCTTTGACCGCCCTCGTCGTTGCCCGTACTTTACTGGGTGAATGGGCAAAATCCTTAAAAGCCACTTTGTTGGATCCCTTCGCAATTTGTTCCATTCGCTTGGATGCTCCCTTGAAAGAAGCTATGGCTTCATAAAAGTCCGCTTCATCCACACCCATGTGCTGGCAAATCCATTTGGCTCCCATCAAGTTGTTCAGGTTGTGCTTTCCAAAAACTTCAATGGGCATTTCCCCTTCTGGAGTGTCCAATAATGTGATTCCATCCTCCACATGGTATTCTGGCGTGCCGTATGGAAATTTTCGAATGGCATTTTCAGAAGTTTCCACAATTTTCTTCACCTCTGAATCCTCCTCATTATAGGTAATGCTACCACCTCTAACTATCCCATCCACAAAAATCTGAAACTGTTCCAGGTAGTTTTCAAAGGTGGGGAACACATTGATATGATCCCAGGCGATACCGCTCAAAAGGGCAATATTGGGCTGGTACAAATGAAATTTTGGCCTTCTATCAATTGGAGAGGACAAGTATTCATCTCCTTCAAGAACAATAAAATCATTTTCCTCTGTTAGATGCACCATTCTATCAAAACCGTCCAGTTGGGCTCCAACCATGTAATCCACCTCGATATCCTGGTATTGCAGTACGTGCAGAATCATAGAGGTGATGGTGGTTTTACCATGACTGCCCCCTATAACCACCCTCGTTTTGTATTTGGACTGTTCGTATAGAAATTCGGGATAGGAATAGATTTTCAATCCCAATTCCTGGGCTCTTAGCAACTCAGGATTATCAGGTTTTGCGTGCATTCCTAGAATCACGGCATCCAACTGCGTGTGAATCTTATCCGGAAACCAGCCAAATTCCTGTGGTAACAATCCAGCCGCATCCAATCGACTTTTCGAGGGTTCAAAAATAACATCATCACTTCCCGAAATAATGTAGCCTTTATGACTCAATGCCAATGCAAGGTTGTGCATGGCACTTCCCCCAATAGCTATAAAATGAATCTTCATCCATATGGTTTATCGGTCAAAAATAGCCATTGACAATCCCAATACAAATAAACAGCCCATCTTATTAATTTCTATCTTCGGGTAAAATTGAATCCTATGAACCTATCAGAAATTGAATCCAAAGAATTGATGCCTGGATATCACGGAAAAATGGTGCACGGTGAAAGCATGACCTGGGCCTTTTGGGATGTGGAAAAAGAGGCTGTGGTGCCGGAGCATCATCATGTTCATGAGCAGATTATGCACGTGCTCGAAGGCACTTTTGAGTTTACCGTTGGTGGAAAAACAGCCATACACCATCCCGGAGATGTGGTGATCATCCCTTCCAACGTTCCACATGGAGGAAAAGCCATCACCGATTGTAAACTGATGGATGTGTTTAGTCCCGTAAGAGAAGAATACAAGTAGTATGAACATCTCACTTTCAGGAAAAAACGCACTTGTCGGAGGAAGCAGCAAAGGGATTGGGGAGGCCATTGCAAAGCAATTGGCCACAAGTGGTGCCAATGTGACCTTAATGGCCAGAAATGAGGAAAAAATGAAAGCCCTAATCGCAGAGCTCGATACTAAAAAAGGGCAAAGACATCAATATTTGGTGGTGGATTTTTCAGACTTTAGCGCGTATGAAAAGGCAATAACCCTTTTTTTTGACCGCAACTCCGTTGACATACTGATCAATAATACGCAAGGGCCCGAAGCGGGCGGTGCTCTCGAAAAAAACGTCTCAGACTACCAAAAGGCCTTTGACCTACTTTTTAAATCAGTTGTTCTCACCACGGAACTCGCATTAAAGGGCATGCGGGAGAAGCAATGGGGACGAATCATAAATGTAGCATCAATCTCGGTCAAAGAGCCCCTAAACTATTTGGCGCTCTCCAATACCATTAGAGCTGCGGTGGTTACATGGGCCAAGAGTTTGGCTTACGATGTGGCCAAAGATGGGATTACCGTAAACAGTATATTGACAGGTTATTTCGACACAGACCGAATAGCCCAGCTTAATATTAAAAAAGCAGAAAAACTTAAGATTTCGGTATCCGAAGTCCTTTCCAATATGGAAGAACAAGTACCTATGAAACGGATTGGCAAGCCTGCTGAATATGGGTTTTTGACAACTTTTTTAGCCTCTGAACAGGCAGCCTACATAACCGGCACAAACATTCCCATTGATGGGGGTCTGCTGAAATCCCTTTGAATCAAAAATCGATATAAAACCTAAAATATTAACCTTAAAAATTAACATATTCGTAATTTTTGGCTAATTTTATTGCTTAACCAATAAAATTCAAACACATGAATTCAAAAGTTTTTCTGGTAGTACGCATTCTTTTGGGATTATTTGTACTCACATTTGGGTTGAATAAATTCCTTGGTTTTATCCCCTTCGGAGAAATGCCTGAAGCTGCTATGAACTATTTTGGAGCACTTACTTCCACCCATACCATAAAGTTGGTGGGCGTTATCGAGATTTTAGCGGGACTCGCTTTTATTTTTAACAAGTTTGGTGCCCTAATGGCACTTATTTTAATGAGCGTGTCGGTAAATGCGGTGTTGTTCCATGCCACATTGGCCCCTGCGGATATTGGGGGAGCTGCGGCGTTGATTGTTTTGAATATTTTGGTCCTTATCGGATATAAGGATCGCTATAAGGACATCCTTAGATAAACTTAAAAAAGGCTGTCTAGAAAGTACATTTTTGTCAGTTCGAGCGCAGTCGAGAACTTTATAAAGTGTAGCGTATCAAATACATCTCGACTGCGCTCGATGTGACATATGAATTTTCTCTTACTTTTTAGACAGCCTCTTTCTTTTGCACTACTCCGTTTTTTGATTATAAGCTCATTCTGTCCTTGAAAATATAGGATTGCCTTCGTGACACTTCCACTTCCTCTCCGTTTTCCATTTGGAGTTTTAATTTACCGTTGAACCATGGCAATACATTGACAATAAAATTGGTGTTCACGATCTGTTGGCGATTCGCCCTAAAAAAGGACTGATCTGGTAATTTTTCTTCAACCTGATTCAGGGATTTGTACAGCAATGGTTTTTTATCCTCAAAAAACACCCTGGTATAATTGCCTACAATCTCAAAATGTGAAATATCCCCAATTTTTACCAACCAACAGGACTCGCCATCTTTAATAAAGATCTGACTTTGCATTGCTAATTTTTTGGCGGGCTTTGTTTCCTCTTGATTGGTTTGCAATTTGTCGCGCACCTTGTCCAATGCCATGGCAAAACGCTTTTCGTTTACTGGTTTTAACAGATAATCCAGCGCATTATATTCGAAGGACTTAATGGCATATTCGTCATAGGCGGTGGTGAAGACCGTGATGGGAACTTCGTCCAACATCTCCAAAAGCTCAAATCCATCTTTTTCCGGCATATTGATGTCCAAAAAGAGTAAATCTGGATTTTCTTTCTGAATCAGTTCCACCCCGAGATCCACATTTTCCGCTTCACCCAAAAGTTCGATCTCACTGTATTTTTTAATGAGTTCCTTGAGTTCATTCCGGGCCAATCTGGAATCTTCAACAATTACCGCCTTGATCTTCATGCCAATGGAATTTTGATATGGGCCACAACCTCACCTGAATTCTCGCTCAAATTAAAAGAAGCTTTTTCCGCATACAACAGTTTTAAACGCTGACGGATGTTCTTCAACCCCAGTTGTGTGGTGTTCTTTCCTATCCGTAGTGTTCCGGTATTCCTTACCTCTATCACCAAACGCTCTTCCTCTTTCTGTAAGGTCAAAACAATGCGCCCTCCGTGTTTCAGGTTGGAAATACCATGTTTTGCGGCATTTTCAATTAGCAATTGAATAATCATAGGAGGGATCTGAAGTGCCAAGGTGTCTTTATCCACTTCCTTTACAAATTCCAACCGACCTTCAAACTGAATCTTTGAAAGATCGATATAGTTGTCCACCATTTCCAACTCTTCCTCCACTGAAATGGCATTGACATTGTTCTTGGTAAGGGAATAGCGTAGGATTTCGGAGAGCTTGGTCAACATCTCCCTGGACTTTTCGACATCTTCCAACATCAATCCCCTAATGTTATTAAGGCTGTTGAACATAAAATGTGGATTGATCTGCCCTTTTAGTGTATTGAGTTGCGCCTGTTTGAGGTGGGTGTTCAGTTCTAGGCGTTCGATACGGTCCTTATTTAATTTTAAGAGCAACTTTATAACGAGATACGTTACCGTCCATGCTCCCACAATAAAAATGGAATTGATAATTTGGATAAAAACACCGTCGTACATTTTAAAAATCTGGATTTCGGTATCGGTAAGCCCTGGCCCATAGTGGGCGTACACATATCCAAACAGATAGTTCATTCCTCCAAAAAGGGCACAAGTCACTATAAATGCTGCAGAAACTTTAAGAAAGTCCTTAAATCCGAAGGAATCGAAATTGATATTCCTTTTTAAAAACCAGCGTAGGATGGACGTGGAGAAAACACCTATAAAAATGCCAAAAATGATGGAATAGACAATCAGTTCCGTACTTACCTTCCGAAGGATAAAAATGGACAGGCAATTGATGAATCCCCAGCCCAAGAACTGAAGGGCCCAAAAAATGTAGTTTCTCTTTTTATTGCTCAATTCCATTATTAAAAGTCACAATGGTTCAAAGATACTTTTTTGTTAAATTGAAACCTTAATGCACCAAGACATCGAAACTTCCCTCGTCATGATTCTTTCTTGATGCCTTTCCGCTTGAGCGAACAGCTTTTAGCTCTACCGGAATCTAAAAACGCAATCCACATAAATGATAGGCTTGCATAAAAAAGTGGAAAGTAATCTCCATAATCCCAGCCTTGGGATTTTCCATAAAGGCTAACGATAGTTCCGAGGATTCCAAGCCCCAAAATTGTCTTTTGTACCGTGTTCAGCTTTTTCATTGGTTTCGTGTTTGATAGCGATTTAAATCAAAATGTTAATCAGTAAAGTGATAATTAATTTAGCCAACGTTATCATCGTACTAGGTTTTAATTGTTTGCTGTTCGAAAATAGGTCATCAACCTAGCTATAGAAAGGAGATTATGACCAATGGTAAAATTGAAAGTGTGAACGGTAAGGGTGATTTTAAATGTTGAAAACAAAAAAAGGAGCCGTTTGGCTCCTTTAATTTTTATGATTGGATCATTTGATCAATCCTTCATCAAGGGTGTAGGGATTTCCTGCTTACCCAAATGCTTTGCGTAGAAGCCCATCATAGCCTTGTAGAGCTCCAATCGATTTTCTTCCTTGCCGAATCCATGTCCTTCGTCATACTTTACCATATAGGGTACATCGTAACCCTTACCACGAAGTGCACTTACAATTTGATCGGATTCATCGATGTTCACTCTTGGATCGTTGGCACCTTGTACCACAAATAAGGGCTTTTTCATTTTGTCAATCTGATAGACAGGGGATACTTCTTCCATGATTTTCTTCTCTTCTGGCACATCCTCATCATACCAAATTTCCTTGATGATCTTCAAATAGGGTTTCCAATAGGGTGGGATGGTCTTCATAAAGGTGAAAAGATTGGAAACTCCCACATAATCCACTCCACAGGCATATAAATCTGGGGTTTTGGTAAGCCCCCTTAGCACGGCATAACCCCCATGACTACCTCCATAGATTGCGGCTTTATTACCATCGACCCATCCCTGATCAATAACATATTGTAGTCCATCCTCAACATCGTCCATAGCTTTTCGTCCAATTTGCTTGAAACCGGATTCCAGAAACTGTCTTCCATAACCTCCTGAAATTCTGAAGTTTACCTGTAGCGTGGCATAACCCCTACTGGCGAACAGTTGTGCTTCGGAGTTAAAACCCCACGAATCACGAATCCCCTGCGGGCCTCCATGCGGATTCACAATTACCGGTACTTTTTCACCTGCCAAAGCGGCCTTGGGTAAGGTGATGTAACCGTGCAAAGTTATTCCATCCCTACTGGTGAAGGTAATTGGGCGCATTTCGGCCATATCTTCCTCTTTCAACTGTGGCATGGTGTTGTACAGTTCCTTCAATTCGTCCTTGGCAACATCGTAGGCATAATAAACCCCATATAAGCGGTCACTATCCACATAGACCATTAATAGGTTCTCATCTTCCGTGGAATCCAAAACTTGATATTGTTTCCCTGGAAGTTCCGATGCGACCTTTTTATCCAGTTTTTTATACGCCTCACTCACGGGCACCATGATGCTCTTCTCCCCTTCATACTGAAAATAATCGATGGAATAATTTCTGGTTCTGGCAAGCCCCATATCCTGAACATCGTAAGAATCGTTTGTGAAGACCTTTTCCAAAACCTTATCCTCCTTAAGATCATACAGTACAATTTCGGCCTTATCGCTTTCCAAATTGGACAGCACATAGGCATCATGTGGGTCTGGAGTGGCATAGTTAAAGTCCAAAATGTTGAAATTGTCCTTCCAGTTCAGGCTTTTGATCAATTTATATCCTCCATTGCCATCTTCATAATACAGATCCTGCTCAACGCCATCCCGTATTTTTACAAACCCCTTCAGGTTTCCGTCCTTGTCGAAACTATATCCAAAAATGGGGTTTTGGGCATCCTCGTTGGTGTACAATTGGGTCATTTCCCCCGTTTCAAAGTTCACCTTGTATGGTTCAAAAACCTGGGGATTGTTCTTGTTCATGGAGACAATGATGTGCTTCTTATCTTCACGCAAGAGTTCGGTTAGCTGGGCACGAACACCATCAAAGGGAGTAAGATCCTTTAGGTCGCTTCCATCCAAATCCACGGCGTAGATGTGATAGTTTTCATCACCTCCCTTGTCCATGGAATACAGCAATCTTTCGTTGTTCAGCCAGCCATATTGTCGTACCAATTCATCTTTTTCCTCGATGGCCCTTTTCACATCGCCGGTGACGATGTTTTTTACATAAACGTGTTGTTTCCCGTTTTCATCACTTTCACGATAAGAAAGGTATTTACCGTCTGGTGAAAATCGAAAGGTGAATGCTTTTGGATTGGCAAAGTAGTCCTCAACCGTGTAGCGATAATCACCTTGATCCAGGGCGGCCAAAGCAAGTAATTCTTCATCTGAACTTACAAGTTCAGGGTTGCCCGGCAGTTTTTTCTCGCCCTCATTGGGATCTCCGGGAGACTCTTGGGCGAAGAGACCCACTCCAAAAAACAATAGCAGAAATGAGCCAAATAAGGCTTTAAGGTTTAGTGTTTGTTTCATAAGTGTTGTATTAATAGTTTTTGATTGAAAAGAAATAGATCTTTAATAAGACCGCTTTTTGAAACTTTTGTTACATTTTGGTGTGTTAAATGTATTTATTGTTGAAAAATATCTAAAAAACAATATGGTAAGCGGTAAATGGGCTTGAATCAGCGGAAATTATTTTCGATCTGGCGGAAATTTGGAGAACACTTTTTTGACCACCGCTTTTAAACGTTGATTACGCACACTGGGGGAGGCATTCTCACGATACCCACTTTCGCTGGAAGCTTGCCAGAAGAGGGCATCTTTTTGTGCATCGACAAAGTCGAATTGGATTCTACGCTGAATCCCGGAATTTCCGACTGGGACACCGAACGAAACACCTCCTCCTACATTGCGTCCTGTGCCGCCGATACCTACGCCCACCGCATTGTTGGGAGCATTTCTAAATTCATTGCTAAGAATATTGATGTAAAAATCCGGTTCTTCGGCCAAAAGATAGCCCTTCGACTGCAAAGTTGAGTCAAGAGCTCTGAGCAATCGCCTTTCGTCCAATTGGCTAAGTCCTGATTCAATATCGGAAAAATAGTTGTAGGTGGTATAGCTTGAAAAGTCGGTTGCCTTGTCGTAATCATAATTCACCCTAACGGAACTGCAAGCGCAAAACACAAAAGCCGCGATGATAAAAAGATATCTCATTTCCAACATATAGTACCTTTAAAATTAGTGAATATTTAGGTGCTGAGTGGATAATTGTAGGGTTTATTCGTTCAACAACTCCCAGAGTTTATCCTTGAGTTCCTGGATACCTTGTTGTGCGACCGAGGAGATGAAAAGATATGGGACATCATCTTTCAAGTCCTTATCCAGTTCCACACGCATTTCCTTCATCAATTCGGCGTCGAGCATATCACTTTTGGAAATAGCCACCAATCGGTCTTTGTCCAAAAGTTCAGGATTGTAGCGACGCAGTTCATCCAAAAGAATTTCATACTCTCTTGAGATATCCTTACTATCTGCAGGAATAAGAAATAATAGGGTAGCATTACGCTCAATATGCCGTAAAAAATAATGTCCCAAGCCTTTCCCCTCTGCAGCCCCCTCTATAATTCCAGGGATGTCCGCCATCACAAAACTCTTAAAATCACGGTGCTGTACAATTCCCAAATTGGGTTTTAGGGTGGTAAACTCGTAATCGGCAATTTTAGGTTTTGCTGAAGTCATCACCGAAAGTAAAGTGGACTTTCCAGCATTGGGAAATCCTACCAAGCCCACATCGGCCAAAACCTTTAGCTCTAGGGTAATCTGCGATTCTTGGCCTGGAATTCCAGGCTGTGCATACCTTGGGGTTTGGTTGGTTGGACTCTTAAAATGCCAGTTGCCCCGACCTCCTTTACCGCCCTCGAGGACGATACGTTCCTCCTGATCTTCGGTAATTTCAAATAGTACATTATTGGTGGCCGTATCACGGATTACTGTCCCTAAGGGCACCTCAAGAAAGACATCCGAGCCATCGGCCCCAGTGCTTCGGTTTTTGCTCCCATGCTCGCCATGCCCGGCTTTAAAATGCTTTTTAAACTTGTAATGGATCAGCGTCCAGAGGTTTTTGTTCCCCTTTACAATAACATGCCCGCCACGACCGCCGTCACCTCCATCAGGACCACCCTTTGCCACATATTTTTCGCGGTGTAGATGCACAGATCCCTTTCCTCCGTTTCCGGAAGCCACATGCACTTTTACATAATCAACGAAATTACCCTCGGTCATTTTATGGGTTTCATGGAAATCACTTGGTCATAATACTTTTGAATTTCAAGATATTTCTTGGAAGAAACGTCTTCGGAGATGATGTCGGCCTTATCCAAAAGCTGCATTACCTCATCTTTGTTCTTGAATCCATCACTGATGACCTGCTGTTTCAATACGTGACCATTTTCCGTGTCCTGCCAAAATGATTGTTCGTTAAAAATCAAAAAGTCCTGCTCTTTAGATCTACTTATCCTTCTGGCTATCCCTACGTAATGTGTATAAATTATCCGCTGGTCCTTTATGAAAAAATGCCTTTCAAATTCCATAATTTCCGGACTTACATGTACCGTCACAATTTTTTGAAGACCATACCTTTCAGCATATTTCTTTAGCAAAATGTTAGAAGCCAAATTTGCTTCGATAAGATACTCTTCTTCAGCTTTGGCCGTGTTGTTGTAAACATTTACCTGATTCTGAATCTCATCCATCCAACTATCGTTCCCACAAGAGGTTAGGACTACTAAAAAAATCAATAAAAGATGTTTTTTAAACATTATGAAATAGTTGGTCAATAACCTTGGCCAACCGCTCCGTGATCTCGTCTATTTCTCCAATTCCGTTGACCGAATGGAATTTGCCCTGTTTTTCGTAATAGGCTTTTAAGGGAGCCGTTTTATGGTTGTATTCTTCAAAGCGGTTACGGATTTTCGCTTCATCCTGATCATCGGAACGGCCACTTTCTTTTCCACGTTCCAGCAATCGGGCCACTAGAACATCATCATCAGCCTCCAACGCGATTGTAGCATTCACCTGCATGTCTTTCGATTCCAAAAAATTGTCCAAAGCTTCAGCCTGCGCATCAGTTCTTGGAAACCCATCAAAGATAAATCCAGCAGCATCGGGATTTTTCTCTACCTCATCCTTCAACATGTCGATGGTCACTTCATCGGGAACCAAATCTCCGCGATCAATATAGGATTTGGCCAATTTTCCAAGCTCGGTTCCATTTTTCATATTATACCTAAAAACATCTCCAGTGGAAATGTGCTTTAGGTTGTATTTCTCCTTTAAAAACCCTGCCTGGGTTCCTTTTCCTGCTCCCGGCTTGCCAAAAAGCACTAGGTTAATCATATTCGTCTGGTTTAATTGATATACTTCTCTCAAATTCCGGCCCAGTTCTTTATAATCCAGACCGTATCCCACAATAAAGGCATCTGGAATCTCCAATCCAACATAATCGATTGCATATTCCCCATTGTAAACCTCTGATTTGTAGAAAAGGGAGGCTATTTTGAATTCCTTCGCATTGGTCTGGGAAAACAGGTGTACCAACTGTTTCAACGTTCTACCCGTATCGATCACATCCTCCAAGATGATTATGCTACGCCCTTCAATGTTTTCGGGAACATCCAACAAGGTTTCCACAATCCCTGTGGATGTCAGCCCCTGATAGGAGCTCAATCGCACAAAAGAAACCTCGCAGGGATGGGGATAGGCCTTTAAAAAATCGGACACGAACATAAAAGCTCCATTAAGCACCCCCACAAAAATGGGAACTTGGTCTTTGTAGTCATTGGCTATTTCGGTGGCAACTTTTTGGACGGCCTCCAAAATCTGTGCTTCCTTTAAATAAGGCCTAAAAAACTTGTCATGAAGCTTTATCAACTCGTCAATCGATTTTATCAGGTGGGCAAAGATAACATTTTTAGGGCCTCTTTGGGCTTTCAACTTGTATGGCTTCAAGGAATTCATGTATTTTTGCTCTCATTCCAATTCGCAGATCAATGCATTTTTTTTCTTCCGATTTTAAACTTGGGATTTTAGGAGGCGGACAACTGGGCAAAATGTTGCTTTATGAGACCCGAAAATGGGACATCCGTACCAAAGTAATGGATGCTTCCCCAGAAGCTCCCTGCAACATTGCCTGTGATGAATTCGTGGTGGGAAGTCTAATGGATTTTGACAAGGTTTACAACTTCGGAAGGGATGTCGATGTATTGACCATCGAAATTGAAAATGTAAATGTGGATGCCCTTGAAAAGTTGGAGCAAGATGGGGTTACCGTATTCCCTCCGACAAAAGCGTTGCGAATCATTCAAAATAAAGCTGC
>JANQRD010000243.1 GCA_028284725.1 Allomuricauda sp. | reverse complement strand
TTATCACTTGTTCGGTTTCTGCCTTTATCCCGCCATCAACTAGGGTACGAGTGGAATGATCCATCCCTATCTGCCCAGCAAGAAAAAAGAGATTCCCAGCCTGCACGGCATCGCTAAAAGGTGCGCTTTGTTTTTTAACCTCATGGGATTTATGAAAAATGATTCCCGTTTTTTCCTGCGCATAGGACATGATGGACAATCCGAAGACAAAAATCGAAAGTAAAATGCATTTAACTGGATTCATAATACCGTTTTTAGATTTGCTTAAAATTACCCTATTTTTATCGGAAATTGAACACTATGGGCACCAAAGAGAAATTCTTTGAACACATTGAAAAAGGATACACGACCAAGGGCGATTACATCACCATGGGTGCTGGAATGCTGAACGGGGAAACCGTTACCAATGCCTTTGTAAAAGTCCCCTTAAAGACCCTGAATCGGCATGGCCTAATCGCAGGAGCGACCGGTACCGGAAAAACAAAAACGCTCCAGGTCATTGCGGAAAATCTTTCAGACAAGGGAATTCCTGTTTTGCTCATGGATCTTAAGGGTGACCTTAGTGGAATTGCCCAACCCAGCCCTGGCCATCCCAAAATTGATGAACGCCACGAGAAAATTGGTCTTCCCTTTGAAGCCAAAGGTTTTCCCATAGAAATTTTGTCGCTTTCCGAGCAGGATGGGGTCAGATTAAGGGCTACGGTTTCCGAATTCGGGCCGGTTTTGCTCTCCAGAATCCTGGATCTTACCGTTACCCAGGAAGGTATAGTAGCAGTGGTTTTCAAATACTGCGACGACAATAAACTTCCCCTCTTAGATCTTAAGGATTTCAAGAAAGTGTTGCAATATGCCACGGGAGAGGGCAAAAAAGAGTTCCAATCAGCTTACGGGCGTATTTCTACCAGTTCAACCGGTACAATTTTGAGGAAGATCATTGAACTGGAGCAACAGGGGGCCGAGCTCTTTTTTGGTGAGAAGTCGTTTGAAGTGGATGATTTGGTCCGGATTGATGAGGATGGAAGGGGCTACATCAATATTATCCGATTGACCGACATTCAGGATAGACCAAAGCTTTTTTCAACCTTTATGCTCAGTCTTTTGGCTGAAATCTACGCAACATTTCCGGAACAGGGAGATAGCGACAGACCGGAATTGGTACTTTTTATTGATGAGGCACATCTTATATTCAAAGAGGCCTCCAAAGCCTTGTTGGATCAAATTGAAAGTATTGTAAAACTGATACGTTCCAAAGGAATCGGACTGTATTTTGTAACACAGAATCCAACCGATGTTCCGGACGATGTCTTGGCTCAGTTGGGCCTAAAGGTACAGCATGCCCTTCGGGCATTCACGGCAAAAGACAGGAAAGCCATTAAGTTAACGGCCGAAAACTATCCTGATTCGGAGTTTTATGACACCAAAGAGGTATTGACCTCACTGGGAATTGGGGAGGCCCTGATCTCAGCCCTGGATGAAAAAGGTAGACCCACCCCATTGGCCGCAACCCTTCTTCGCGCACCTATGAGCCGGATGGACATACTGACCAATGCGGAATTAAAGGAAGCTTTGGGCAAATCCAAACTTATCAAAAAATACAACGAGGAAATCGATAGGGAAAGTGCCTACGAAGTACTCAATGAAAAAATTGAAAAAGCCCAAAAGGAGGCTGAGAAGGAAAAAGAGCGAAAAACAACATCAAGAAGAACATCCTCATCACGCAGAAGTACGCGAATGAACCCAGTGGTAAAGGTGTTGACCAGTGCTACTTTTATTCGTGGTGTACTTGGGGTATTGAAAAAAGTAATTCGGTAAAAATAGTTGTCTTTGGGATGAAAAAATACATTTGGATATTCGGGTTTTTCGGTCTATTCCTCTTTAAAGGATGTGTAGAAAAGGATACTACTTTTTCAATTACTGAAAATTCCATTGGCCCTTTGCTGAAAACCACTCTTGTTTCGGATTTGGAAACGGCTTTTGCAAACGATTCCATCGTCCGGGACACCACAGGCCTCAAAGTTGGATCAAAAGCCAAAAAAATCAAAGTTTTTGAAAAAGGCGGGCGGCATTTGTTGACACTTACCCCCAATGCTGACAGTATTCCAAAAATCGAAAATGTAAGGGTCTTCGATGCACGCTACAACACGGAAAGTGGCATCGGGCTGAACAGCACATTCAAGGACATCCGGCGCAATTATTCCATAAAAAAAATAGTGACCACTTTGAACAGTGTTGTGATCTTTCCGAAGGAAAGCAATTTATATTTTACCATAGACAAGGAAGAATTACCTTCCAATCTACGTTACACAACAGCCCAGATTGAGGCGGTTCAGATTCCAAACGAAGCCAAAATAAAATACCTCATGCTAGGGTGGGAATAAAATTATATCCTTTGAAGAAAGTTTATGGGGCTAAATCAAACCATATTTTTCCCGATTTGCCATAATTTTAGGGCTGTGTGTGTGCATCCACTCCGTAAGTTCCAGCAACTTTTCCACATAGGACTTCCCAAATTCCGTAAGGCTATACTCCACCCGAATGGGGACTTCTGCATAGGCTTTGCGAGCAATATAGCCATCAGCCTCAAGCACTTTAAGACGTTGACTAAGCACTTTATTTGAAATCCCGTACACGAACTTTTTCAATTTATTGAAGCGCAATACAGGAAAGTAGCCCAGCCATAGGATAATCAAAACACTCCATTGATCAGAGGCCACGGACATCACATCGCGAACCGGGCAAAGCTCTGGCGGATGCTTGGGATCGAGATGACCAAACATTTTTTCCAACTTTTTTGCCATTCTAACTTTCTGATTGTCAGCTATAGTTTCCATGCTTATACTAGGTTTAGGTGCAGTGACTTCTTTTATATTTTAAAACGAATACGTAATTTTAGTTTCCAATAAAGAGTAAGTTACAAAAAGTAACCATATGAAAAAACTAATGGCCAAAATATTGCCCCTTGCTTATGGGCAGTTTTTTAATATATATTCCCTCTTTGCACCCAAAAAAGCTGCCCACAAAGCCTTTAATCTTTTTTGTACCATACGAAAAGGTAGGGTTTTACCTCAGCAAGCTGATTTTCTAAATCGAGCTAAAAATAGCGTCGAAGAGGTGGCAGGGCATCAATTGCAGTCGTATACCTGGCCAGGAAAAAAAGAAACGGTCATGCTTGTCCATGGATGGGAAAGCAACACCTTTCGCTGGCGTAACTTGATCAAAAGACTTAGGGAGGCAGATTTTGATATTGTAGCCTTCGATGCGCCCTCCCACGGCTATTCTTCGGGTAAGTTATTGTATGTGCCCTTGTATGAGGAAGCCGTGCACCATATGATAAAAAAATACAATCCGAAGTTTCTTGTTGGGCACTCTGTGGGTGGTATGACACTTCTTTACAACGAGTATAAAAACCCCAACCCCAAGGTTGAAAAAATAGTCACCATTGGATCGCCTTCGGAATTCAAGGAAATTATGGAGCATTTTCAGGATATGCTGCGGTTCAGTGACCGATTCATGGGGTATTTGAACCAATATATCTTAAAGAGATTTGGGTTTCAAATCCATGAATTCTCAACATCAAAGTTCGCCAAATCGAACACCAAAAAAGGATTATTGTTCCATGACAGATTTGACGTTTTGGCACCTTACCATGCTTCGGAGCAGGTAAGTGCCAACTGGAAAGATAGCGAACTTGTGAGCACAGAGGGTTTGGGGCATTCCATGCATCAAGACGCAGTAAACAATCAAATCATAGAATTTTTGGAAGCCTAGTGTAGAAATCCTATTTTTCCAAAAAGAAAACATCATGCAGCAAATCACTCCTTTCCATGTTGCCATTCCAGTCCACAATTTGGAGGAATGTAGAACTTTTTATCGCGATGTTTTGGAATGCGAGGAAGGTCGCAGTAGCGACCACTGGGTGGATTTTAATCTCTTCGGGCATCAAGTGGTCATTCACTATAAACCTAAGTCAGAAAAAGACCTACATACCAATCCTGTAGATGGTAAAAATGTGCCTGTGCCCCATTACGGCGTGGTTCTGCCTTGGGATGTATTTGAGTCCTTCTCCCAAAAGTTGAAGGCCAAAAATATCGCATTCATCATTGAACCTTATATCAGATTCGAAGGTGAAGTCGGGGAACAGGCCACAATGTTTTTTTTAGACCCCGCAGGAAATGCCCTTGAGTTTAAGGCCTTTAAGGACATGGGGCAGCTCTTTGCGAAGTAATCAAGCCTCTCTTCAGGTCAGGAAAAAACCATTGTCCAAATCCTTAATGAAACTGAAAACGATATAGCTGTTACTGCTTTTAAACGTACTACGTTGGCTTAAGTTAACAAATTATAAGCTTCTTGATTTTCAAATTCTTGTGCATAATCTTGAGCTATTTTGTTCTCATTACTTTTTAAAGATTTATCAGCCCCTTGATCTAAAAAATGTTTTACTATTGCCGCATTACTTGTTGAGGCATACATTAAAGGAGTTAAACCCATTCCATCTTTGGCATTAATTGAGGCACCAGCATCTGTAAGCAGTTTCGCTACCTCTAGGTTCCCAAATTTTGAAGCTGCCATTAATGGAGAAAAACCACTTGCATGGGATAAATTTGGATTTCCTTCAACGGAAATAAGGTATGTAATAAATTCAGGATCTTCTTTGCATGCTGCTTCCAATATAGCATTGTTTCCATCATTTGCCTGTTGGTTAACTTCCGCGCCTTTTTCAATAAGCAGACGATATGCCCTATTCATTCCTCTTTTTATTGTTTTCATTAAAGCCGTCCATCCTCTATGATCTTTGGCATTTATATTAAGGCCAGCATTTAAAAAGATATCCACAAAAGGAGTTAAATCCTCATTTAATTCAGCATTATCGATTACCAAAGAAAAAGGAACACTTTGATCTGGATCGAATGGATTAATGTTTGCGCCTTTGCTTATTAAATATTCGGTTAAAGGCAAATTTCTTTCAATTAACGCAAAGCAAATTGGAGTTAAATTTTCATCAGAAACGTGATTTATTTCTGTTCCTGATTCAACAATGGTTTTGACCACACCCAAATTGCCTAATCGAACTGCCGGGAATAAAGCATTTTCATTTTGTGCATCAATATGATTTACATTGGCTCCTGCTTGAAGCAGTGCATTAATAATAGGTACATTTCCTAAGTATAGAGATCTAAACAAAACAGTCCAACCCCAGTCTGTATTGAACATTGTATCTACCTGAGCTCCATTTTTTAAAGCATTATTGACTTTTTCAAGGTTTTCTTCCTTAACACCTTGTATTAACGCATTGTTTAATTCTTCTTGTGATGACATAATTTTTATAAACTTTTACTGATTTCAAATAACAAAAGCAAAATTTTATGCAGATTAACTGTAGAATTATACCTCACTTTTTGGTGATTTAAAATTTGTAATTATATAATGGATTGATTGTTTTTAGTAAAAAATGTCTATTTACTGCCTACCAACCTATTTTATACGATTACCATTTTAGGACTATAATTTTATTCAATTAATACACATAGCGAATACTCAATAGGATTCTATTGAATATCCTTTTTTACAAAAAATATAGCAAGTCACCTTTGAACATCTAAAGTGTTTTACATCACAATTTTAAATGCGTCCAGTTTAGTTTAAGGCGTAGTCAAGGTTTTTTGAAAACTGAAGAGGTTTTTAAGTTAACGTAGTGTCTGGCTACTTAACTCATGGATGTTTTCAATTAACGAAATATTTCAATATAGATTGTCTTGGTACTACGTAAAAATCACGTGAAATATATAAAAATATCTTTATTCTTCAATGTTCTTTATTTAAACTTAAAACTTAATCTTGTCCAAGAAATTTAATTCCTTTAGATAGCTCGCGATAGAGTTCTTTTAAAATTACATGGGGAATTTAATGCGATAAAAATTGGTTTACTACACCAATGTAAGCCCCTTTCGTCGTACCCAAAAGTAGGCAAACACCATGTTGGGCACCCAGCAAAGCCAGGCCACTATTTTGTAGGCGATTAAAAATTCACCGAAGATTATGGTCAATAAAGGTAGCCATATTCGAAGTGTAACTGCGGCGAAACAGGCTGCATAGCTGTAAATCATCATCCCTTGATGCAATTGCAGATCCTTAGCCCGAATGGCAAAATAGGCTTTTAAGGTGGTATAGAGCCAAATCAATCCCAAACAGATGAAGCCCACTGCTGGAATAAGGCCGCCAGTAGCAAAAAAACCGATATACACGGCACAAATACCACTTATCAAAACAGCGAATACATAAATTTTGCCCAAATTGCGGTGCAATTTTAGGTTTTTAGCCCTGATTTTCTTGCTGAACTGCGACCACCCTGTCATTAAGGCAACTCCTCCAAAGATAATGTGGCCGTAAAACCCAATGCTCCATATTTCGTTGGCCAACAATTCAGCTGTTTTACTGGCCAAAAGACCAATCTTTTCTGAAGTCAACACATACATAAAGGGATACAAACCCACCCCCATCGCCAAAAAAGCAAACACAAACCAGGCAATTTTGTTTCGAACCATACTTTCGATCAATGATTTACCTACAAGTTATCGAATAATTGGGTGAAAAAACAAGAATCGAAAATCTGAACCGTTATAAAAACAAGTGAACAGGCTATCTACGCCCCCAAATCGTACATCATGAAAACTGTTCTTTTGCTTATTACGGTATTCTTTTCCTCTTTGGCTTTAAGCAGCTGTACCAATGATGAAGGTGAGAATGATCTGGATTTCATTACCCCAAATGAAGAAGAGGAAAGCGCACTATTGACCGAAAACGGCAGTCAGGATACTAACCAACAGTAGCTTTATGTCTTTCTCGCGCCAATAAGGTGTTTTTTAGCAACATGGCAATGGTCATTGGCCCCACACCTCCCGGAACTGGGGTGATATGGGATGCTTTTTTACTGACGTTATCGAAATCCACATCCCCCGTGATATAATATCCTCTTTCCCGGGTCTCATCAGGAACGCGAGTGATGCCCACATCGATGACCACTACTCCATCCTTGACCATATCAGCCTTGAGAAAATTGGGCACGCCCAATGCGGAAACAATGATATCTGCCTGTAAGGTTAGGGATTTAATGTCTTTGGTCCGGCTGTGTGTCAGCGTAACTGTGGCATTGGCTGCCTTCCCCTTTTGACTCATTAAAATACTGATGGGTCTTCCGACGATATGACTTCTTCCAATGACAACAGTATGTTTCCCTTCGGTATCCACATCATATCTACGTAAAAGCTCCATGATGCCAAAAGGAGTAGCTGGGATAAAAGATTTCATGTCCAATGCCATTTTTCCAAAGTTGGTAGGGTGAAATCCATCGACGTCCTTATCCGGGTCTACGGCCATGAGCACTTTTTGTTCATCGATATGTTTTGGAAGTGGCAATTGTACGATATAGCCGTCAATATCCGCATTTGCATTTAAGGCTTTTACCTGCTCTAACAGCTTTTTTTCGGTAGTTTCCTCTGGTAAATGAATCAATGTGGACTCGAAACCAATTTTTTTGCAGGAACGTACCTTGCTTCCCACGTAGGTAAGGCTGGCACCATCATTTCCCACCAAAACAGCGGCCAAATGGGGTACTTTTTCACCCCTTGCTTTCATTTCGGCCACCTCAACGGCGATTTCATCTTTTATTTGGTTCGATATCTTTTTTCCGTCGAGGATTTCCATGTTGAAATATCTATTGAATGGATTATTGGAATATGATTAGCGCATATTTTGCATCATCTGCATCATCTTTTTACCGCCCCCGCCTTGCATCATCTTCATCATCTTGCTCATTTGCTCGAACTGCTTTAAAAGCTGGTTCACCTCTTGAATGGTGCGTCCGCTTCCTTTCGCAATACGTTTTTTGCGGCTGGCATTTAGTTTGGATGGGGTAGCTCGTTCATCCGGTGTCATGGAGTGGATTATGGCCTCGATGTGCTTGAAGGCATCATCATCAATATCAAGACCCTTTAAAGCCTTTCCAGCACCTGGAATCATACCCATGAGGTCCTTCATGTTCCCCATTTTCTTGATTTGCTGGATTTGGCTTAGAAAATCATCAAAACCAAAGCGGTTTTTGGCAATCTTTTTCTGGATTTTTCGAGCCTGTTCCTCATCAAATTGCTCTTGGGCACGTTCCACTAGGGAAACTACATCACCCATACCCAAAATCCGGTCGGCCATTCGCGAAGGATAGAAAACATCGATGGCTTCCATTTTTTCACCTGTACCAATGAATTTGATGGGCTTGTCGACCACAGATTTAATGGAAATGGCCGCACCACCTCGGGTATCACCATCCAACTTGGTCAAGATAACCCCATCAAAATTGAGGACGTCATTAAAAGCTTTCGCCGTATTAACAGCATCCTGACCCGTCATGGAATCCACGACAAACAGGGTTTCCTGAGGATTGATGGCCTTATGGATGTTGGAGATTTCCGTCATCATCTGTTCATCCACAGCCAAACGACCAGCGGTATCGATGATTACCACATTATGACCATTCGCCTTGGCGTGATCCAACCCCGCCCTTGCCAATTTAACCGGATCATTGTTTTCTCTATCTGAATATACCTCAACCCCTATTTGCTCCCCGACCACGTGCAATTGGTCAATAGCAGCAGGGCGATACACATCACAGGCTACCAAAAGCGGGGTTTTGCTTTTTTTCTTTTTGAGGTAATTTGCCAGTTTTCCTGAAAAGGTGGTTTTACCTGAACCTTGGAGACCTGACATCAATATTACGGATGGATTTCCAGAAAGGTCGATTCCTTCGGCATCTCCTCCCATTAATTCCGTCAACTCGTCCTTTACGATCTTAATCATCAGATGGCCGGGCTGCAGGGAGGTCAATACATTCTGACCCAAGGCCTTTTCTTTGACTTTATTGGTGAATTCCTTGGCAATTTTGAAATTGACATCGGCATCCAATAAGGCCCTTCGCACTTCCTTTAGGGTCTCCGCTACATTGATTTCGGTTATCTGCCCGTGTCCTTTAAGGACATGAAGGGCTTTATCCAGCTTTTCGCTTAAATTATCGAACATATGTTCTCGTCATTTTTAAGGAAGGACAAATTTAAGAATAAAAAGAAAAGGACGGCCTTGGGGATAGCCGTCCTTTTCAAAAAGATAGGGGAAATCTTTTATGGTTTTTCGAAAACTAAAGTTTCGGTGGAATTTTCTTTTTCATGTACCAACTCGATCCGGTTTGCCTCAACTGAATTGATGTACCAATCATCAGTCAGTTGTCCTAAGGTGGCCTCATCGCCAAAATTCAAGTAGAACTTAAGTCCTTCATCGGAATCTCTCAATATCCTCCACAGACCGGCAGCTATTGGATCGTCATTTACAGATACCTCAACTTGGTGCATTGTAGAGAAATTGAAATCCATATCATTGAAATCAGCGGTCAAGTCCATGTCATTTTCTGTGTAGAGGGCAACATTCCAGAGTCCTCCCATCATAACATTTCTGATTTCAGACACGTCACCATCACCAGCACTGTCGTCACAAACTCTTAGTAGGATCAGTTCATAATCGATATCATCAACCTCGAATTTTAATCTGTGATCGTCAAGATCTCTAAGCGGCCAGTCAAAACTTACACCAGGCTCATCGCCAATAGTAATCAATAACGATGGAATTTCATCATTGTTAAGGCCTACCTCCCAGGTACCTTCGTAAGTTGTAATACCGTCACTTAAGGTAACAACACCTTCTGCCATGAACTTGAACTCGAATCCAAGCAATCGCTCGATCTCCTCTCCTTGGTTTTTCACCTTTTTGATGATCCACTCACATTCCTTAAGGATTTCTCTAAGTGTATCGGGGCTAACACCCTCATTGTCATCGCAAAGTTGCTTTAGGATGATTTTGTTACCACCTTCGGCGTACAACTTAATAGTATGATCACCAATCTCATATACCAACCACTCCAGGTTAAAGTCAACCAATACGTCAAACTCTAGGGTTAATAGCGGACCACGGTCGGTAAAGCTGGAGCTCCATGTACCATTAAGTACGTTACTCTCACGGTCTTTTACAGTAACACTTCCGTCTTCGGTAAAGTTCATCACATACTCGAAATATTGATCGGTCTGGTTAACCTCATCCCTCACTACTTCGTGAACCAACCACGGGCACTGGGTCAAACAAAAGTCAAATCTTTCCTCATCGAAGTCGTCATCGTTAAAATCATCGTCATCGTCCTCATCACACTCATCCTTGGCCGTCTCCAAAGCATTGGCCAATTCACCGTTGCTGTCCACAACTATCTCGGTTCCATCAAATTTCTTAAGTGTCAATGGGAATTGGATGCTCACCAAATCATCATTATCCAGCCCGTCAAAGAATTTGCGCAACTGTTCATCACTTTCAATAACAACCTCACCTGTTTGTTGGTTATTGATATCAAAAGTGAACAAGGTAATAGGATATACAAAGTCGATACACTCAATGTCGTCGTCGTCTCCTCCTTCGATACATTCCGCAGCCAATTCCCTCAAATGCTCGGCATTTTCAATAACGAGCTCGGAAAAGTCAGCAAAAGTGATTGTGATTGGGAAAATAAACTCCAGAATGTCATCATCGACATCCACTTCATCGAAAATATCCTCAATAGTGTGAAGATCTTCTCTGGAATCGATGGTAACTTGAATTCCGTTTACTTCAACAGTGTAGGGGAATTTAACCGCAAAACAACTGGCACCGTCCACAATATTGTCGAAAGAGCCATCATTGGAAGCAGTTTTCTGGATTAAGGCAGCAGTAGAAGAATCTGCTGTAATGGTTTCTTGATCGTTGCCACCGGCAACTTCCTCAAACTCCTCCTGACAGGAGTTAAGGCTAAGGGCCGCGATAAAAAGCCCAGCATACAATAAGTTATTTATCAACTTTTTCATAACGATTTGGATTTTCAGTTAGATTACAACCCTAAAACAACTCGTCGGGAAAAAACCCTACTTTATCTTAATTTTTTTTCAAATATCTTTGAGCAACACAAAACCTTTGAATGGACAACGTTTGCGAAGAGCAGGTCTTTAGCACCATCTTTAAGGCTAATTCCAAAACGGTATTCAACTATATATATTATAAGTTTGGCAATGAGGAGAAGGCGCATGATGCTGTGCAAGAGGCTTTTGTAAAGCTTTGGGAAAATTGTGCGAAGGTGGTTCCGGAAAAAGCCAAATCCTATTTGTATACCGTTGCCAACAATTTGTACTTGAATGTGATCAAGGCCGAAAAAGTACGGTTGAAGTATGCGGAACCTACTTTAGAACGCTCCAATGAGTCTCCAGAGTTTTTGTTGGAGGAGAAAGAATACAAAGCAAAATTGGACAAAGCATTGAACGATTTGCCCGAAAATCAGCGGACAACATTTTTGTTGAACCGAATTGATGGAAAAAAGTACGCCGAAATTGCGGAAATGGAAGGCGTAAGTGTAAAAGCAATAGAAAAGCGAATGCATTTGGCGCTGAAAGCCCTTCGGGAGCAGATTGACGGAATCTAAGCTACAATTTACATTGAACAGTTCACAATGGGCAATGAAGAATGAATGATAATCAGTTTCTGTCAGAAAAATTAGGCATTGATAATTGCCAATTGCACATTGACAACTGAACATTGAACATTGAAAAAGTAGGGTATTTTAAAAGGTAGTTGTTATAAAGGAGTAAAGCATAGAAATCATGCAAGAGAATTATTTGGCAAAATGGCTTAACGGAGAGCTTTCTGAAGAGGAGCTATCGGAGTTTGAAAAGTCCGATGCCTATGCTTCGTATCAGAAACTAAAGGAGGTTTCAAGTACTTTGAAAGCTCCTGAGTTCGACGTGGCCCAAGCTCTAGAAAGTTTTAAAGAGGAGCGTTTGGACACTGCGCCAAAGGTCATTGCCTTGCATCCCTTCAAAAAATTCTTGCGTGTTGCTGCTGTTGTAGCAATCATGATTGCCGGTTCCTATTTTTATCTTAACAGCTTGGACGAATCGTTCAGCACCCAACTAGCGGAACGTTCTGAAGTTATATTGCCGGATAATTCCGAAATTATCCTGAATGCCGACTCCAAAGTGACCTTCAGTGAAAAAAATTGGGCCGAACAACGAAATGTCACCCTAAGTGGCGAAGCCTTTTTTAAAGTGGCCAAAGGAAAAAAATTCACCGTTTCCACCGACCATGGTACCGTTGCCGTACTGGGAACCCAATTCAATGTGGAAAATCGTGAAAATTTCTTCGAAGTGACCTGCTACGAAGGTCTGGTAGCGGTTATTTATAATAACAAAGAAACCAAACTACCTGCAGGCACCTCATTTTTGGTGATTAATGGTAAAGTCAGGGACACTTCCAAACCAGAAAGAGTAGAACCCGCTTGGGTCAACAATGAAAGTAGTTTTGAAAGCATTCCGTTGAGTTATGTTTTTGACGAATTGGAAAGACAATACAATATTGAGGTAAATACACAAAATGTGGATGAAAATCTATTATTTACCGGAACTTTTAGCAACACAGACTTGAATATGGCGTTAAAAAGTATAAGCACCCCATCTCGAATTAATTACGAAATTGAGGGCGATAATGTACTTTTCTATGCTGAAAAAACTCCGCAGTAGCCACTTCGGCCTCTTCTTAGGATTTTTAGTACTCCTGAATTCCAATGCATTTGCCCAGGAAAATCAGGAAGCTCCCGTTTCACTTGTTTCGTACATTAAGGACTTGGAAAACAGGTTCGACATCAAATTTTCGTATATCAATGAGGATTTGGACGATATCACCATCAGCATTCCCAAAAATTTGGTTGCCCTCGACGATATTTTGGACTATATCGAATCCCAGTTCCAGTTGAAGCCCAAAAAACTGAGCGATCGCTATTATACCATTGTCGAAAACTCGCTGGTGACGATTTGTGCTCGAGTGTTGGATAATTTCGCAGAAAACAATATTCCCGGTGCCACGGTGGAAGTGTTCGGAACCGAGGTTGCCATGACCACCAATGCAGATGGCACCTTCACTTTGAACGACTTGCCCAGAAATGCCACGCTGAAAATTCGGTACTTGGGCTATAACACCAAATACATCAATGTTGAGGAGTTGGTGCGTCAAGGCGGGTGCCCCAAAATACTCATGGCACAGCATTATGAGCAATTGAAGGAAGTAATCGTGTACAAATTCCTTACAACGGGAATCATCAAGGAAAAAGATGCAAGCATCACACTAAATACTGCTGATTTTGGGATTTTGCCGGGACTCATCGAACCAGACATTTTACAGACCGTACAAGCACTCCCTGGCATTGAAAGCATCGATGAAACTGTATCGGACATCAATGTTCGTGGGGGGACGAACGATCAGAACCTTATTTTGTGGAACGGCATCAAAATGTACCAATCCGGGCACTTTTTTGGCCTGATTTCCGCCTTTAATCCTTATTTAACAGACAAAATCACCGTCATAAAGAACGGAACACCCGCAGCTTTTGGAGATGGTGTGAGTAGTGTCATCCAAATGGAGACCGCCAATGAGCTTTCCGACACCTTTTTTGGGGGTGCTGGGTTTAACTTTATCAGTGGGGACGTGTACGGACAATTCCCAATCACGGACAAAATTGGACTGCAATTTTCGGCCAGACGCTCCACCACCGACTTTCTCAACACCCCTACCTACAATAAGTTTTTTGATAGGGCCTTTCAGGACAGTGAGGTTATCGATGAGAACAATATGTCCGTAGATCAGGACATTCGAAGGAATGAAAACTTCTTTTTTTACGACTTTACCGGAAAATTGCTCTATGATATCAATGATGTACATAAGCTCCGATTGAATTTTATCAGCATTACCAACAATCTGGATTATGAGGAGACCAATATCACCCAAATGGAAACCACCAATGGTATTTTAGATCAAACAAACCTTTCTGTTGGGGCACAGTTGCAAAGCCAATGGACTGACCAATTTTCCACAAATCTGAATGCGTACTATTCAAGATACAACCTTGATGCGGAAAGTCTGTTTGCAAACCAGATCCAGATTTTGTTCCAAAACAACCGCGTATTGGAAAACGCCTTAAAACTGGATACGAATTACACAATTAGCGAAAACCTGAATTGGAACAACGGGTACCAATATATTGAGACTGGAATAAAAAACTTTACTAGAGTCACTCGGCCTAGTTTTCTAAGCAATATCACGGGAGTTATTCGAATCCATGCGCCATATTCCGAAATTGGATACAGTTCCTTTGGAAATAAATTTATAGGACGGGCCGGTATTCGGGTCAATTATGCTGAAAATCTGGGAACCTTCAGTAAATTTTTGATAGAACCCCGCCTCAACCTTAGTTTTCGGTTGGCGAATTATTTGCGGGGAGAGGTTTTGGGGGAATTTAAGAGTCAGACCACCAACCAGATCATCGATCTGGAACAAAATTTTTTGGGCATCGAAAAACGCCGATGGATCCTTTCCGATGACAACATGCTCCCCATTACCCAAAGCAAACAGGGTTCCATTGGTATCAACTACGAAAAGAACAGCTTTTATCTGGGGCTCGAGGGGTTTTATAAAAAAGTTGATGGTATCAGCACCAGCACCCAGGGATTTCAAAACCAAAACCAGTTCAATGGAGAAATAGGAAGCTACGATGTGCGAGGTGTTGAGTTTTTAATCAACAAAAAAGGAAACAACTACAGCACTTGGTTGAGCTATACTTACAACAAGAACGACTACGATTTTGAGGACATAGATCCCAATCGCTTTCCCAACAACCTCGACATCAGACATGCGATTTCCTTCGCAAGTAACTACAACTACAAAAATCTGAAACTCAGTTTAGGGGCAAATTACCGCACTGGAAGACCCTTTACTGAGCCTTTGGAACGGGATATGGCCCTGGATACATCCGTTTTTCCGGCTCGAATCAACTATGCTCCTCCCAATAGCAGTCGACTACCGGAATACCTCCGTGTGGATGCCTCAGCCATCTACAACTTCGACATCAGTCGACGTGTAAAAGCAAATGCCGGAGTTTCTGTTCTCAATATGACCAACCGCAAGAACGTTTTGAACAAATATTATCGCCTTACTGATGACAACCAGATCGAAACGGTGGAAAATATTTCGTTGGGGATTACACCCAATCTAAGTTTTAGAGTGAATTTCTAGCTACATCCGTTCTGGAACATCGATTCCCAAAAGCTTAAAGGCCGATTGGATTACCTCCCCTACTTTTTTGGACAATTGAACCCGAAAATGTCCTTTTTGTTCGTCACTTTCTCCCAAAATGGATACTTGCTGATAGAATGAATTGAATTCCTTCACCAAATCATAAGTATAGTTAGCGATAAGTGCCGGGCTATAATTTTCCGCTGCCAATTGAACGGTTTCCGGAAATAGTTGAATCTGTTTCAATAATTCCTTCTCTTTTTCATGCAAGTCCAAAGAGGTCTCGACTGCGCTCGACCTGACACCCTCAGCCTTTCGCAAAATGGATTGGATCCGCGCGTAGGTGTATTGGATAAATGGCCCTGTATTTCCCTGAAAATCCACAGATTCCTCCGGATTAAAAAGAATCCGCTTTTTGGGATCTACCTTCAGGATGTAGTACTTTAAGGCTCCAAGGCCGATTATGCGATACAGCTCCTGTTTTTCCGATTCGGAATAGCCGTCCAGCTTGCCCAATTCCTTGGAAATACCCTCTGCGGTGTCTTCCATACTTCGTATGAGGTCATCCGCATCGACCACTGTACCTTCACGACTCTTCATTTTACCACTCGGCAAATCCACCATTCCATAACTCAAATGGTACAATTGCTTTGCCCAGGAATAGCCCAATTTCTTCAGGATCAAAAACAAGACTTTAAAATGGTAATCCTGCTCGTTGCCCACAGTATAGACCATTCCGGTGATATCCGGAAAGTCGGTCACCCGTTGGATAGCCGTACCGATGTCCTGGGTCATATAGACCGCGGTGCCATCAGCTCGAAGTACTATTTTTTCGTCCAGTCCTTCATCCGTAAGGTCGATCCAGACACTACCATCTTCTTTTTTAAAGAAAATCCCTTTTTCAAGACCATCCTTTACCACATCCCTACCCAATAAATAGGTATCACTTTCGTAGTACAACTTATCAAAATCGACTCCCAAATTTTTGTAAGTGGTATCGAAGCCGTCGTACACCCAACCGTTCATCTTTTTCCAAAGAGCCACGGTCTCAGCATCTCCGCTTTCCCACTTGCGAAGCATTTCTTGGGCTTCCAAGAGAATGGGCGCCTCTTTTTCCGCTTTTTCTTTTGCTGTGCCGTCAGAAACCAATTCTGCAATTTCCGCTTTATAGGCCTTGTCAAAAGCAACATAGTATTTGCCCACCAAATGGTCTCCTTTCAGGCCAGAAGATTCAGGTGTTTCTCCTTTTCCAAACTTCTGCCAGGCCAACATGCTTTTGCAAATGTGAATCCCCCGATCATTGACAATCTGGGTCTTGTACACCTTTTTTCCCGCTGCTTTTAGGATTTCGGACACAGAGTACCCCAATAAATTGTTCCGGATGTGCCCCAAATGCAAAGGTTTGTTCGTATTGGGCGAAGAATATTCCACCATTACCGCATCCGTAGTGGAAGTTTTCACATGACCGTACTCGGTTTCCTTTATGATGGAATTGAAAAAATTCAGGTAAAACCTATCAGCAATCACCAGGTTCAGAAAGCCTTTCACCACATTGAACTTCGCCACCTCCTCGACATGCTCCTGAACATAGGTTCCGATTTTTGTACCAATGTCCACAGGATTGCCCTTCACATAACGTAGCATAGGAAAGATCACCACGGTAATGTCCCCTTCAAAATCCTTTCGTGTGGGTTGAAACTCCACCGAAGGCAAGTCTACTTGGAACAACGCCGTTACCGCTTCTTTTACCTTTTGTGAGACTATGTTTTGCAGATCCATGTACTAAAATCCCTTTTAAGCCTGCAAAACTACATATTTTTTACCCTTTTGTAACAAGATTCATGGCCTTTAGACCTATAGTATAGGCGCAATTTGGTTAATTTTAGAAATGCTTTTAAATGTCTCATATACCGATAAAAAAATCACCAAAAAAATCGACGATGCGGTGGGCAAGCCTTTTGCCTTGAAAGAGCGATGGAAATTGGGTGGCATCGGCTCACCAAAACTCCATATCACCGATGCAAGCGTTGAAATCCAAAATTTGCTCATCCTCGATAACAATTTGAATACCTGCAACATCGAAATGCGCCCAAAAGGAATTATTCTAAGGTTCCGATCGTTGCTGGAGACCTACGGACTCATCATTCCCTATTACAAGCTCAACATTTACAAAGGGGATTTTGCGGTCTATTCCATTTACCGGGACAATTACTTTGTAAAAGTACGCTCGGACACCAAAGCGATTCAGAAGTACTTTAAAAAATTGTTGGATTATAAGGCGGACAATGCGCCGACGTCCATTGAAGATTTGTAACCATGCTCACCAAAAAACCAGATTTGGAGGTAAAACCAACCCCTTCGGACAAAAAATTGGTTCGAATGGGATGGATCATTGTTGCCCTGAATTACCTTTTGGTCTTGGTGTTCTATTTCGATTTACCCGACACCATCCCCACGCACTTCAACCTTCAGGGCGAAGTGGATGACTACGGACACAAATCCGTGCTTTGGATCATTCCTATACTGAGTAGCGCACTCTATTTCGGGATGGGCTTTTTTGTCACCCATATGAAACCTTCCAACATCAACTATCCCATCAAAGTGACGGAAAAAAATGCACCACAACTTTACTCCATAGGTATCCGCATGTTGGTGGTGATCAATTTGGCGACCGTAGTTGCCTTTCTGTTGACCACTTTTGCTATCGTCTTCAAGGTAAAAGGAATTTTGGACACGTTGGATGTCCCCATGCTCATCGGGATTTGGATAGTGGCCGGACTGGTGCCGTTTTACTTTTTGTATAAAATGTATACCGTTTCCCGACAATGAAGATTTTGCTTACCGGTGCCAACGGTTATATTGGTATGCGGCTATTGCCGAGGCTTTTGGAAATGGGTCACGAAGTGATCTGCGCGGTTCGGGATGAAAAACGACTTTCCATCGATACCCAAACCCGTTCTAGGATTCAGGTAGTTGAAATCGACTTTTTGGAAGCGGTGGAAGCCAATAAAATTCCACAAGATATTGACGTAGCCTACTACCTCATCCATTCCATGACCTCTTCCATTGCTGATTTTGATGAAAAGGAAGCCGAATCCGCCCATAATTTCAATGCCCATCTAAAACACACTCATGTTCAGCAGGTCATCTATTTGAGTGGTATTGTGAACGATACAGAGCTTTCCAAACACCTCTCCTCGCGAAAAAACGTAGAGGATATCCTCTATCAGGGCGATTTTCACCTCACGGTGCTTCGTGCGGGCATTATTGTGGGTTCGGGCAGCTCCTCTTTTGAAATTATCCGAGATCTCTGTGAAAAACTTCCTGTCATGGTGACCCCAAAATGGGTTTTGACCAAAAGTCAGCCAATTGCCATTCGTGATATTATTAAATTCTTGACAGGCGTTCTGGGGAATGAGCAGACCTATGATCAATCTTTCGATATTGGCGGTCCTGATGTGCTCACCTACAAGGACATGCTCCACAAATATGCCAAGGTACGTGGCTTCAAAAACTGGATTCTCACCGTTCCTGTTATGACCCCTAAACTCTCTTCTTATTGGCTCTATTTTGTGACCTCAACCTCCTACAAATTGGCGGTAAACCTTGTTGATAGCATGAAAATGGAGGTGGTTGCCAAGGATAATCGCTTGCAACAGCTTTTAGGGATTGAAACGCACACCTACGAAGAGGCCATCGATATGGCATTTGAAAAAATAGAACAGAATCTGGTGGTGAGCAGTTGGAAAGACAGTATCGCCAGCGGACAGGTAAAGGAGGATCTGGAAAAATACATCCAAGTGCCTAAATATGGGGTTTTGAAAGACGTAAAACAGCTGGAAGTGACTGACAAGGAAGCTGTTTTGGACAATATTTGGCGCATTGGGGGCGAAACCGGATGGTACTATGGCAACTGGCTTTGGAAAATTCGTGGGTTTTTGGACAAGCTTAACGGAGGCCCAGGGTTGCGACGCGGTCGTACCCATCCCGATAAAATATTTCCCGGGGATGCTCTTGACTTCTGGCGGGTGCTTTTTGCTGACAAAAAAGCGAAACGACTCCTGCTTTTTGCCGAAATGAGGGTGCCCGGAGAGGCATGGCTCGAATTTAAGATTGATGACCAAAACATACTCCACCAAGTGGCCACCTTCCGACCAAAAGGACTCAAAGGGCGCTTGTACTGGTACAGCGTGCTCCCCTTCCACTACTTTATTTTTGGGGGCATGATCCGGAATATTGCCAAATCCTGACGACCAACCACTATTTCAGGATAATTTTTTTGCCCAATTTGTGTTATAATTTAAAGGCTAATTCGTCTTATTTCCCATGCAACCCTTTTACCCCATTTTGTGTCTTTAACCTAGAGTCTAAAAAGAAGCTATGCCATCAATCAAAAATATTGTTTCCCTTACCGCACTTCTATTTTGCGGAAATCTGTTGACCGCACAACAGATCAGTTCCCGCTTGGTCGATGCCAAGACCCAAAAGGGTATCCCTTACGCTACGGTGCAGTACGGGGAATTTCAGGGGGTAATCACAAACGAGGAAGGTCGCTTCAGTTTTATTCTCGAAGAAGGGACTGAGACCCTCGATTCCATCTATGTGTCTTCCATGGGCTATCAAAAAACGGGGCTCACGTTGGAACAGTTACAGGATACCCTGATCGCCATCAAGCCTAAGGCCATTGAATTAAGTGGGGTGTACCTGTTCGATGAGGAACTCAGCGTGGACGATATTATGGACAAGGTAAAGAAGCGCCTGCCCCAAAATGTGAACAATGCGCCCCTAAAACAGCGGTATTTTTTACGGCAGTCCATTTTTGGGAACGTTCAAAAAGTAGATCTGGGGTTTGAGAAATCTTCCATTGAGGAACTGGACAAGGAGCTCATCGACAGTATTGCACGGGTCATTCCACGAAATTCGTACCACTACACCGAGACGCTGGGCGATTTTTACAAAGTGGATGAGGAATATAAAGTAAACGTGCTCCGCGCTGCTGAAATGTACGATAAAAAGGCCGTGGGTTCCTTCGAAGA
Source organism: Allomuricauda sp. (assembly GCA_028284725.1). Classification (GTDB taxonomy): domain Bacteria; phylum Bacteroidota; class Bacteroidia; order Flavobacteriales; family Flavobacteriaceae; genus Flagellimonas. Next base: position 369 of record JANQRD010000243.1, on the reverse strand, counting down.
TTTGGGCCAGCGTATGGAGGCCATGTTCCGACAAAATGTAAAGAAGGATTCGTACCTCAAGATCAAGTCGGGACTTTTCAGCCAAAAGATACAGGTCGATTCCATTTTGACCGAACTGGAAAAGGAAAAAGCCGAGGAACTCGAAAGGGAATTGGGAACCGATACCATTTCGGGGCTTGTGGGCGGCCAAAAACGCATTTTTAAGGAAATCTTAGGTGAAGTGTACCACGAGGAGGACACCAAGCTCAATGTGATCGATAAAAGCCGCAAGTACCGGTTTGAACTGATCGGTTACGCCGATATTGACGATACCGGAGTGTACGTAATCGGTTTTGAGCCCAAGGGCAGCGCCGACTTTCGTGGGCGGCT
>JANQRD010000213.1 GCA_028284725.1 Allomuricauda sp. | reverse complement strand
TTGTAAAAATCGTAAACAATATAGGAAGAGCCCCAATTGAGCTGTGTGGAAATGGTACTCATATAGGCTGCAACCAATGAGGCCAATACAATGCCCAGCAATCCACTGGGAAGCTTGGTCAACATAGCCGAATAGGCCAGATCATGTCCCAATTTGCTTTCAGCAACATTCGGAAAGGCCGCTTGGATACTTGCAATATCGGGATATACCACTAGCGAAGCCAAAGCCACCAAAATCCAGGGCCAGGGTCGCAACGCATAATGCATGATGTTGAAGAAAAAGGTCGCACCAATGGCATGATTTTCATTTTTGGCCGCCAACATTCGTTGCGCAATGTATCCACCTCCACCTGGTTCACCTCCCGGGTACCATGAACTCCACCATTGCACGGCTAAGGGAATCACCAACACTGTAATCAAAGCTTTTTTGTCACTGAAATCCGGCAATATGCTCAATTTGTCCTTTACATGCTCACTTTCCATGACAGCTTTGATGCCGCCAACTTCAGGGATGTTCACTAAATAATAAGCAGCTCCAACAGCACCGGCCATAGCCACAAAAAACAGCAAAAAGTCGCTGTAGACCACTCCTTTAAATCCACCTAAAGCGCTGAAAATAACGGTTACCAGACCTGCTGCCACTACGGTTTCCCAAGGTTCCAATCCCAACATCACACCTCCAATCTTGATGGCTGCAAGGGTAACGGACGCCATCGTAATCACATTAAAAAAAATCCCTAAATAAACAGCCCGGAACTTTCTCAAAAAACTGGCAGCTTTTCCTCCGTAGCGGAGTTCATAAAATTCTAAATCGGTTTTTACGTTCGATTTCCGCCATAGCTTGGCATAAACAAAAACGGTCAACATTCCAGTCAACAAAAAACACCACCAGCCCCAATTACCGGAGACCCCATTGGTCCGTACCAAATCGGTAACCAAATTGGGTGTGTCCGTGGAAAAGGTAGTGGCTACCATGGAGAGCCCCAATAACCACCAGGGCATGGTACGGCCCGACAAAAAGTATTCGGAAGAGCTTTTTCCCGATTTTTTGGAAACATAGATTCCTATTCCCAAAACCGCAGCAAAAAAAACAAAAATAAGGGTGTAGTCAAGTACAGTAAGTTCCATTTTTTAGATTAGGTTGGTAAGAAACTAAAGGTATAATTTTTTGCGATACCTTTGTTTTTTGTTCGCTAAACATCCGTTTTGGTGCTCTATACAACTTCTGAACCCTCATTTACAGCATGGATCCTCGCGGCAACCGCCGCTTTTTTGATGGGAACCTCCAAAGCAGGTTTAAAGGGTCTTTCCATATTTAATGTCACCTTAATGGCTTTGGCCTTCGGTGCTAAGGAATCCACCGGAATTTTGATGCCGCTTCTGTTGATTGGTGATGTTTTTGCCATTATTTACTACAATCGTCATACGCAATGGAAGTTCTTGCTGAAAATTTTGCCCTGGATGATCACTGGAATATTGATAGGCGTTTATATTGGAAAAGATCTTCCCGAAACCGAATTTAAAATTGGGATGGCCATTGTGATTTTTATCAGTCTAGGGCTATTGATTTTTTGGGACAAACGGAAATCAGCCGCTGTGCCAGCACATTGGTCTTTTTCAGGTCTTATTGGTATTTGCGCTGGAATTTGTACAATGATCGGGAACTTGGCCGGAGCCTTTACCAACATCTTTTTTCTAGCAATGCGATTGCCAAAGAATGAATTTGTGGGAACGGCCGCTTGGCTCTTTTTTATCACCAACCTGTTTAAACTACCGTTTCATCTCTTTGTTTGGAAAACAATCTCCACCGAAACCCTGTTGCTCGATGTTAAGTTGGTGCCTCCTGTTGTCCTGGGCCTTTTTGTTGGAGTGGCCGTCGTGAAAAGAATCAACGAACGGAATTATAAGAGATTTATTTTGGCTGTAACCGCTATTGGTGCCGTGGCTTTCCTGTTTAAATGATCTTAGGCCTTTTGTTGTTGCAAACTTTTGGCCAATTTTTCAATATCGGCCTTGGTCAGCGGTTTTGTGATATATCCATCTATAAAAGGATATTGCTTTGATAGGTTTAAATCCTCTGGAGCAATGGAGGAAGTAAGTATATGTATCTGAACCTCATCCCTGATAGTGCTTGAGGCAAATTTCAATTCTTCCAAAAGCTCCCAGCCGTTCATTACCGGCATATTGATGTCCAGAAGAACCAGATCGGGCAATTGCCCAGATGTTTCGGCCAACTCGATGAGCAGGTTGTAGGCAACCAGACCATTTTCCAAATGGACCACATCTTCCGAAAGTCCCGTGGATTTGATCAGTACCTCTGCGGCCTCACGAAAAATAAAATCATCATCTACCAAAAAAATTGTTCTATTTGTTGCCATACTTTTAATTTTTATTCTGGAAATACAACGTAAAAGTGGTTCCTTTATCCACCTCACTGACAACCTCAATTTTAGCATTCATCGCATCCATTTGATTCTTTGAAATAAAAAGCCCTATCCCTTTGGCATCCTTGTTGCCATGGAAGGTCTTGTACATTCCAAAGAGCTTGTCCCCATGTCTTTTTAGGTCGATGCCTTTCCCATTGTCTTGAAAGGAAATTTTTGTGCTCTCCCTAGCTACTTCGGCGGCTATTTTTAGCGATAATTTCTTATTTGGCTTGCGGTACTTTATGCTATTTGTAAGAAGGTTAAGAAATATGCTCGACAAATAAGGCTCAATGGCGTATACTTTTAAATTATCCGGAATTCCGATTTGAATTTTTGGAACCGCTTCCTCAATAAGGGCATTAATACTTTCCAGAGCGTGCTGTAACGTGGATTTTACGTTGACCCACTTAAAATTATCATGGTGATCGGTTTGTATTTTAATCACCTCATTCAATTCCACCACAGTCTCATCGAGTCGCTCCGAGGATATTCGAATCATTTCCAAAAACCGTTCTTGTTGACTCGGATCGGTATTATCCAAAAGCATTCCCGTTAGCATGGAGAGGTTACTTGAATTGGATCGCAAGTTGTGGGATACGATATGGGCAAAATTCAGTAAGCTCTTGTTTTGCTTTTCTGTGGTACGCAACAGCTCACGTAACCGATCATCTGCTTTTTTGATTCTGGAAACATCGGTATTGGCACCTATCATACGAACCGCATTTCCTTTGTCATCCCTAAGAACCTTGCCAAGACCATGTATATGACGAATGGAACCGTCACCTGTTTTGATCCTGAATTCTGTGTTGAACTTCCTTTTTCCCGCTATGGCGTCTTCCACTGCCTGTAAGCTTTCTTCCTTATCTTCGGGATGAATGGTGCTCTCCCAAGCTTCAACGACCCCAGTGAAATCCTCTTTTTTAACATTGTAAAGGGCATACATATTATCGTCCCAAACCAATGTATTGTCCACAATATTATAATCCCATATGCCAATATTGGAGCTTTCAACAGCAATCCGCATCCTGTCCGTCAATATCTTGTATTGAATCCCTTCACGTTTTACCCTATCAATATCTTGAAACACCCCAAAAAGTCTAGATGTTTTCCCATTGACCATCTCCGCTGTCCCTATAGATCGCACCCATTTTTCTTTTCCGGTGGCAGTAACGATAATGAATTCTTCGTCAAATGGTGTCCCTTTTTCAATTGCCTCCGAAACCACTTCAACAATTCGATTGCGATGCTCTCCAGCTTTGTAAAATTCAATCCCAGTTTCTAAACTAGGGATATAGTTTTTGGAGACTTCATGAATTTCCCTTGTCATATCCGACCAAAACAACCTGTGATTGATGAAATCCACCTCCCAGCTACCAATTTTAGCAGTACGTTCTGCTTGAAGAGAAAGATCCAAGGTTATCTTTTCCTTGGTCACATCGTCAAAATATGCATAGTAAAGCCCCTTTGACCCTGAAGGATATAAGACAAGTTTATACCATTTTAACTCTCCCTTTTGAGTGATTTTCGAAATGTATTCCCGTATTATCTTAGGCTTTCTTTTGGCTTTTTTTAGTTCTCGGAGCGATGCGGGAACCTCCCCCAAAAGGTGCCGGAGGTTCTTGGGTTGAGTGTCGGATTTGATATAGCCAAAAAATGAATAAAAGCCCTGGGCATATTCTTTAATTTCAAGATCGCAATTTATAAGGGCCATGGGAAATGGCATTTGTTTTAGGCTATTAGTGAGTGGGAAATTGGCTTTCATGCTAAAGAATTCATTCCTAATTACCAATAACGTGAGAATTTTCTTAATATTATGGCCTTCCCAGTGTCTCTGTTAAGAAGATAACCAAAGTTTAACGCAACCATAATACAATGCTGATTATCTTAACAAAGGTTTTTGTGCGCTAATGTGCAATTCTTAATTTCATATGTGATGGGGAGCACTATGAGATTTTTTGTTCGTATCTTATTTGTTTTCTGCATTTTGGGCTGTTTTGGTCAAGAGGCGGGCATGCCTTTTTATAGGGTCTATGGTCCCCAAGAATATCAAGCACATCGGCAAAACTGGACCGCTGATCAAGATGGGAACGGACTCATGTACTTTGCCAATACAAAGGGCTTGCTAATTTACGATGGTGAAGAATGGCGTTTGGAAAGGCTGCCCAACAAAGGTCATATTCGTTCGCTGGACATTCATGGGAACAAAATATTTGTAGGCGGAAACAACGAATTGGGGGTTTTTGAAAAAAAAGGTGATTCCTATGCATACACTTCTTTTCTGGAATTTGTTCCGAAAGATTTACAGGACTTCGGACGTGTATGGACATCCCTCTACCATAAAGGACATGTTTATTACCAAACAGACACTTTTGTACTCAGGGTCAAAACTGATGGAAGCAGTTCAAGAATTTGGGCAGATTGGAAGAACAGACTATGGAAAATTCTGGTCTTTGATGATGCTCTGTTGCTAAATATTCCCAAGAAAGGTATGCTTCGTCTAAATAAGGACGACCAGTTCGTTGGGATGGATCACGGGGAAGCATTCCTAAATGCAGCGACAGAATTCATGTTAAAAAACAACTCTGGACAGCTTTTTGAAAAAAGAAATACCCTCCAGCTTTTTGATGGAGAAAAAGCCCTGCCTTTTGAGAATGAAGCTTCTGATTTTTTTCTGGAATACGGCATTAACACGGCCATTAAAATTCCATCTGGGGATTTAGTGGTGGCTACTATCAATAAGGGATTGGTGGTCTTAAGTCCGGATGGGAAATTGAAGAGCCATATCACCACCGAAAATGGTTTGAGCAATGACGTCGTCCGAGGCTTATTCGTGGATCGGCAAGGTTCCTTATGGTGTGCTTTGGATGCTGGGATCACACGACTGGATTTCGATTCGCCAATATCATATTTCGATAAACACAACGGACTTCATGGTTCTGTTTTGGATATTCAAAAATTCAATGACCGACTGTATGTGGCTACTAATGATGGTCTCCTGGTACAGAACCAAGATACTTTTGAGAGGGTTGCAAACATAACCACAATCGTTCGTGACTTGGATACCATACAAAACCAACTGCTGGTTTTGGCCAGTTACGACAACACTTTTGCCATAGATGCGAATCAAAACATCAAGGTGATTGAGGATTCAAAAATTGAAAATAGCCAAATCAATCAATTGGCATTGACACTTTCCGAGGACAAAAATTCCTCCGTTATCCTTTTCGATGATGGTATGTATCAAATCAAATGGGATGGAAAAGATTGGATTGTTCACGGGCAGTTAAAAGGAGTTTCAGGTGGAGCTCGGAGTTTCCAACAATTGCGTCCAGGGCAGTTTTGGATCGGGACAAACAGCAATGGCGTTTATAGGTTTAACTATTCCATGAACGCGGATGGCTTTATTGATTTTGATAAAGGCACCTTAGCACATTACGGGAATGAAAAAGGAGTTCCTCCAGGCTACAGTCGGGTTTTTCATTACGATGGAAAACTGTTTGTTATCTCTCTGGAAAATGAGGTTTATCTGTATGATCCAACCAAAGATCAATTTTCTACAATTACCAATTTTTCTTCATACTTCAATCTTAAGGATGAAACTGTATATCCCTATGATGGGCAATCCAATGGTGCCCTATGGCTAAATGTAAAAAACGGATTAAAAGAACAGCTGGTTAAAATAGAAACATCAGGAAAGGGAGCTATGCCGACTTATTATCCATTTTCCACCGTTGCAACCAGTCTAAAAGACCCTTTTAGCACCATCAACTTTCACAGCTCAGAGGACAAATTGTTCTTCGGTATCCTAGATGAAATTATCACTTATGACCTTACTCTGGTGGAAAGCAAGATTGAACAACCCGATATCATCATCTCAAAAGTGGCCACTTCAAAAATAGCCCGACAATTTTCAACAGACTCGGTAGTGCTGGATAATCTCGCCTACAATAATAGTCTGCTTTCCTTTTCGTATGCTTCGCCCAACTATAAGGACGCACAAAACAAACAATATCAGTATAAATTAGTGGGGTTTGATGAAAAATGGTCTGAACCTTCTTCCCAAAACAGCAAAGAGTATACTAGTCTGCCACCAGGGGACTATACCTTTAAGGTAAAGGCGCTGAACGACTATTTTGTGGAAAGTCCTGAAGCCACCGTAAGTTTTCGGGTGAGCCCTCCCTGGTTCTGGAACAATATTTCCATTCTCTTCTACATTTTATTGTTGGGACTATCGACCTACCTTATCAGTCAATGGCGAACCCAGGCCTTAAAGCGTAAAAACCAGGCCCTGGAGGAGGCCATAAACAAAGCAGTGGCCGAAACACAGCGACAAGCGGATGAAATAGCTCATTTATACGAAGTGAAAAATCGATTTTTCTCGAATATTTCCCACGAGCTTCGAACACCGCTCACTTTAATTTTGGGGCCTTCCTCAGATCTTATGGAGGATGATGCGCTAAAAGCTAACCAAAAAAACAAGCTCACCTTTATCAACAACAACGCCAAACGCCTACTTCGATTGATCAATCAATTGTTGGACCTCTCCAAATTGGAAGCCGGAAAATTGGATTTGAAAGCCAGTCAACAGGACATTATTCAAATGATATCGACCATTACCGAATCGTTCAGTTCCATGTCTGTGACCCAAGGTATTCAGCTCACCTTCAGCTCGGACGAGGATGAGCTTTATGTTTTTTACGATGTGGACAAGATGGAAAAGGTGCTGATCAATCTACTCTCAAATGCCATGAAGTTTACTAAGTCAGGTGGTAAGGTGGACGTTTCGGTTACCCGAGACGATAATTCTTGTGTGATTCGGGTGGAAGACTCCGGAGTGGGCATCAATCAAGATCAACTTCCCTACATTTTTGATCGCTTTTTTCAAGCAGACAATCGAGAATCAAGGGAGCATGAGGGCACTGGTATTGGTCTTTCCCTAGCCAAAGAATTGGTAGAATTGCATGGGGGAACCATTGAAGCAGAAAGCAAACACAATCAGGGTTCCTCGTTCACTGTAGTACTTCGCCTGGGCAGGGAACACTTAAAGGAGCATCAGTTTGCAAAGTCCAAGTCCGGTTCTCCAAAAGCCATTGAACCCATGGTGGAATCCCCAACAGAATCAGTTCCCCATGATAGTGATAATAGCCCACATGAATTGATCTTGCTGGTGGAAGACAATGCTGAAATGCGATCGTATATCAAAAGCCATTTTGGGAACGATTATCGAGTGCTGGAAGCTGAAAATGGGCAGGTTGGATTTGAAATGGCCAAGGAGCATGTGCCCGACCTTATTATTTCGGATGTTATGATGCCGAAAATGGATGGCACGGAGCTTTGCAAAAGGATAAAGGATACTGAAGCGACATCGCACATTCCGGTAATCTTACTCACGGCAAAGGCATCGGAAGAAGACAAAATAAAGGGACTGAACATCCAAGCCGATGCTTACCTGGCAAAACCCTTCAACAAATTGGAATTGCAGGCGCAGGTAAAAAATCTCATCACAAACCGAAAAAAACTCCAAAGAAGGTTTGCCAAAACCACCCTCATCTCCCCCAAGGAAATCGCGGTTACCTCCATGGAACAGCAATTTTTGGAAAAACTTGTAAATGAAATCGAAGAGAACATCGATAACGAAACTTTTGGTGTGGAGCAATTGGCAGAGGCCATTAATCTGAGCCGCTCCCAAGTACACCGAAAAATGGTTTCACTTACCAATCAAACACCCAGTCTTTTTATTCGAAAATACCGTTTGGAGCGAGCCAAAAAGTTGTTGGAACAGGGTGCGGGAAGAGTCTCCGACATTGCTTTTCAAGTTGGCTTTTCCAGTCCTTCCTATTTTACCAAATGTTTTGTGGAAGAATTTGGTAAAACCCCAAAAGACCTTGTAAAATAAGTTCATGCAACCTAGTTTATAGGTTTTGCGACCTGATTGCTCTTTTTGATTTCACTGAATTCTTAGTAGCTACAATTCTTATTGTTTTTGCGAAAATCCTCATAGTACAAAAGCAATAGCTGCCATTTCTTTGTCCTTGAATTTCAGCCGGGCATTTAAGCTTTTAAAAAATTCATCAATCAAAAAACAATTTAAAAACGCAGAAACATGAAAACAACATTTGCAAAAACGCCGACAGACGTAAAGCGGTTCTCGTTCATGTCCAGTTTCGCAGGTGCCAAAAGAGTACGTTGGGTAGAGCGCCGAAGATTTGATGGAACTTCATTTTTCAATTAATGAGGAGGAAAGGGAAGAATACTTCAACCAAAACAAAAAACACATTTAAAACAATCAAAAAATGAAAACAGTATTAACAGGAATGGCGGTCGTGCTATTTTCAATTTCAATGGTAGCACAGAGACCCCAACCCACTTTTGAAAGGGTCGGGGATATGGTGAAAGGAATCTTTTATCATGACAATGGACAAATTGCCCAGATAGGCTGCTTTAAAGATGGTAAGCTACAGGGTAAATGGGCAACGTTTGATAAAAACGGTGCCAAAATCTCCCTTGGAAATTACAACCAGGGCAAAAGGACTGGGAAATGGGTTTTTTGGAAACCCGATGGTGAGGCTATGCGCGAGGTATCCTACCATGATGGAAAATTACTTAGTGTCGTCGAGTGGAGTAAAAGACCTACACTGTAATGGTGTAGGCGGTTAGTGTGGGGGAGGTCCTTGTGGCCTCCCTTTTTTGTTACAAAACCATCTAATTTCTTAATTTCCAACGCTTTGTTCGATTTTTTTTGTAATTTAAAAATGCTAAAAAGTTTAATATGAAAAAAATCATTTTATTGCTTGCACTTGTCAGCCTTATATTCACCTCGTGCAAGTCCACTTCAGATTCTGTCAATATATACAAAGCCGAACGGGAAGGAGTAGGCAATACACAAATTACCCTTCTTAATATGATGCGTAAGGTGCCCGGTGTTATTTTAAGGGGCAACACCCCCGTGTTGAGAGGGACTGTGAACTCAGTTAATCAACCAGTTGCAGAACCCTTGTATATTTTAAATGATTACATTGTAGGGCAGTCATTCGCTTCCTTAGATGAATTAATCGATGTGTCCGTAGTTAAAAAAATATCGGTGCTTGATTTGTCCAATGCAGCAATTTATGGCTCGCGGGCGGCGAACGGTGTCATTGTGGTGGAAACCTATTGAAAGAAAAATCAATTTTTGTATGAAGGCATAAGACTTTTGTTTTATGCCTTTTTTGATTTTAATACCTCTTATCTGCTTTACTTAGGAAATCCTATTTTTCTTCACATGGAAGCCCTGTACTTTAACCCCCTCAAAAAAACATATTTATGAATACACGATATATAAAGGTTTTCCTTCGAATAGCTTTGGCAATAGGTTTTCTGTCTGCTGTTGCGGATAGATTTGGCTTATGGGGAGCAGAAGTCTCAGCTTGGGGCAATTGGAACGGTTTTGTGGAATATACCCAACTTATCAATCCATGGTTTCCACATCAAATTATCGGTGTGGTCGCTCTGGCTGCCACTTCTTTTGAGGTGCTCTTTGCTTTGTGTCTTTTGGTGGGATTTAAAACCAAATTCTTTGCACAATTAAGTGGGGTTTTGTTATTGCTTTTTGGCCTTGCCATGGCATTTTCCACAGGGATAAAAGGATCTTTGGATTACTCAGTGTTCACGGCTTCGGCTGCTGCGTTTGCCCTGAGTGCCCTTGACAGCAAATACTTGGAATTGGATGGGCTTTTCGGTACACAAGCTAAAAGTTAGCATCAACTAAAATTTATCTATTTGGTAAAAAGGCCCCTTTTCCAATTGGAAAAGGGGCCTTTTTCTTACTTGTGGTCCCACCTGGGCTCGAACCAGGGACCCCCTGATTATGAGCCTTGAATAAATCTGTATAAATCTTTAGGATATTTTATTCATATAATTGAAAATCAATGTTTTGGGTTGTTATTTATAATATTCTTATTGATATCGATTCAAATGATACAATGTAAAACCGAGCGTGATTTTTTTATTACCTTCTCCTGAAAAAGGGATAAACGATGGCCAAAGTTACGCTCATTCTTGATACCAGGACCAAATCCAAAAGCAAGAGAACCGGACTGTTCCCCGTAGTGCTTAAGGTTCACCACCGAAAGGTCAGGATGGTCCGAATGAAAGTTTCCACATTGCCCTCGGGCTGGGATGAAAAAGGAAATCAACTTCGCAAATCCGCTCCGTGTAACAAATACCTGGACTGCGATTCGGTCAATATGGAATTGGACCGGAAATTCTTCTTGGCCAAACAGATTGTTCGGGAAATTGGTGACTCCATTCATTTGACCACAGTGGACAACCTGGTTGTCCACATCAAGCAAAAGTGGGACCATAACCCCAGCTCTGAGATCAAGAGGAAAATCGAGAACGAAATCTCCCTTGAAAATTGGGGAAAGGTATTGGTCGATCGCAAGCTCAAATCAGATGAGCCAGGAACTATGCCCTGATAATGTTCTACTGTAGGGGCATGAACTTTATTGACCTTGTAAAGATAAGAACAAGCGACATCAACAACGATCGGCTCTATTACGGAAGAAGCAAAACGGGAACACCTCTATCGGTAAAATTGACCGAAGATCTTCTGGCCAGTTTGGGCCACTATATCCCTGGCAAAAGGTCTGGTGAGTTTTTATTTTCTGCCAATTACGATGGTAGCTCAAAGCACTACCAAAAGTACAAGACACAGCGAAGGAGGATGAACGAGCGGCTTAGGGTCATAGCCCAGGACGCCAACATCGACAGTAAGCTCACCACCTATACGATTCGTCATTCCTGGGCCACCATTGCAAAGTATATGGGCATATCCACAACCTTGATTAGCGAGGCTCTTGGCCATAGTTCGATACGAACTACCGAGATCTACCTTAAGGATTTTGAGAATGCCACCCTGGACGAGGTCAACGAACTTGTTACAACTCAATTTCAAAATGGATGAATAGGTTTTGAGTATGAGTGTCTAAATTGTACATAATGAATTCGGTCCTATTTAAGGTTGGTTTTCTGGGATTATTTAAAATCCTCTCAGGATAATGAATATAAATCAACTTTGGTTGTTCTCAGTAATCTGAATAATTCTTCCTTCACTTTATTGCAAATTACCAGGTTATTGCTAGTACAGTTTTTCAACCGTATTGGGTTAAAGCTATTCGCATGTATTTTAGCCATCTTAAGTGCCCCTGATAAAAAGGCGGTGAACATTTCAAAGGGAGGCTTAGCCGTTGCGTATGTAGTTATAGGTAATTCGGGTAGTGGAACTCATCATCTGCCTTGCCACATTCCCAAAGTAGGATAAAAATAATAATTGATGAATTGGGCAGAATTGCGCACAGATTATTGGCTTAATATCTTTTATTACCATTTCCCGTCAGTGAGGAAAATCCAGAATATCTATAGAGTCACTCTCTTATTTTAGTTGTTCAAAGGGGTTTAGAATTGGATTACAATCCCCTGGTATTGATAATTCTAGAAATAGATATAATTGTATATCAAAGACAACCTCCGCCAAGAAATTTACCAAATTGAATAAGGATGCTCAATCTTGCTATTGTGTTTTCTAAACAGCCATGTCTTAAATCCTTCCAAATGGGCCTCCCATTCATGAAGGGAGCGGGTAGGATAATCCTGAGACCATCCACCTTTTCTGAACTCCTCACTTACCCCTTTGTCATTGATTGACAATCGCCATCTTTGCAATTCAGACAATAAAACATTTTTTATGGAATCGTAGGTTTGGTCATTTGAAAGGTTGTTGACCTCCCACGGATCTGCTGACAAATCATAGAGTTCAAGCTCAGGCTTGGCTGGAGCCATAAACTGGCTTTGGGTCGTGTTGAGTTCACCTTTCAAATATTTGACATTCAGTTCTGCCAAAACGGGATAGTAGGCCTCTTTATATTTGTTGTACTGGCAATAGGGCCGCTCCGGCATCAAGTTTTGTATTAGCTTGAACTGTTTTGAGCGAATGGTGCGCATGGCATCGTACGTACTGTCCATCTTATCACGGGCGGCAAAGATGTATTGCCGTTCTTTAATTGCATCGTCAAAGAGATTTTTTCCGTGAAGGGGTGTTGAGCTTGTGGCACCCGATACTTTTAAAATGGTCTTGGTAATATCCAAAGTGGTGATGAGGGTTTCATTCACTTGGGCCGGTTCTATTTTTTGGGGCCAGCGAACGATAAGGGGTACATGAATGCCACCATCGTACAAAAATTGTTTCCCTCGAGGCATACACCGACCGTTGTCGCCCATAATGAACACTAAGGTGTTATCATACAGGTTTTCATCCTTTAATCTATCAAGCACCATCTTTACTTCACGATCAACAATTTGCATGGCCTCCAATCCGTTTGCCCAATCACGCTTGCCCAAATCACTTTGCGGATAATACGGTGGCAGCCTTACCTTATCAATTTCTATGGGATTGATGGAATCGCGTAACCACGGGCGATGGGTCTTTTGAAAGGTAATCTGTGCAAAAAAGGGTTGGTCTTTGTTCCTTTGGTTCCAATCAGTACCTTCAAACAAATCCCCCTTATATAAAAAATTGAGGTCTGTTTTTTTGTCGACCATCAAACAGGTAAAATAACCTTTTTCGGATAAAAGCTGGGTAATGGGTCTGATGCCATTGGGCAATGGTCGTTTGGCAAAACCAAACTTTTCATCGGTTCGATGCTGCTCTGACCCAATAAAATTTTGATGAAAACCGGTCATCATGGCCGATCTTGAAGGTGAACATACCGGAGCGGTCGTAAAACAATGGGTGTAGCGAATGCCCTCACTGGCGACTTGGTCGATATGCGGCGTTTCGATACCGGGTTCGCCATAGCAGGAAAGTTGTGGCCCCCAGTCTTCCAATAGTATCCAAACTATATTGGGCGGGGATTTCACGGCAGGTTTTTTCTTTGTTTCCGTACAGGAAAACATAAAAATGCACGAAAGGATACATACTGTTTTTAATAAAAAGGCGGTTGGTCGTTTCTTTGTCATAAAAAATTCGTTTTCAATCTTGTAATGGCTTCGGAGTATGTTATTCAACCCCAATGAAGTGGTATTGAAGATTCTTTATTATGACACCTCAATTAACATACCCCCTACATTTTTACCATGAAAAGATCGGTAAAGGGAAAGTAACACCGAAAGACGCTCTCAACGTTTGGCAAATAACTTTTGAACGAATACCATAAAAATATGGGGGGTCTCCTCAAAGATTTCTTTCACACGTTTGATGGCACGGCTAATGTGCTTCTCGACCGCTTTTTCAGAAATATCGAGCTGCGTGGCGATTTCACGGTACTTATAGCCTTGTTTTTTGCTCAACAAGAACACCTTTTTACATTTTTTGGGCAATTGTTCAATAGCGACGTCCAACAAACGTATCTTTTTCTCCAAAAGCTCCCTGTCCATTTCCACCATTTGGTGCAACACGTGGGCCTTGAACTCCAAGAGGGCTTTTTCCTTTCGCTTCCTCCGATGGTGTTCTTTGGCAAAGTCGTTGAAAACGCTCCTGTAGAGATAACTTTTCAACGAAGTGGTAATTACGAGGTTCTTTCTGTTCGACCAAATCTTGATGAAGACATTCTGCACAATATCTTCGGCCAGGGCAAGGTCTTGGGTAAGGGTATGGCAATACTGCACCAAGCTTTCATAGAAAACCTCATAGAGCATTGCGTAGGCATTTTCTTCCCCATTTCGCAATTCTTCTACCAGTATTTTGCTCTTTTCCAACATTTTACCCCTCTCATTTGCGATATTGAGAATATCGAAACCTAAACAAAGATTAAAAAAAGTTTAAAACAATGTAGGGTTTGGGTAAACTTCGAGGTCTTATAAATATAACATAAGATCAAATGACATCCAACGAATTAGAAATCATCATCCAGAAATACCAAGAGGGAACCCTTACTTCGGATGAATTGGATATGCTCTTTGGGGCCCTTTCTAAAGACTGGTCAAGAAAACAGATTGAAAAATCGATTGAAATAGAGTACCTGCTTTCATTAAAGTACCAAAAGGTGGATACCAGGGAAGCCTATGAAGAATTTCTTTCCAAAACACAACAAGACCCTTACGTAGGAAAGAAGAAGAAAAAGTACGTTACCTTCTACCGCTATGCGGCCATTTTCGTGGGACTTTTTGCCCTATCGTACTATTTTTTGACGCGTGAGTCGGCCGAACCACCCCTATTGCAAATCGAAGATAAGGTTATTACGCTGCAATTGGGCGATGGCAAGGTAAAGGTCGTTGATGCAGAGAGCAATACACAGGTATTGGATAAGGATGGAAGGGCCATCGCCACACAGACCGGTGATAAAATCAAGTATACGGACAAAGAAAACAACAAAGAGCTAGTATTTAACGAACTGAATATCCCCTATGGGAAAAAATTTCAACTTGAACTGTCTGACGGCACCATTGTGCATCTGAACTCAGGTTCTTCCTTGCGATATCCCGTCAATTTTTTGGAAGGAAAAAACAGAGAGGTCTTTCTGAACGGCGAGGCCTATTTTAAGGTTGCCGAAGATGAGGCCCACCCATTTATCGTGAAAGCCCAGCAAGTGAACATTAGGGTTTTGGGTACCGAATTCAACATCTCTTCGTATAGTGAAGATGAGCAGGTAAACACCGTTTTGGTATCGGGCAGTGTAGCACTTTATCGGGGCAGCGAAGCCAATTCTGACGATGCATTACAGCTGGTCCCCTTCCAAAAAGGCTCATGGAACAAAACCCAACAGGTCTTTGGAGTGGAACAGGTCGATACTAATTTATATACCGCTTGGGTCAATGGCAGGCTTGTCTTCAGGGATGCCACCTTTAAGAGTATTCGAAAAAAGTTGGAAAGACACTACAATGTAACCATTGTCAACAACAACAAACTTCTCGATGAAAATACGTTCAATGCCGTTTTTGACATTGAGACCATAGAAGAGGTGTTGGAGGTCTTCGGCCGAAACTTTGGCATCAAATACAGAATAGAAAACAATCAAATCATCATATATCAACAATAAAAAGTTTGCCTATGAGTGACCGATAACATAGAGCCATAACACTAAAAACGGGAAGTGCTCACAACACCTCCCGCTAGGTGTGATTAAAATTAATTAACCACTTGAAAACTTTACAAAATTATGAAAAAACCAAACAAGCTTTGGCGCATTTCAATTTCGACAAAGTTCGACTTAAAAATGAAACTGACGACCTTATTACTTCTAGCGGTTTTGATACAGTTGAATGCGAACACTACGTATTCACAGAACACGAGAATAACGTTGAATATGACCGGGGCCACTGTGGAAGATGTGCTAACGGAAATAGAATCCAAGACCGAATTCAAATTCTTTGTTGACACAAAAAGAATAGATGTCAAACGAAAGGTCACCATCAATGAAAGACGAAAACGCGTATCAAAAATATTGGAGAAAATATTCTCAGGTACCGCTGTGACCTATGAAGTCTTCAACAAACAGATCATTCTAAAAAATGAAGAAGTCGAAAACCTAGCTGCAACGCCGACCAAAAAAATTCCCGAGAAAGAGTCAGAAGTACCACAGCAGACCATTTCGGGTACAATCATTGATGCGAATGAGGAACCACTGCCTGGGGCAACGGTTTTAGAGAAAGGAACAACAAATGGCACCCAGACCGATTTTGATGGTCGCTTTTCAATGGTTTTGACCAGTGCTGATGCAGTCTTGCAGGTTTCTTATATCGGATTTCAAACACAAGAGGTTGTTGTGGGAAACCAAACAACACTCAATATTCAATTAAGACCCGAGGTGGCAGCACTGGACGAAGTGGTCATTTTGGGTTATGCACAGCAAAAAAGGGTCAATCTGACCGGCGCGGTCAGCACCATATCCAATGAACTCATAGAAGAACGGCCTGTTCCCAATGCTACAAACCTACTTACTGGTTTGGCACCCGGTCTTTCCGCCACTCAGGCCTCTGGGGGTGTAGCTGGTGGAGGAGATCCTATAATCAGAATTAGGGGCATTGGCACTTTGAACAATGCCAACCCATTGATTTTAGTAGATGGCACACCCTCTTCCATCAATGATGTCAATCCGGTCGATATCCAAAACATATCCATTCTTAAAGATGCCTCGGCCGCTGCAATCTATGGTTCAAGAGCGGCCAATGGAGTCATTTTAATTACAACAAAAAGGGCCAGTACGGGGCTTTCCATTCAGTACCAGACATTCTCTGGTTTTCAGCAGGTCGGTAGAAGACCAGACCTAATCAATGACCCTATTCTATGGATGGAACTGAAAAATGAAGCCAGATCCAATGGGGATCTGCCCGTATTGTTCGCGCAAGAGGACATTGATGATTATCGTGCCAACTTGGGCACGGATCCGGTACGATATCCGTCAACCGATTGGTTTGATGTCTTGGCAGGAGATGCAGCATTTATGACTTCCCATACGTTGACCATTGACGGGGGAAGTGAAAAAAACAGGGTCAGAACGTCCTTAAATTATCTCAATCAAGATGGTATAGGTCTTAAGAACTCGCTCAAGCGATACAATATTCGTATCAATAGTGAGAACAAATTGTCAAAAAATCTTAATCTTGGCGCCAATCTGTTTGTTTCAGTATCTGATATCACGCCAATAGTCGAAGGCGAAACCAACGGCTTTGGCCAACAGGCCGGTTTTAGGCACATGGGAATGCAAAATATGCCCATTATCCCCGCGGTTCAAGCTCCTGATGGCAGATGGGGCGATGCACAGGTGGCAGGTGCCGGAACGATTGTAAACTGGGTGGCTCTTGGCTCTGTTACCCAAGATGAATTGATCAGACAAAATGTTCAGGGACAGTTGTATGCCGAATGGGACATTTTTAAAGATTTGCGCTTTGATGCCCGTTTCGCCATAAATTATGTACATAATCAAAGAAATCAATTCATTGGGCTTATTCCAACGGGTACACTTTGGAATTTCAATACGGAATCGGGCGCACCTACAGACCGGGGTGAAAGGGCCTTTGCCGGCACAAACTCCAACAGACTTTTTACCAATTATTACACTCTTACTTATACCAAATCTTTAGCGGAAAAACACAATTTTAAGGTGTTGGTGGGTTATCAAGAAGACCGGTCCCAATTCCGTGAAAATACGGGGAGCATTAGGGAATTTGCAAGCAACAACACGCCAGTATTGAGCGCAGGTCTTGAAGCGCCGGCCGTAAATGAAAGTTTGATACGTTGGGGATTGCTGTCTTACTTTGGTAGGTTTAATTATGATTTCAAGAATAAATACCTTTTTGAGGCCAATGTTCGATACGATGGGTCTTCGCGTTTTCGTGAAGGAAAAAAGTGGGGAGCTTTTCCTTCTTTTTCTGCCGGATGGAGAGTATCTGAAGAAAGTTTTTTACGAGACTCAGACTTTCTGAACGAATTTAAAATTAGGGGCTCGTGGGGTCAATTGGGAAATCAGCAGATAAACGCATATCCCTACCAAGCTACCTACTCCGTTAATGAAACATATAGCTTTGGTGGACAGGTTTTCTTGGGAGTGGCACAAAATGAGATAGCAAATCCTGACATAGAATGGGAAACGACAACTACTTGGAACATTGGTGCCGATATGTCGTTCGCCAATGGGCGGATAAACATTGCTGCAGATTATTTTAATCGCGAGACCGATGGTATATTGGTTCGGCAGGAAATACCGGATTATTTAGGCGACAAAACGGCCCCTTTCGAAAATTTGGCCGTAGTGGTCAACGATGGATTCGAAATAGATGTAAGTTATCGCGACAGAATAGGTGATTTGTCATTCCAGATAGGTGCAAACCTCACCAAACAAAACAATGAACTGACAAATTATCTTAGCGACCTGCCCTTTATTTCAAATAGCAATGGGGTCGTTACCGTACTGCAAGAGGGGCAACCCATAAATTCCTTTTTTGGCTTTAAGAGTATCGGGGTATATCAAAATGAAGAGGAAATTGCCAATGGCCCTGAATACGATCAGACACCATCACCTGGGGATTTGATTTTTGAAGATAACAATGGTCGTGACGAAGATGGCAATCTTACCGGTCAACCTGATGGATTTATAGATGAAGCCGATCGCACCATTATCGGGAACCAAGTGCCCGAATATCTAGTGGGCGGTAATCTAAATTTAGGTTATAAAAACTTCGACCTGTCAGTAGTAGTACAGGGCGTTTTCAACGTGGATACATGGACAGGGCTTTCAGGAGCGTTCTGGCCACTTGAAAAAGAAGATCGGGGACAGATTCACTCGCTTTGGCTAAATAGGTGGACTCCTGAAAATCCAAGCACAGAATTGCCCCGGTTGATTTCCAATGGGGCATATTCCCAAAACGAATTGCCCTCATCCTTTTTTGTTGAGGACAACTCGTACTTACGGGTAAGAAATATTACCCTGGGATATAATTTTCCCTCAAAGTTCCTAGAAACACTGAAGCTTTCCAATCTAAGATTGTACCTCAGTGGTGAGAATCTGTTCACTTTCTCAAATTTTATGGACAAATGGGGATGGGATCCAGAGCGGGAACCACAGCAATTTGATGTGCGGATTCCCAATGTTAGAACTATAGTCCTTGGTGCTAATGTAACATTTTAATATGACCGATAACACTGAAAATCTGTGATATGAAATGAGCCACAACAATTCTCGATTCCAATGGGGATGTCCAATGGCGAATTACATCTGACCGATTCAAATAATAAAATTTCAACAGATGAAAACGATAAAAAATTTAACATATATACTAATATTATTGACCGTGCTTTCATGCGAAGACATTTTGGATGAGCAGCCCAATGATACAATTTCCGAGACAACTTTTTGGAAGACTTCAACCGATGCCGAGGCCGGACTGGTAGCATGCTATGATGCCTTAAGGGCAACTAGGGAACGTCTTGGTTTTACTTGGGAACGTTGGGGACTCTTTGATCTTTTGACACAAGTGGGGACATGCCGGAATCCACAGATTCGATCGGCATCGATAGGTACGATGAACCCCACGCTTAATTTTGTGGAATCTGCTTGGGGGGCTCACTATCGTGGTTTGGTGAGAACCAACGATCTGCTCATAAACATTGATGCGATTCCTTTTGAAAACCAAGATAGAAAGGACGAGGTAATTGGTGAAGGGCGATATCTAAGGGCCATGTATCTTTTTGGCTTGACCATGATATGGGGAGATGTACCTTACTTTGATGATGTTCCGGGGCTTGAATCAGTAGATATCTCGAACACTCCGCAAAGCGAAATTTTGGCGTCGATTAAAAGTGACCTCCAGATCGCAATCGACCTTCTTCCCGAAAACCCGGGAGATCCGGGTCGGGCTGGTAAGGGTGCTGCCCATATGTTACGTCTGAAGGTGGCATTGTTCGAAGAGGATTGGGACACAGCTGTTGCCTCTGCCGAGGCAGTAATAAATTTGGGAATATATCAGTTAGAGTCAGATTTTGCAGGCATCTTTACTTTGGATAATGAAAACAATGATGAGGTTATTTTCGATATTCAAGGTATTGCCGATAGCGAAATAGAAGAGGGCAATACCTTTGAAGATGCCTATTCGGGTCGTTTCTCATCGAACAATGGACTATCTTGGGTCAACCCAGGCCTTTGGCTAGTGGATAAATATGAGGTTATAGATCCCAATCCCACTTATGTACAGGAGGACATTAGAATTCCTACCGAAATATATGATTATTTTGAAGGAAGAGATCCAAGGATGGATGCCACCATAATTAGACCGGGAGCCCATTTTATAGGGCCTGGGGGAACGGATTTCCTTTACCCTTTTGTACCTAATTATACACATTCGCAAACTGGACTTCATTCCCGAAAGTATGTGGTTACGGGTGATGGAAGTAGACCTGGACGGGATGCTTCTCCCTTAAACTTCATAGTTTTTAGGTATGCCGATGCCATTTTACACTGGGCTGAGGCGAAAGTTCAGCAAAACGCATCAGCCGCCATGGGGGATCAGAGCGTATTGGATGCCATTAACAGTATTCGTGCCAGGGCTTCTGATCAGCTTCCACTTTACACGGTAGGTCAGTTTACGAATCCCGATGATCTGCTCAATGCTATTTATGATGAACGCATCAGGGAGTTGGCCCTTGAGGGTTGGCTTTATTGGGATTTTAAACGTTGGAACCTAATTGAACAACGTGATGGTTTTGGGGTAATGGGGATTCAAATCCAGTCGAATACGGTAATATTCCGACCAAATCCGGTATTTACCTATGTTTGGATGCCCAATAGAGATGAGTTTCTACCAATTCCACAGTCTGAAATTGATATCAACCCAAATCTTGAACAAAATCCAGGTTATTAATTTTGAGTTAGTTAGACCATCGGGTGTCGGTATATAAATCTTCACCCGATGGATTTTGTCACACCTAGACATTTTTACAAACGCTTTGTCAACTTAAATCAAAAACTAAAAATGTGGCATAAAATCATACTGGTAATCAGCCTATTTTCCATGTTTCTGGGCAATTCGCAAAAAACTATTGACTTTTCGGATTTTCTGGAGGAACACAAAGACGTGAGCCTGGCTCTTTACAAGGCGTTGGAAGCATGTAAGGAGGAAAAGGCCAATAAATTGATTATTCCCAAGGGTACCTATCATTGCTACCCGGATAAAGCCTTTCAAAAATATTATGCGATAAGCAATAACGATAATGGAAGCAAGGGTATAGCGCTGCCAATTATTGATCAACACAATCTCGAAATCGATGGCCAAGGCTCCAGAATCGTCTTGCATGATGTGATGATGAGCAGTGTGATGGACAAGTCAACAAACATCACCTTAAGGAATTTGGAGTTTGATTGGGACAAGCCCTTTTATGCCCAGGGCAAGGTGGTAGCGGTGGACAGCATGGCCAAAACCTATGATATCACATTTGAGGATTTTGTGGAGTACCGTATCGCAAATAACGATATACTTTTTAAAAGCTATGGCAGGGAATATATGATTTCCTCGAACTTTTGGTGGGATCCCTCAATCGGCCCCGTTTATAACATGGTCAATATAAGACCTCGTGGTTGGGATAGCAGAAATGGGAACCATTATCAGATCCAAGATCTTGGGAACCATACCATACGTGTTCAAAATGAGATAGAGCCACTTCCAAAAGTAGGGTGGCACCTCATCGCCAAATGGCGCAATTTGGAATATCGGGTAAACCGATCCGCACCTGGTATTTATATGCGGAATTCGTTCAACCTTACCCTAGAGGATGTAAGTGTTTTTTGTGCCGCGGGTATGGGAATCCTGGGTGAACACAGTGGTGGCATCACACTGAACCGGGTAAAGGTAATCCCCACCCCGGGTACTTCGCGCAT
>JANQRD010000187.1 GCA_028284725.1 Allomuricauda sp. | reverse complement strand
AACGATTTGTGTATGTTTTCAACTTCAATCATCAGCCTAATAACAATTGGGTGAGGATATAATTTAAAATAATGATGACCACACTGGTCCATACGAAGGATGTGGTGCTCGCCTTTCCTACTTCAAGCGCTCCTCCTTTCATAAACAATCCGTGGTATGACGGAATGGTGGCGATTATAAACGCAAAGACCACGGTTTTGATAAAGGAATAGGTAACATGGAACGGAATAAAATCCAGCTGCAATCCTTTTACAAACTCCCCGCTGGGGGCATATCCCCCGAAAGCCCCTGCAATCCATCCACCTAAAATGCCCACGTACATGGCAATGGCTACCGCAAAGGGATAGGCCAGCATGGCAATGATCTTTGGGAAAACGAGATAGTTGACCGAATTGACACCCATTACTTCCAATGCATCGATCTGCTCGGTCACTTTCATGGTACCAATGCTCGAAGTGATGTAGGATCCCACCTTTCCTGCCATAATGATCGAGGTAAACGTAGGGGCGAACTCCAAAATCACAGATTGTCTGGTGGCAAATCCAATAAGACTTTTTGGAATCAATGGGCTGTTGAGGTTAAGGGCAGTCTGAATGGTGACCACGCCACCGATAAAAAAGGAAATAAAAATGATGATTCCGAGAGACCCGAAAATCAACTCATCGATTTCCTTTAAGATCAACGATCTCATGATGGGCCACTTCGTGGGTTTTTTAAATACTTCCCAGATCATGATGAAGTATTTCCCAATCGCCTCAAGATAATTCATGCACTATTGATAGACTTGAAGGCATAAAAATAAGAATATTGCTGTGCATTTAACCTTCAATTAAATTTTAAAACAGATAAATCAATAGTTTTGTTCCCGTTTACACAAATATGTTCCATGAAAAAATTCCAGCTTCTAGCTTTACTGTTGGCTCTTTTTGTTTCGAGTACATCATTTGGACAGCGAAGAGGAAAAAAAACAGTAGTTGAGCCGCCGGTGCAGATTGCACAATCCCCCAAATTGGTGGTAGGAATTGTTGTAGATCAAATGCGTTACGATTACTTGACCCGGTTTTGGAACCATTATGGGGAAGGAGGATTTAAACGTTTGGTTGGCAAGGGCTTCAATTGCAAAAACCATCATTTTAACTATGCTCCTACCAGTACTGGGCCTGGACATGCATCGGTGTATTCGGGAACAACTCCTGCAGTTCACGGTATCATTGGCAATCATTGGTATGATAAAGTTCAGGATAATGAAGTGTACTGCGCTTCCGATGATAGCCAAACCTCTGTAGGAAGTTCTTCCGATGCAGGAAAAATGTCACCACATCGCATGTTGACCACAACAATTACAGATCAGTTGCGGTTGCATACCCAAAAAAGAGGGAAGGTGATTGACCATAATGCCTCGGATGCGGTTGAAGTGTACAAGAAATCCTGGACTACGCTAAAACCAATCAACACTTATTTGGAGAGTGGTACGGACGCAAACGGGTACGAAGGAATTATTAAAGGGGAGGCAAATACGGCATTTCCGCACGACCTGCCAAAGGTCTGGGAAGTCAACGAACAATTTGACCTCCTGAGAATAACTCCTTTTGGCAATAGTATCACCACCGATTTTGCGTTGGCCGCATTGGAGGCCGAAAATTTGGGTAAAGACGCCATTACCGATTTTCTCGCCATTAGTTTTTCCAGTACGGATTATGTGGGACATTTTTTTGGGGTCAATTCCAAAGAGGTACAGGATACCTATTTGCGGTTGGATCAAGATTTGGAACGAATTCTCAATACATTGGATGAAAAAGTAGGGGTTGGACAATATACGGTCTTTCTAACGGCGGATCATGGAGCGATACATGTGCCGGCGTATTTACAGGATCAAAAAGTACCCGCAGGGTATTTGGATAGGTTGGGAATGCGGGGAAAGTTCACCGAATTTTTAAAGTATAAATATGGGACTACCGATGTAGTAAAAAATATCTCAAATTATCAGGTGTTTTTGGATCATAAGGTGATTGCCAATTTGGATATTGATCTGGATGATGCCCAGGAAGAAATCGCTTTTGAACTATTGGGGTACGATGTGGTGGACAAGGTCTTTACGGGACACCAAATGTGGCAGAACGAATACGCTAGCGGAATCCCGTATATATTACAGCAGGGATACAACCAAAAACGCTCCGGGGACATCCTGTTTGTCGCCCGACCTGGATTTATTTCCTATAAAAAGACGGGCTCCACTCATGGGTCGCCCATGATTTATGACACGCATGTCCCCTTGTTGTTTTATGGAAAAGGGATTAGACCGGGGAGTACTTTCCAAAGAACGGAGATCCCGGATATTGCTCCGACCCTTGCTACACTATTAGGCATTGCATTTCCAAATGGAACTACTGGGAGACCCATTGGGACGGTATTGGAGTAATTGTCCCGTAAAGCATCAATCTAAATTGAGATTATACTTTGTCGACAAATCGCTATTTTATCATTGTTTCTTTTTCCGCTTCATAAACAATCCAATTACAAGCGCTAGTAGTAAAAGGGGAAATGATGCCAACAGTACCAAGTAAGGTATCAAACCATCCATTTCATCATAAATTCTTCCAGTGACAATTTCTTGGTTATATAATATCCCATATGTTCCATAGACAATTGCTATGAATGACAGCAATAAAACAACGATAATCCATCGAATTGCTTTTTTTCTGTCGATACACCTTTTTACTCGCATTCTTAATGATATCAAAATCGCGATTAAGTCAAAACCATCATTATCCCTGTCAGATTACTGCAGTCGTTGTTTGTCTCTTAATAATTCGCTTTTGAGTTCTGGATAGTCCACATCTTGAAGGGGAATATTCTTCTCCATAGCAAGTACCGAGGCTGTGGCAGCGGATTGTCCCAGTACCATAAAAACGGGCTCCATTCGGATTGAGCCGAATGCAATGTGCGAGGCACTCAAACAAATGGGCACTGCCAAGTTTCCGCATTCTTCCTTTTTTGGCACAATGGATCGGTAACTGATGGGATAAGGGGAAGCAACGGGCACTTCTACATTTCCCTCATTTCTTACATGACCTTCTTTGGTCAGATAGCGTTGCATGTGGTGGGAATCCATGCCGTAGGCGGCCAGTCCAACAGGGTCAGTCACTGTCTCGAGTCCTTCACAATTCCGCTGTGTCATCACATAGTCACTAATCATTCTTCGGGCTTCCCGAACGTAAAGTTGGTTTTGCCAACCATCCTTACGTTCAAATTCATCCTTACAGGTTCCCCATCGGGCGACCTCGTTTCGTATGCTATCCGGGATGCGTTCATGATTGGCCAAGGTCCACATAAGACCTTGTTGGTATGTTCGGTGTGCCTGGATAATCGCATTCCGCTCTTCATAGGTAGCCTCAGGATAATTATAATTTTGCCCGATAAAGTCCGTAGAAAAACCTCTTCCATTATTGGTATCCGTTTTTCGATTGGGCATGGTACTGTTGATCCAAGGGATGCGGTCGAAACCTGCTTCATAATAGCGTAGCAGCAACTCATAGTTGCTTTCTTCATAGCCTTCAGGTTTATTGAAAGGAATTCGATTGTCTGGATGATCGGTAAGGCACATTCTAAAACAATATCCTTGCACTTTTGTATCGCCAGCCCCTTCTTCTTCCGGGGAATTTGGATTGATGTGTGGCAGGAGCCCACTCTCGGGCTTTCTTGGAATTACATAGGGATCAATGGCCAGGTCGAAGTTGTGGTTGGTACTTAAGGTCGCGACCTCCCCACCACTGAGCAAAAAAGCTTTTTCTTCGGTTTGGACTCCGTTTAACGTTTCACCATAAGCGGAATTGGATTCCCTGCCCACGGTATAGCTTACACAGGCGGTAGCCATTAAATCCCCTTCGTAGGTGGCGTCGATGAACATTTTGCCTGAAAATGTCCTACCACTTTCCATGGTAATGGAACTAATTTGATTCCCTTTTTTGGTCACGCCTGTATCTCGATTTAATCTTTCATTATAGACCACTTTTATGTTCTCTTGCTCGATCATACTTTGAAATACGCTGAGTGCAGCGGAGGGCTCAAAGGTCCACATGGAATCCTCGTTGGCATCAGTCCGGGTCTGCCCGCCATCTTTGTACGCTTCTTTTTGCTGCCATTTCCAGTTTTGTGGCTTGCTGTAATGGGTTTTGATGTTTTGATAAAATTCACGAGCAATTCCCCCAATGGCATGTTTGTTGCCAATATCGGTCTGACCTAACCCCCCAGTGGTCAAGCCTCCCAATCGGCTTGTGGGTTCAATGATCACTACGGATTTTCCCATTCTGCTTACCTGTATGGCGGCCGATATCCCTGTGGAAGTTCCTCCGTAGATGACCACATCGTAGTTATTCGGATCCTTCTGCTTACATGATGAGATAAGTACCAGTGCAACTAAAAGTTTGGTGATTGTTTTCATGGTTAAATTGATATTGGTTTGGTTGTCTTATAAACGGAATCAAGCTTTCATGTTGTTGATTTGTTTAAATGTAAGAAAAGATTTTTCGGTTAACTGACCTGGTCAATGATTATAGCCATTGTTGGCAAATCATTATTTCATTGTTATTTCCTTTTCATAAATAATCCTATTATAAGGGCCAGTAGTAGAAGAGGTAATGATGTCAACAGTACCAAGTAAGGTATCAGGCCATCCATTTCATCATAAATTCTTCCAGTAACGATTTCTTGGTTATATAATATCCCATATAGAATCGTCAGGAATGACAACAGTAGAAAAAAGATAATCCATCGAATTGCTTTTTTTCTATCGATACACTTTTTTAAGGCCATTTTTTATCATAAAGAACCAAACTCTCTTTGTTTCAAATACTTTTATGGGGCAGCACAACACCAGCACAGTTTTCGATGTTGGCGTCTGCTCAAATTTAATGTTGGGTTTGGATTCCTATCCCTGCAATTGACGGTTGGTCGTTTTGGGTTGATGAGTATCAACGTACGATGGGCTTTCCCAAACGGAACTACTGGGAGGCCTATTGAGATGATGCTGGAGTAGATTCGGGTTGTTATAGTTGATTCTTAATTCCTTGCCAGCGGTGTTTACGTATAAACTTTCCTTCTTCTGGACTTACAAATCGCTGTAATTGACTGATGGTAGCTTTGAGATAACCAATGAGCATTTGAAAGTACAAAATAGGGTTTTTGGCATGCCAAGCCATTTTTAGGGCGGTCAGTTTGGTCAAAATCAGCCCATAGCGCATTTTGTAGAGAGCTTCACCCTTAGCTTGAAAATTCTTGGTACTATAGCCATGGCCAGTGGGACGTAGATGCTTCACTTGCAAACTTGCGTCGGTGTAGGTGTCAAAATCGTGGTATTTTGCCAAAAGTACATCCACCGTATCCCAACCCACACCAAGCCGTAAACCACCGATTTTAACAAAACAGGCTTTGTGGTACAGCTTTATGGGTCCTCGGATGTGGTCTTTCTTTGCGATATTTTCATAGACCCAATTACCATTTTTTTCAACAAAAAGCAGCCCCGAGCACATACCCAATTTCCAATTGCTCTGAAAATGGTTTAGCATTACCTCAAAATAGTTTGGAGGTAGGACGATGTCCGCATCAAATTTCCCGATTAGGTCATAATCTGAGGCATGGGAAAGTCCAAAATTGAAGGCATCCACCACTTTTTTCCCTGGAATGTGCTCATCCGTTGATTTTCGTCTTACCACTGTGATCCAATCATATTTTTGGGCATAGGGTAAGGCAATGGAATAGGTGTCGTCGCTGGAGTTGTCATCTACGATGATAAGTTCATTGGGCAGATAGGTCTGAGCCAAAAAGGAATCGAGGCAGTCCTTTAAAAAGGCCGCTTCGTTATGGACGGGTATTACGATACTTATCCGCATGGGTCAACGCTCTGCGTATACAATGTAGTATCTGTCGGTAAACAGTCGTAGCAAGGGTCTTATTCCGACTTTCTTTGTCGGATTGGTCCATTTGGCTGAGTCCTTAATCGTCCAGCCCGCTTTTTCCAGAAGCCAATCGAACTGCCAATCCTCAAACTCATGGTAATGTCGATCCCAGGGGTCTGTTTTGCTCTTGTAGGCCGATGAAAACCACAAACGCATAGGAATACTTGCGACCAACTTGCCTGCCTTGATTTCCCTTAGCACGTTGAAGGGAGCCACCAAATGCTCAAAAATCTCGAAGGCAGTGACCACTTCAGCTTTGGACTGAGCAACAGCGGTAAAATCAACATCCAAATCTTCCCCTTGCGTGTTTTCTACTTCGTAGCCTTGGGATTTCATGATTTCGGAAAACGGATTCTCAACCCCAAGGTCCAAAATGGATTCAGAGGTGGAAATGTGTTTTTGCAAAAATGCTAAGGTGTGTCGGTAACGTTTGTTCGGAAAATTGTTCTCGTACATTTAATATCGGTAAACGATGGCGTTGATGTTCATACCAGCGCCAACGCTTGCAAAGATAACAACATCTCCTTTGGAAAGGTGGTGCTTTTCCAGTTCTCCTTTACGTACCAGATCATAAAGGGTAGGGATGGTGGCCACTGAACTATTGCCCAGTTTATGGATACTCATGGGCATAATGTGTGGAGGGGCTTGTTTGCCGTACGTTCGATAGAAGCGCTTTATAATAGCCTCGTCCATTTTTTCATTGGCCTGGTGGATGAATATCTTTTTCACTTCATCAATCTCCACACCACTTTCGTCCAAGCAATCTTTCATGGCCTGTGGCACATGGGTACAAGCGAATTCATAGATTTTACGACCATGCATTTTAATGTAGCGTGTATTGGAACACCCTTGATTTTTATAGGTCTTATCAAAAAATAAAAAATAAGCCTCCCCATTGGCATGGGTAACAGAGGCGTTTGCCAAAATTTCCCCTGATTCAGCATTACCCTCAACGATTGCCGCACCTGCGCCATCGGAATAGATCATACTATCGCGATCGTGGGCATCAATTATTCGGGAAAGTGTTTCGCCGCCGATGACCAAACATTTCTTTGCCATACCGCTTTTTATAAAGGCCATGGCCTGGATGACTCCCTCAACCCAACCAGGGCAGCCAAAAATCATATCATAAGCTACGCATTTTGGGTTTTTGATTTTCAACAAGTGCTTTACCCGAGTGGCTAAACTTGGGAGCGTATCCCCTTGAATTTTTCCCTCAGTAAGATCTCCAAAATTGTGCGCAAAAATGAT
>JANQRD010000160.1 GCA_028284725.1 Allomuricauda sp. | reverse complement strand
CACCGGGCATAAACACTTGGGCAAACTTGGTACTGTCCCCACTTACCTGAACAATTTTTTCATGGTACTTTTCCAAACGTTTGGCCTGTTTTTCCGTGACGACCACACCTTTTTTTGCCAGAGCGATCACTGGTTCGATAAGCTCGGAAAGGGGCAAAGAGCCAAATTTTTTATGAACTTCCATCACGCCGGCTATTGTTCCTGGAACGCCTACTGCGGTGGCGCCTAAAGTACTTTTATCAGGAATCACATTTCCCAATGAATCCAGGTACATATCCTTGTGGGCGGAGAGAGGCGCTTTTTCCCGGTAATCAAGCGAACCGATGTTGCCATTGTTTTTTCGGTATAACATAAATCCGCCACCTCCTAAATTCCCAGCGTAGGGGTAGGCCACTGCTAAGGCCAATTCTGTGGCTATCATGGCATCGAAGGCGTTACCGCCCTTTTTCATAATGTCCGAACCAATTTGTGAGGCTTCTTCCCGGGCGGAAACCACCATCGCTTTTTCAGTGACAAGTCCAGTAGGTGGGGCAGGTTGTTTTTTGCAATTGACAAGAAATAAGAATGGGACGAGTAGAATTAGCTTTCGCATAGAGCGTTTAGTTTTTGCCTGGAAAAGGTAATCAATTCCGCAAAAAATTCAGTGAATTCCTTTTCAAAAGCACCGTAGTTTCGCTCCAGATCAACAATGGCAAAGTTCATCTTGGATTTGTTCTTTGTCCGTCGGTTCATCCCATTCAAAACTCTCGATATTCCCTCCAGGTTGGCATAATTATAGAGCCAGTTGTCCGCAATCATGTAAGGCATCATCCGCTGGGTTGCCAGGGGTAATATTTCATAGTTTTCCTCCAAAAGGTCATAGAAATTTTCCACAAATTTTTCTAAAGGAACCTCGGAATAGGCCGACCACTTCTTAGCCAAAAAATGATCATAGAAAATATCCACAATCACTCTACTATAATGGCTATAGTTTTTATGCAATCGTTTACTACTTTGCTTTGCGATAGGGTGCGAATCTGTGAACGTATCGATTTCACGATGCAACAAAATCCCTTTTTGGATTCTTTCCGGGTAGTGTTTGAATTTATTTCCCCGGATATGATCGGCAAAAAAGTTTCCCAAGGTAATTTCTTTGTCATCAAAGGAAAGATAGATATGGGCAAGAAAGTTCATTCAGGGATCAGCATATTTTAAATCGAAATTACAAATTCGAAACATAGAATACGGACGACCCGTTTATATTTGCAAAAACTTTTTGAAAACTATGACACTCATCAAATCAATTTCTGGAATTCGGGGTACTATTGGCGGTTCAACAAATGACAACCTAACCCCAATTGATGCCGTAAAGTTTGCGGCAGCGTACGGTACGTGGTTAAAGGGTTATTCCGGAAAAGATAAATTGAACGTTGTGATAGGTCGTGATGCCCGTTTGTCAGGGGAAATGATTCAGAATTTGGTGGTGTCCACTTTGGTAGGATTGGGAATCGATGTGGTGGACTTGGGTCTTTCCACGACACCAACTGTTGAGATTGCGGTGCCTTTGGAAAAGGCAGACGGGGGGATTATTCTTACTGCCAGTCATAATCCAAAGCAGTGGAACGCCCTTAAATTGTTGAATGAAAAGGGGGAGTTTTTGGATGCCGAACAAGGGGCAAAGATTTTGGAATTAGCGGAAAAAGAAGATTTCAATTTTGCGGAAGTGGATGATTTGGGAAAAATCACAAAAAACGATTCTTATATCGACATCCATATTGACGAAGTATTGAATCTGTCCCTCGTTGATCAAGAAGTCATCAAAAAAGCTGGATTTAAGGTGGTTGTAGACGGAGTCAACTCTACAGGAGGGATCGCTATCCCTAAACTGTTGGATGCGCTTGGCGTAGAAGTGGTGAAGTTATATTGTGACCCTACGGGTCATTTTCCACACAACCCTGAACCCCTCAAGGAACATTTGGGGGATATCTGCGATTTGGTGGTGAAGGAAAAAGCGGATTTTGGTGTTGTTGTTGATCCTGACGTAGATCGATTGGCCTTCATCAGCGATGATGGTGAAATGTTTGGGGAGGAATATACCCTAGTGGCTTGTGCGGATTATGTGCTGGGCAAGACCAAGGGGAATACGGTTTCCAATTTGTCATCGTCCAGGGCGCTTCGAGATGTTACTGAAAAGCATGAGGGCACATATGAGGCTGCTGCGGTGGGCGAAGTAAATGTGGTGACCAAAATGAAAGCGAACAATGCAATTATTGGTGGAGAGGGGAACGGTGGAATCATTTATCCCGAGAGCCATTATGGAAGGGATGCGCTGGTAGGAACCGCTCTTTTCTTAATGTTAATGGCTGAAAAAGGAGGTACAGTTGCTGAATTGAGGGCGAGCTACCCCAGCTATTTTATGAGCAAAAAGAAAATTCAATTGACTCCTGAACTCGATGTGGATGCATTGTTGGATGCCATGCATAAGAAATATCAAAACGAGCAAGTATCCACAATTGACGGTGTAAAAATCGATTTTCCTGATAATTGGGTGCATTTGAGAAAATCGAACACGGAGCCCATTATTCGAATTTATACCGAAGCGAAAAGTCAATCCGAAGCTGAGGAACTTGCGGATAGGATCATTGGTGAAATAAAGGAAATAGCAGGACTTGGGTAGCCTTTTATTCTAAAGTGAGTTCGATTTAAAATGTTGAGATTTTACATGTTGATGTCAATAAATATAGCGGCTGTCACTTCGAGCGCAGTCGAGAAGTCACGAAAATTCGATTCTTAAATTAGGTCTCGACTGCGCTCGACCTGACAAATGTTTAACTATCTGACCGTAAACACAGTAAATTGAATCTTATATCAAACTCACGTTATTTTAGTTCATACAAAATCCCTTTACTCTTGAACTCATCTTCGGAAATGTCCGTTCGTTTGTCGGAGTCGAGCCATAGTTTCCATTTTTCATTTTCCTTTTTTAAACCAACGGTGAAATAACCATATCCTCTCACTACCATGTCAGCATCGTCTTTGCGCTTGGAACTGAACTTGTAATAACCAGTTTGATAAGCCAAGGTCTCGTTATCGTCAATGGCAGTTGATAGGATTGTGAATGCAATGGCGACTTGATCACCTTTTTCCTTGGAGAAATTGAGAAAACTCGAGAATCTTTCCAAATAGGGTTCACCTGTTTTAATCTCATTACGTGATAGGTAGATTCTAATGATGTCTTTGGAATGCAGCCCTTTTAACTTATCGGGATTTAACTCTGCATACGATTCCATAAACGGAATCCAGATATCTGTTTCAATGGATTTGATGACTTGTTGGGAAATTTCTTTTTCCTGTCCGATGGCGGTGCCTAAGCAAAAAACCAAGGCTATGGCGACTAACTGTTTCATTTTTTGATTTTTGGTTGCTTATCAATTTATAAAACAATTGAGGAATCCAAACGGACTTTAGGAAAATTATAGCACTTGATGGAAACTTGAATCACTTCATCTTACCCATTCCAAGAGCGCATCCTTTACAAGTCGCTCTTGACTCCAAACGATAAAATGGTTTTCTTTTTCTATGGAAATGACTTTAAGTGAATCAGCATTGGTAAATGATTTTTCCATAAATGGGACGTTTTGATAAGGCACAAGTTTGTCTTCTTTCCCATGTATGATCAGCGTGCGTTGTGAAAGTTCTTCAAGACGCGGTTGAAGCTGTATCAAATCCTCTTTCAGCATCCATAGCTCGTCGTTAGAGGGTTTTAGTGCTCCAGGCACCAAATATTTCAACGGAATCCAGGTGAGTGGTTTACGCCATTTTTCCGGTTTTTCGGCATTGGGATCTAAAGCTCCGGAAAGGATGACCAAATTTTCATAAGCGTTAGGTAGATCTAAGGCCATTTGTACAATTAGTGGACCGCCGTAGGAATGCCCAATAAGGGTATACGGTTGGCCGTTATCAATCCGAAGCAAAAATTCATTCAATATGGAAGCCTGGGCCCTTAGGGGCATACTTTTTCTGAAATCACTCTTCCCGAAACCGGGCCTATCTGGTGCCACGATGCGAAACCTTTCCAACAAAACAGGGTCTGTAAGATAGGCTTTATAGGCATCCCAACTCCCAGGTGAACCATGCACAAAAACCAGCGTAGGGGCGTCTTTTTTTCCTGTTTGTATAAAGTGAACCGCTCTATCCTGAATGGTAAGGGTTTTCTCAACAAAGGCCACTTCCTTTTCATGAAAAAAGGCTACAGTATTTTTAGACGAGGTGCGCATGGTCATACACGAATTGGCAAAAAGCAGGTACCCCAATACAAGGGCAATCAACAGGTATCTTTTTTTAAAGCGACGTCTTTTTTTAGGCATCGGTGGTGGTAAGGTTTTGGAATTTAGCGGGAACTTTGTCTTTGTGCTTCCACCGTTTATGTGTCCAAAAATAATACTCGGGTGCTTCCAAAATTGAAGCTTCTACCATTTTCAAAAAAGCCTTAGTGAGCTCAAATTCTTCAAGCTTCCTTGGATTTTCTGTCAATAAATGAAAAGTGCCTTGATAGTGACCTCTTTTCAATTTGGAAACTTTGAGGTATACTGCAGGCAAATCCAGTTTTCGGCAGAGCCCCTCGGCGCCAGTGTGCACAGGAACGGTAATATCCATAAATGGTGTCCAGAGCATTGCTTTTTTTACCATAGGGGATTGATCGCTCAGAATGCCGTACATACTCAAAATACCTTCCTTTTTGTTTTGGGCCACAATCGGTTTCGTATCAACTGTTGTTATCAATGTGGTTCCAAATTTTTGTCGGATATCCCGAATCAACCTATCAAAATGTTTGTTGCCAATTTTTTGGTAGATGGCATATCCTTTTGATGCGATATGCTTATCCAAAGCAATGACCCATTCCCAACTGGCATAATGCGGAAACATCAGCATTACACTTTTGTTTTTGGCTTCCAATTGGTGCAATACCTCGAGATTGGTGAAAACAAAACGCTTTTGAAGTTCCTTACTGGAAATCCCCATGGTCTTGATCATCTCCAAAAACATATCGCACAGGTGTTTGTAGAATTTTTTTTCAATCTGTAGACGATCTTGTTCTGATTTATTAGGAAAAACCAAACGGAGATTGTTTCGTACCGTCTTTTTTCGATATCCTATTACACGATAAAGTAAAAAATAAACGCCATCCGATAGTACATAAAGAAGTTTGAACGGAAGTCTGGAAACCAACCAAAGTAAGGGATAGGCAAGTATAAAAACAGCTAGCTGCATAGGCAATTCTTGTGGGCAAATATAGCTATATTTGAGGCCAAACCTTATGGCCTATGTACAATTTGCATGCAGCAACCATTGCCATAATTGCTGCCAATATTTTGGTTTCTTTACGGGGGTTCAATGACTCAACTTTCTTTGAACGGTACAAGTTCAGCATAGGCGGTATACGGGCAGGGCAACGGGAGCGAACAGTCACTTCTGGTTTTTTGCATGTGGACATTTCCCACCTTTTCTTTAACATGTTCACGCTCTATTTCTTTGCCAATGTGGTAATCAACAGTTTTGGTGCTTCGAAATTCGTCATTATCTACTTTATCAGTCTATTGGGAGGGAGTCTTTTGGCACTGTTCTTTCATAAAAATGAGCCTTATTACAGTGCGGTAGGAGCGAGTGGGGCAGTTACCGGGATTCTTTATGCTGCCATTTTGCTACATCCGAACATGCAATTGGGCATCATGTTTATTCCAATTCCAATACCGGCCTATGCCCTCGGAATAGCTTATTTGCTGTATTCTATCTACGGAATGAAGAGTAGGTTGGGCAACATTGGGCATTCCGCGCATTTTGGCGGTGCCATTGGGGGTTATGTGGTTACTTTGCTGTTTAAACCAGATCTTTTCATCAATGATACGTGGATTGTGGTGCTCTTGGCAATCCCTATTGTGATTTTGTTTGTTTTGGAGAAGATGGGAAAAATCTAAAGTGGATTTAAACAACGAAAAAAGGCCCAGCAAAGCCAGACCTTCATCTATTTTATAAAGCAACGACTAGTTGAGCAGTTCAGCCACCTTTTCTTCTAGGGCTGCACCACGCAGATCCTTCGCTACAATAACTCCATTTTCATCCAGAAGGAATGCAGCAGGAATTGAATTGATGTTATACAATTGCGCAATGGGATCTTGAAAACGCTTAAGGTTGGAGATATGGTTCCAGGCCAACCCATCTGCTTCAATGGCCTTTTTCCAATCTTCAGCACGGGTATCCAAAGAGACACCGATGACATTCAAACCTTTTTCATGGTATTTGTTGTAGACAGAAACGATATTGGGATTTTCCATACGACAGGGACGACACCAAGCAGCCCAAAAATCAACCAAAGTCACTTTGCCCTTCACATCGCTTAAAGCCAATAGTTGTCCGTCAGGAGTTGGAGCAGAAAACTCCGGCGCGATACCACCAATTTCCGTTGCCTGAAGCTTATCTAACTGCTTTTTAAGGGTTTCTCCCGTGGAAGTTTGCTTAATTTCAGGAGCTAGTGCTTCGTACATTTCCATAATTTCGTCATTGGGCAGGCTTTTGGTAGCCATAAAGTTTCCAATGATCAATGCGGAAATCAACGCATTAGGGTTTTCCTTCACAAAATCGATATTGAAGTTTTTTACTTCATCCTGAAATTCAATGAATTCTTCCCGTAGTGCCGTGGCTGTCGCGGTATCCTGTCGCTGGGCTGCCGAGCGCATATCGTTCTGCATGGATATCGCCATTGCGGTAAGCTTTCTGGATTCCGTGAGGAAATTCATGAAGAGGTCGTTCTGCAAAGTTCCCTTGAGCTTTGCGAAGTTCAGGCTATCCTTTTGAAATTTGACCGAAATATCACCATTCTCAAGTACTAGCGGAATGTTCCCACGATTGGATTCGATAAAGATGTAATGCAACTTAGGGTCATTCTGCGTTCCTAGAAAGGAAAAAGCACCGTTCTCTATCGTCGTGGTATCAATATCAATCAGCTTATTAAGGGAATCCGTGGTTTTCAGGAATACTTTGGTTCCGTTTTCCAACTCTCCCGTAAAGGAAGCTTTTAAAGTAAACCCTTCGGGTTTGGAATTACAGGAAGCCAACACCAACGCCCCGAAAGTAATCGCCAAAAATCTTTTCATCATTTTTTGTTTAAGCCGCTAAGTTATTCATTACATATGGCATAAAAAAACCGCTCTCCAAACAATGGACAAAACTCGGGCTGTTTAATTGAAATTATCAGAATTGATAACGGATACCCAATGCGATATCGAAATCAAAATCGTTGTCAAAACCATCGTAGCCCAATAACCCTATTTCTGGTCTAAAATCAAGGGATAGGAGTAAAGGAATATCAAAATCGTATTCTACCCCGAGATTGCCCGCAGCAAACACAAAAAGACCATCGTTATCATCTCCATCTGGTACAGGTTCGAATTCCACACTTCCCAATCCTCCTCCAACACCATAGTACCAGTTGAAACCGCCGTCAAGTTGATGTACCCATTGGTACACCCCGGCCAACTTAAAGGCATCAAATTCACGACTGTCCCTCCAGCCCAAGTTAATTTCAGCTCGATTATACCGTCCAATAGACTTTTGGTATGAAATTTCAGCCCCAAAACCATCGCTATCGCCCAATCGAAGTCCGAGCGCGTGTTCGGAAATGTCCTGAGCGGTCATACAAAAGGTTGCAAACATAAAAAGCGAGGTTAATAATGTGGTAATCTTCATAAGTTTCTCGTTTAGTTAAAAATTAAGGATAGCTTTGTAAAGCTTTTTTGTTATAAACTTCATTTAACGACCAAAAATTGTTCCAGATTGGATAAATCCCATTTGAAATCCCTTTCACAAGCATTACAAGGTGAACTTTTAGAGGACGAATTGAGCAAGGCACTGTACGCCACCGATGCTTCGGTGTACCGCAAGCGACCTTTGGCAATTGCATATCCAAAGAATCAAGAAGACATCAAGCTTTTGGTGGCTTTTGCCAATGAGCAAGGTGTAGGTTTGGTTCCCAGAACTGCAGGAACATCACTTGCTGGGCAGTGTGTGGGTGATGGAATTATTGTGGATGTTTCAAAACATTTTACTGGGATCATTGAACTGGATGAAGCTAAAAAGCAGGTTCGCTTACAACCCGGAGTGGTACGGGACGAACTGAACCAATATTTGAAACCATTCGGTCTTTTTTTTGGACCGAACACCTCAACTTCCAATCGATGTATGATCGGGGGCATGGTCGGCAACAACTCTTCGGGAACCACTTCGATCCAATATGGGGTAACTCGGGATAAGGTAGTAGGACTCCAATGCATTCTTTCTGATGGAAGTGAAGCCTATTTTGGGGATTTGGATAAAAAAACTTTTGAGAAAAAGAAGGATGAGGAGTCTTTGGTAGGTGCAATTTACTCGGTTCTGAATGAGGAGCTATCCAATCCAGAAAATCAACAACAGATTGAGGCCGAGTTTCCAAAAAAGAGCATTCACCGTAGAAACACGGGCTACGCCGTAGATGAACTCCTGAAGAATAACATTTTCGCAAATCACGAAACTGATTTTAATCTCTGTAATCTACTGGCAGGGAGCGAAGGTACCCTTGCCTTCACAACGGAAATCACATTACAATTGGATGATTTGCCCCCTCCTTTATCCGCCATGGTGGCAACACATTACCATACCTTGGAGGATTGCCTTGGTGATGTAGCTCCCGTAATGCAGCACAGTTTGCACATGTGTGAGATGATGGACAAGGTAATTCTGGATTGTACAAAAAACAATAGGAGCCAATTGGCCAATCGCTTTTTCGTAAATGGTGACCCTGCCGGAATCTTGATGCTGGAAGTCAAGGCTCATACTGAAGAAGAATTGCAGCAACAGTTGGATGAGTTGATTTCTACCATTAAGAAATCGGGAAAGAGTTATGCTAATCCCATTTTAAAAGGTGCTGACATCGGAAAAGCCATCGAACTACGGAAAGCCGGGCTCGGGCTTTTGGGAAATATGGTAGGAGATAGAAAGGCAGTGGCCTGTATCGAAGATACAGCGGTTGCTCTGGAAGACTTGAAGGATTTTATTGGTGAGTTTACCGAAATCATGAAGGGGTATGGTCAAGAGGCGGTGTACTATGCCCACGCGGGAGCAGGGGAACTGCATTTGCGGCCCATCCTAAATCTGAAAAAGTCAGAGGACGTTGTACTGTTTCGCTCGATTACTACGGATGTGGCAAAACTGACCAAAAAATACAAGGGAAGTTTTAGTGGTGAGCATGGCGATGGCATTGTAAGGGCAGAGTTTATACCATTAATGATTGGGCAGGCGAATTATGAACTTCTGAAACGAATAAAAGCGGCTTTTGATCCAAAAAATATCTTTAATCCAGGGAAGATTGTAGATGCCTTTCCAATGGATGAGTCCCTGAGGTATGAAATTGACCGAAAGGAACCGGAAGTGAATACCCTTATGGATTTCTCGGATAGTGAAGGCATACTCAAAGCGGCTGAAAAATGCAATGGTAGCGGGGATTGTCGAAAAAGTCACAACATGAACGGCGGGATGTGCCCGAGTTACCATGCTACCAAGAACGAAAAAGATACCACCAGGGGTAGAGCCAATGCGCTCCGAGAGTTTTTAACGAATTCTGAAAAGCCAAATCGATTCGATCAAAAAGAACTCAAGGAAGTATTTGATCTTTGCTTAAGCTGTAAAGCTTGTGCCAGTGAGTGTCCCAGTAATGTGGATGTAGCCACTTTGAAAGCAGAGTTCCTGTATCAATACCAAGAGACCAATGGCTATCCATTGCGAAGCAAGCTTTTTGCCTACAACACACGGTTGAATCGTCTGGGGAGCAAGTTGCCTTGGTTGACAAATGCCATTTACGATTCCAAAATTTTGGGAGGTTTGTTGAAAAAGTCTGCAGGGGTAGCTGGGGAGCGAAGTTTTCCAACGGTATACAATGTTAGCTTCGAAAAGCATCTTCAAAAGTTCAAAACTTCCGGTGTAACATCCGGAAAAAAGGTGGTGCTCTACATTGATGAGTTTACACGTTACCTGGATGTTGAAGTAGGCAAGGACGCCATTGAACTGCTCTGTCGATTGGGGTATGATGTACAATTGTTCCACGCTGAAAGCGG
>JANQRD010000239.1 GCA_028284725.1 Allomuricauda sp. | reverse complement strand
GAGATACGGATGCCTGCCTCAGGGACAATTTCATACAAGGTTACCGTAGGCCCAATGGTCGCCTTAATCTGGGCGATTCCAATTTTATAGTTCTTAAGGGTGCCAACAATTCGATTTTTGTTTTCCTCAAGCTCTTCCTGATTGATGGTGATACCTCCCGATGCGCCATGGGGATCCAGAAGCTCCAAGGGCGGAAATTTATAGTTCCCCAATTCCAGTTTGGGATCGAATTCACCAAAATCCTTTACCAATTGAGCAGATTTTGAGGTTTTGGTTTCCTTCTCCTCCTTAACCTTTTCAACTTTCAGATCAATATCAGATTCCTCTTCCTGAGGGAGGTTTACATCCAGTCCGGCTTCCTTATTTAAAGGTGGGATATCTTTTTTATGTGTATAAGTGTCAACCTTGACCGGTTCTTCGGACTCCATGCTCAACTCAATGCTATTGTCGGCAGAAAGCACAGGTTTCATCACGGACTTTTTCTTACTGAAATCTGAGGCAATGGTCTTTTTCTGCGAGCGGAAGAAGCTAGCGATACCTTCAGGCGTAAAATTGAACAATCGTACCAAAATGACCATCAACACAAAAACCAATAAAAGAAACACGCCAATTTTCCCGGTGTAATCTTGAAGGAAGTCGTTCATTTCATAGCCAATCAATCCACCTAAAAGGGGTTGTTCAATAGCAAAAAAGCCCAATGCAACAGAAATCCAGATAATTCCGGTCAGTCCCCAGATCCATTTGCTGATAAGCCCCTTGGTGCCCAGTCCCAAAAAAAGATATAATCCCGTAACGGCCAACAATAGGGGGAAAGCGAAGGATGCCAAACCAAAACCCTTATACATGAAAAAATGGCTTACACTGGCACCAAACTTTTTCAAAAGATTGCTGGCTTCAGCGTTTCGATCTTTAAACTCCGAAAGGATACTTTGATCTTCTTGCCAAGTGAAATAATACGACATAAAGGAAAAAAACAGCGCTATGCTAAGAACAATAAGAAGACTTCCAAAAATGATTTTGTTCTGCTTGGAAAGTCTTAAGGAAACCTTTTTTTTGGTAGGTTTAGCTTTTGATTTTGTTCTCTTTTTTGCCATTAATCTCTTTAATGATGGGGCTAATTTACAAATTTACGATGCTTGGGTAGCTGGTAGATGTTTCTCAGACCAA
The DNA here is from genome assembly GCA_028284725.1 of Allomuricauda sp. Lineage (GTDB taxonomy): Bacteria > Bacteroidota > Bacteroidia > Flavobacteriales > Flavobacteriaceae > Flagellimonas. The sequence goes on along the minus strand of JANQRD010000239.1, from coordinate 12,986 downwards.
TTTTGGCACATAAATAATAAGTCCAATAATACTTGCGATGATGGACACTATCATAACGGCGCCAGCGGAAATATCTTTTATGAATCCAATTTTTGGGTCTTCTTTGGGCTGGATGTAGTCGGAGAGTTTTTCAATCGCAGTGTTTACTCCTTCAATGCCCATGACCATACCGATGGCAAACAGTTGCAGAATCCATTCCGTAGTTGAAATCTCAAAATAGAACCCAGCCCCTGTAACCAAAAGCGCGATAACGAATTGGATTTTAATACTGGACTCGGTACGTAATAACAAAAACAGACCCTTAAAGGCAAAGCCCACACTGCGCACCCTATTTTTGAAAAACGATTCCTTAGGCATCCATTAAAGCTTCCAAAGCGGCTTTGTAGTTGGGCTCATCAGCTGTTTCCGACACTTGTTCGGTATAAACAACATTCCCATCGGTATTAATGACCACTACACAACGTGAAAGCAGTGTCTCAAATGCACTATCCGCAAACGTGAGTCCATATGAGTTTCCAAATTTGCCGGTTTTGTAGTCGGAAAGCATGTCCACATTTTCAATGCCTTCGGCTCCACAGAATCTATTCTGGGCAAAAGGGAGGTCTTTGGAGATGCAAAGAACTTTGGTGCCCTCCAGTTCGGCCGCCTCTTGGTTGAATTGCCGTACGGATTGTGCACAGGTTCCAGTATCCACACTTGGGAAAATGTTCAGTACCAATTTATGTCCGGAATAATCGGAAAGGGAAACTTCGGACATATCGGATTTGGTGAGTTTAAAATCAGGTGCGGGTGAATTTACGGATGGGAGTTCACCTACTGTATTTGCTGGGCTTCCGCCTAAAGTTATTGCTGCCATTGTACTATGAATTATTTTGCTGTGAAGGTAAAAATATTAACGCGGAATACCGTGCCCCAAGCTGATTTTTTCACCAGAATTTATATGCCAAAAAACTATACAGGAACAGGCGTCACCAATTGCTTGATCTTGATCTTGAAGGCGGCAAAAAGAAGCGTCATAAAAGGACTTAACCAGTTGAAAATGGCATAGAAAAAGTATTCGCCCACACTTACTCCGAGCACTCCGCTATGGTAGGCTCCACAGGTATTCCAGGGTACCAAAACTGAGGTCACCGTACCGGAATCTTCCAAAGTACGACTCAGATTTTCAGGGGCCAATCCACGTTCTTGATAGGCTTTCGAAAACATTTTCCCAGGAACTACCAAAGCCAAATATTGGTCCGAAGCGGTTACGTTCAGGGCCAAACAACTGCCCACTGTGCTTGCAAAGAGGCCGAAAGTGGTTTTTGCCAAACTCAACAATGATTTTGTGATACGTTCCAAAGCACCAATACCGTCCATAACACCTCCAAAGACCATGGCACAAATGATCAACCAAATGGTACCCAACATCCCATACATCCCTTTGGATGAAAAGAGGTCGTTCAAGGCTGGATTATCCGTGGCGATTGAGGTATTTACGGTAATGGCATTTAAAATCCCCTTGTATCCTGATTCAAAGTTCAGTTGTTTTCCCCCTCCAATCGTACTTACGATGTCCGGTTGAAAAATCAAAGCAAAGACTCCACCTAATAAAGTTCCAATCAACAGAGCGGCGAGGGGGGGTGTTTTTTTGACGATGAGAAAGATGACCACTACCGGAACAATGAACAACCATCCATTGATGTTGAAAGCTGAATCTATTGTGCTCAAGATTGCATCCGTATCTGCAACACCTGAAGTTTCAATTGTAAATCCAATGATGATAAAAACCAAAAAAGTTACTGAAATGGTCGGGATGGTAGTCCAGGCCATATACCGGATGTGTGAAAACAGTTCCCCTCCGGCCATTGCGGGTGCCAAATTCGTCGTATCACTCAATGGTGACATTTTATCTCCAAAATAAGCTCCTGAAAGAACGGCTCCTGCGGTCATGCCCAAGGAGATACCCAAAGCTTCTCCGATTCCGATCAACGCTATCCCAACTGTAGCAGCGGTAGTCCAACTACTTCCTGTTGCAATGGAAATTATGGCGCAAATAATTACACAAGCCGCCAGGAATATGGTGGGATTTAAGATTTGCAATCCGTAATAGATCATGGCGGGAATGATACCACTAACGAGCCACGTACCGGAAAGGGCTCCTACCATCAACAGAATCAAAAGAGCCCCAGTGGTCGATCTGACATTTTCAGCCACCTCGGCCAACATTCGTTTGTATGATACTTTATTAAAGAAACCTACTATGGCAGCCACAGCACCTCCCAGCAACAAGATAAATTGGTTGGAACCACTTAACGCGTCATCCCCAAAAACATAAACATTGTAGGCCAACATCCCTACTAGGGCGAAGACTGGGATCAAGGCTTCCCAGATATTCAATTCCTTATTTTCCACTATGTTCTCATCCTGTCGGTACTTGGGTTTTGGCTCCTTTTTCGGCATGAAGTCTGATTTAGTTATCAGGTAATATTACGATTTTGGTGTCTGATCTCCAAACCCGAACTTTCCTGCGACTACACTAAAACGGCATCTCCATTTAAAACGCCAAGTTGTTTTATACAGGATTTCATGGCCAAATAGGTTTTGTGGATATCATTGTCCAATCCGATGGAAAATCGGATCAAACCTTCAGACAACCCAAGGCTTTCTTGTTCTTCCAGTGGAATTTCCGAAGAAGTTGATGTACCAGGAGCACTGAACAAGGTTTTGTAAAAGCCGAGACTGACGGCTAGATAGCCCAATTTTTCTTTTTGCATCAGTTCCATCAAAGCATTGGCTTGCTCCAAAGAACCCACGTCCAACGTCAATAATCCTCCATAGCCATATTCAGGATTCATTTGAGCTTTCATGGTATTATGGTGTGGATGACTTTCCAATCCGGGGTACACTACTTTTAGCCCATCCTTTTCAAACAGTTCTGCCAAGTATTGGGCATTTTTACTATGCTGTTTTATTCTGATATGCAGTGTTCGCATATTTTTTAGGATAGAGGCGGCTCGAAGACTGTCCAATGTGCTTCCCAAAAGCATGCCTGAGCCGTCATTTACATCTTTCAGACTCAAACAGAATTCCTTTGATGCGCATACGGCCCCCGCCACGCAATCACTGCTACCGTTTATGAATTTCGTAAGGCTATGTACCACTATATCCGCACCGAGTTTTGCAGCACTTATGCTTAATGGGGAAAATGTGTTATCAACTACCAAAGGAATTTCTTTCGTTCTGGCCAATTGCGAAAGCGATGGAAGGTCTGCCACCTCCAAAAGAGGATTGCTCACGGCTTCACAATAGATCATCCTTGTTTTTGGGGTGATGGATTCTTCAACCTTTTCCAAATCAGTAATGTCCACAAATGATACCGCTATATTGAACTTTTTTAGAAAATTTTTCATGAACGCATAAGTACCCCCATAAATAGTTCGACTACAAACAATATGATCACAGGCATTGCACAATTGTAAAACAACCGCACTTATCGCACCCATGCCACTCGCATACACATTGGCAGATTCCGTGCCCTCCAATTCTGCCATGGCCTCTCCCAAATAGAGGTTGGAAGGGGAGGAGTGGCGACTGTACAAATAACATCCCTCGGTATTGCCTTCGAAGGTATCAAACATGGTTTTTGCAGAGAGAAAAGTGTAGGTAGATGAATCGGAAATAGAGGGGTTGACCCCACCAAATTCTCCAAAATATTGCAGGTCTTGAATGTGTTCTGATGCTTTATAGTCCATGGGATTAGTTTTGAAATAAAATTATAATTCTAATGACTGAAAGTCAATAAAAATGTATAATTATAGATTAAAAGTCTATAATCTTTATTATTTTAGATTTTTATTCTAAATTTGTTTCAGTAAGTGCAGACTTTTAGAAAATAAATCGGAATGGAACTGGACGCCAAGGACAAAAAACTGATCAATCTGTTGCAGGAAGACTGCAAAAAAACCACGAAACAGTATGCGGACTTTCTTGAGCTTTCCAAAACCGCGGTATACGAACGCATTCGTCGTCTCGAGCGTTTGGGCATCATAACAGGATATGTAGCCTTGATCAATAAAGAAAAGGTACACCGAGACTTTACCGTTTTATGCCATGTTCGCTTGGTGCAGCACACCAAGGAAAACGTACTTCGATTTGAAAGGGAAATCCTCAAGTTGGAAGAAGTCTCGGAATGCTTTCATGTGAGCGGGGATTACGATTACATCTTGAAAGTGAATGTGGAAAACATGAAAAAGTACCGCGAGTTCATGGTCGCTAAACTTACGGCAATCAGCAACATAGGAAATACACAAAGTTCTTTTACCATCAATGAGGTAAAAAGCAGCCCCTCAGTACATATTTAACAAAGCTTAACGTAAATCGGTGTTAAAAAGATGCCTATGAAGGAATGATATTCCTAAATTTTCGTTGACCAAAAAACGAACAACAATCAAAAAACATCTTTTCACACATGAATCCGCGTACAAGAGTTTTGCTCACCGGAGCGGCCACAATCATTGGTGGGCTCTGTTTAGTGCTGTACACCACCTTATCCCAGGATATCATATTCGACGGGTTAAGTTTTTGTACATCATCCAATCTTGATCTGGTATTTGGGGGTATGGCCACCTTTGTTTCGGCAGTGTTGGCCGGCTTTATAGCCGCATTGATTGTGGTGCGGGACAACTTCTGGCCCCATGTCCTTATTTCCCTTTTTATTGTGGGCAAAATGTCATTCGCTGTCCTCTGCGGTGAGTGGAGTGGACCTGTTTGGTTCGATTCTAGCATGAACCTGTCCCTTCTATTGGGACTTTGGTTGGGTTGTTACGGCGCTGTAAAGTTTCCCTTGGCACCTATTTAGTATTGATCATAGTGATCTAAGATGGGAAACCATTTTTTCCCGAATTGCTTTATCTGGTAGTTTTCCCAATCCGGCTCCCATATTATCGATCATATGATGGGGCTTTGAAGTGCCAGGTATAACGCAGGTAACATCTTCATTTGAGAGGATAAATTTTAAAAAATACTGTCCCCAGCTATTGATATCATGCTCCTCAGCCCATGGTGGTAAGTTTTTGCCCCTGGTCAATCGAAACAGTGATCCACCTTCGTAAGGTTGGTTGATGATCGTGGCGGTACCATACTTTTTGGCTGTTGCAAATAAAGAGTTTTCAGCATGTCTTGATCTAATGGAGTAGTTGAATTGCACAAAATCCGGTCGCTCCGATTGAATGATTCTTTCCAGCGAAGTGTGAGCCGAATCCACATAATGGGTGATGCCCCAATACCTTATTTTTTCCTGCTCTTTCCATTCCCGAAGGGTTTTCACATGGGTTTTCCAATCCACCAGGTTATGAATCTGGATAAGATCCATTTGCTTGCGTTGCATTTTAGCCATAGAGGCCTCCATTTGCCGAGTCCCTGCTTGCCTGTCGGAAGTCCAAACTTTTGTGGCGTAGAACAGTTGATCTTTGAAATCCAGGTTTTGGGTAAGGTCCCCAACCACGCGTTCCGAGCTGCCGTACATGGGAGAAGAGTCTATTACGCTACCTCCAAAGCGGTGCATTTCGGTAAGTACCTGGCTGAGTATTTTTCGTTTTTCCGATGAGTTTCCCACATCGAAGGTCTGCCAGGTGCCCAAACCAACCACTGGCAACGTTTTTCCCGAATAGGGTATGGTGCGCTTTATTATTTTTTTCACGGGTGCCATTATAGTACTATACGGACTGAACGAAAGCCCAATCCCTCCGATTAGGGATAATTTCAAAGCTTCTCTACGGGTGTACCTTGTTTTCATAAATTGGTTGCTTTAAAGTTACGTTATTCTCTTTTTTGATTTGTTCTTTTCCCAGCTTGAATCCGGTATAACTCCATAGAAATGCTATGGGAATCGCAAAAAATGCAATGGCTCCCAAGCTCAAGCCTATTGCAGTGAATCCAGCAAAGATCCAACCGACCAATGCATCACCTCCACGGTAAATGGCCGTATCAATAAAGTTCTTGGCCTTGTATTTCTCCTCATAAGAGGTGACCGTGAACAAAATTTCCTTGCCCGGTCGCAACAACATGAAATTTCCAGACCGATGAATCACCATCAATATGGCAACAGTTATAAGGGATGTATTCGTTCCCAAAACCAAAAGTCCCAGCCCCATAATAAAGGGTATGGATGCCAATACTGTGGAAAGACCAAATTTTCGGATGATTTTTCCCGTAAGAAAGAATTGTCCAATAATCGCGATGGAATTCACATAAAAATCGATAGTGGAAAAGTAACCGATTCGTTCGCTACTCTTTTTGAAAGTAGTTTCCACAATGTGGGCTTGTTCAAAATAAAGTACAGTGGAAATGGAGGTATAAAATAAGACAAAGGCCACGATTCCCAAAAGGTAGGGAGAAGTAAACACCTGCTTTATTCCTTGAAAAAGGTTTTTGATATTGACTGTAGCTTCCGCAAGTTTCTTTTGGACAAAAGCTTGCTCCCCAACCAATTTAAAGATTCCCAAAATGCTCACCAGCGCCAAGGTCAAGAAAATGGCTGCAGTTAAAAGCAAAGCACTTGTGGAATATTGGGAACTCAGGTAGTTGGCGATGATGGGTCCTGCCAGCGCCCCCAGACTTCCCCCAGATGCAATAATACCAAAAAAACGCTTGGATGCTTTTGCAGAAAACACTTCGGCCATAAAACTCCAAAATAGAGAGACCACAAAGAGGTTAAAAACACTAAGCCATATAAAAAAGGAGATGGCCAGCCATCGAGTAGGCCCCATTGCCTCGAAGAGGAAGTAGAACACCAAAATCATTCCAATGAAAGCGGAATAGGAAAACACCAGTATTCTTTTGGTAGTGTTTTTTGAAACCAACAGTCCAAAAATGGGTACAACGGATAGCATGGCGAAAAAGGTTCCCGTAAATAACCATTGCATGTTGACGGCTCCGTTGACAATGCCCATTTCGTCCCGCAGGGGCCTAAGAATGAAATATGAACACAACAAACAGAAAAAATAGAAAGCCGAACAGGTGACAAGCTTTGCTTCCTTGTTCTTTAAGTTTTTCAGGGCGGTCTTTAAAAAGTGTTCCATAAAGGGAGGGGTGACCAATTTGATACAACCCTAAATTGGACAATGCCTATGGAACGACCTTTTCGATTGGTGAATCGGTCTGACGGATTTATAAAAGACTAAAGGGAGGAATTATCTTTTTGAAATTTGGACGGTGTGGTTCCTGTCAGCTTTTTAAAAGCGATATTGAAGGAGGACAGTGTGTTGAACCCGCAGCCATAGGCAATACTTGAAATTTTAATGTTACCGTTTTCGGGATGCAGCAACTGTTCTTTTATAGCATCGATCCGGTATCCGTTTACAAAATCGGAAAAACTCTTCTGCAAGGTATTGTTGACCACATGGGAAACGAGATAGGGAGGCAACTTTGCCACTTTGGCTACTTTGGTCAAGGTGCAATCAGGATCCAAATACATTTTTTGGTGCTGCATCAACAGCTCCAATTGCTTGGCAATTTCGTGAAGCTCTTCCGTTTCCAATCGGATGTTCTGATGTTTTTTGACAGCTGACTGCTTCAAAAGCGATGGATTTTTAAAAAGCAAAAACGCCAGAAAATACACGAACGGGAGGTAACTGATCGGCCCCAACAAGTAGGGGGTAATCCCCAAAATGTAATTCGAAAAATAGAGGAATTGCAGAACAGCTGTTCCCAGAATGAGTGATATGATCCAAATTAGCGAAGGATTGCCCAAAGGACACCTTTTGCTTTTTAAAACGAACCACAGTGCTATTACGACAAGTGTGCCTAAACTGTAGCCCATCTGATGAAATAGTAGCACACTATATCCTCCCACATGCCAGAAACCATCCAACGAAAGCGACTGCACAAAGAAAAGCAAGCCTAGACCTGGTAAAAAGTGCAGCAGATGCCAAGAAACCCACTTCCTTGGGAAAAGAAAATGCAAAACGTACAGAAACAAAGCTGGGCCAGATATGGCATGGGCTATAAAACCGATATTGATCAACCAAACGGGGGTAGTCTCAAGATAAACCCATAAAATGGATTTGGCCAAGCGCAGGGTTATGGCCAAAAAGAATATAAACAGCAATGTGTTTCTGAAATCCTTTTTTCGTTCGTAAAAGCTGTACGCCGCCATTAACAAGCTCTGTGCAGCGCCGACCCCGGCCACAAAAATCTCCACTTCCCTGCTTAAACGTGTTGTGCGCATAACTCAAATTTAACTAGAATTCCATTACTGATTGGGAATATGTTAATGTTCATTTAAAAACAGTGCTGCATTGATTTCAAATCCACAGAACTCTAGGGCTAGTTCGGCCAAACATTGTTATTTTTGTATCGATTTTCGAACTAAATATTAGCTCTAACAAATAGATATGAATCAATATGATGTGGCCGTTATTGGCTCTGGACCTGGAGGCTATGTAGCGGCGATCCGTTGTGCCCAATTGGGAATGAAAACTGCAATTATTGAAAAGTACAGCACCTTGGGAGGCACATGCCTTAATGTGGGCTGTATTCCTTCCAAAGCACTTTTGGATTCTTCACATCATTACGAGGATGCCATCAAACATTTTGAGGAGCATGGTATCGATATCCCCGGTGAGGTAAAGGTGAATTTGGAGCAGATGATCGGCAGAAAACAAGCTGTTGTAGATCAGACCACCAAGGGAGTCCAGTTCTTAATGGACAAGAACAACATCGATGTATATGAAGGATTGGGCAGTTTTAAGGATGCCACTCATATCGATATTGCAAAGGCTGACGGGAAAACCGAGACCATTGAAGCCAAAAACATCATTATTGCAACTGGTTCAAAGCCCGCGACGCTTCCTTTTATCACTTTGGACAAGGAGCGGATCATTACTTCAACCGAGGCCTTGAAACTCAAAGAGGTGCCAAAACATATGATTGTCATCGGAGGGGGTGTCATTGGGTTGGAACTCGGTCAGGTCTATAAGCGCCTAGGCGCGGAAGTCACTGTGGTTGAATTCATGGATCGTATCATTCCGGGAATGGATGGAGCTTTATCAAAGGAACTCATGAAGGTGATGAAAAAACAAAAGGTGAAGTTCAATCTATCCCATAAAGTGAAGTCCGTTGAACGTAAAGGGGATGAGGTTATCATCAAGGCGGATGACAAAAAAGGAGAGGAGGTAACCTTTACTGGAGACTATTGTTTGGTTTCAGTTGGTAGAAGACCCTACACCGATGGTTTGAATGCCGAAGCTGCAGGTGTAAAATTGGATGACAAGGGCAGGGTAGAGGTGAATGAGCACTTGCAGACCAATGTTCCCAACATTTATGCCATTGGTGATGTGGTACGAGGCGCCATGTTGGCCCATAAAGCTGAGGAGGAAGGTACCATGGTCGCTGAGCTATTGGCCGGACAGAAACCGCATATCGATTACAACCTGATTCCTGGAGTGGTATACACATGGCCTGAGGTAGCCGCTGTTGGTAAAACGGAAGAAGAACTTAAAGAGGCCGGTGTGGCCTATAAGGTGGGTCAATTTCCCATGCGTGCACTGGGAAGGGCCAGAGCCAGCATGGATATCGACGGATTCGTAAAAATATTGGCCGATAAGGAGACAGATGAAGTTCTAGGAGTTCACATGATCGGTGCCCGTTGTGCCGATTTGATCACGGAAGGGGTGACGGCCATGGAATTTAGGGCATCTGCCGAGGACATGTCACGTATGAGCCATGCACACCCAACATATGCAGAGGCAGTAAAGGAAGCTGCTCTGGCCGCCACGGACAATAGGCCAATCCATGTTTAGTATTTTGTTCCGAATAGACAGTGGAAGATATCGTCGGGATTCCCAACTAGCTTCTTACCGTTCTTAAAACACGTCTTAAGAAAATTCGAGCACGAATCACAAGTTCCCTTAAAATGGGAGTGGAGGTTTTTTTGAGTTCAATGGCTTGGGTTTTTACAAAGGTCAAGCCGGAAGAAAGTTGCGCTTTGATTTCAACTTCACGGCTGTTGTATCGCAAGGCCAAAAGGGTACAAACAAACATGAAGGCAACTGCGCCTGGAATAATCAGTTGTGGGTCTAGCTCATGGTGGAAAAAGCGGTACAGTCCCAAACCTGTAAAGCTGCCGTACAACACAATAAAATGGATGACATAAATGGACAAAGTACTGGCACCGACTTTCAGGATGGTGCTATTGCTCATGAGTTTGCGCAGTAGCATAAAGATGGCGAAGACTACAAACACATCGCCCAAACGGATAAAGAGATAATTGTTCCGCTCAATCAATTTGAACAATCCAATTCCTGTTGTTTCATAAAGTGAAACAAAACCACTCGAAGAGTAAAATATCAAAGAAAGCCCAACCGCAGCTGCAATGGAAATGGCCATGGGATACAGATATTTCAAATCCTTAAAACGGGTGAACAAAATCGAAATAAATCCACCGATAGTTGCATAGCCCAGCCACGGGATAATGGTGAACACGGATCCATTGGCCTTGGTAAAGTAATTGGCAAGGGCATCCGGTAAAAAAGCAAATGACCATTGTTTGTATACCGGCTCGAATAAAAAGAGTAGTATCGTCACACTCAAAAGAATACCGGGGAAGAGGTATTTATTCCTGTTTACCGAAAAAAGATAAACCCCAATAATTGCCAAAATGGAAAGCCCTATGCAGTGCAATACGTCCACTAAATAAAAAGAGTTGTAAATATGCCCACTGAACAGCCCGAAGATATTCATCCGTAGCAGGTAACCGATCAACAACAGCTGTAATCCGCGACGAATCCCTTTTTTCACCCTTGGATTTTCAAGACCCTTTTGTGGTACCCGAATCAGCAAATAAGTGAAAATAAAACCTGAGACCGTAAAGAAGACAGGAGCGGTAATTCCTCTAAAGTACAACCAAACATTGAACACCATATTTTCCCTGTCCCGGAAAACGGGATCCAAAAGCCCATCAATAAAATGTCCTTGGAGCATCATCAGAATGGCCCAGGCACGCATGGCGTCGATAAAGAATAATCTGTTGGTCGTGACCTTCATTGGCAAACAATTACCCTATATACTTGTTTGACAGCAAGTTTGGATGTTTGGCGTGTCAAAATTAGACAAAATACTCGCATGTAATGCCCAATTGGGGTATTTTAGCGAAACAATCAAAGAAATAACGCTATGGCTGCAATTTTAGCATTCGCAGGGAGCAACTCTTCAACTTCCATCAATTATAAATTGGTAAGATATACTTCTGCAATGGTGAATGGTCACGAAATACAACTGTTGGATATGACCCGATATCCTTTTCCCATGTATAGTGCGGATGATGAAAAGCAAAAGGGGTATTCCAACTCTTTGATTGAATTGAAAAACGATATCCAAAAAGCGGATGCACTTATGCTATCGGTAAATGAGCACAATGGCAATCCCTCTGCCTATTTCAAAAATGTCGTGGATTGGCTTTCACGATTGGAGCGCAAATTTTTGCTGGATACCAAAGTTTTGCTGATGTCCACCTCCGGTGGCAAGCGAGGGGGGATGGGCGCTTTGACCGTTGTCGAAAATATGCTCCCGAGATTTGGTGCTGAAATCGTGGCGACGTTTTCCTTACCGTCATTTGGAGAAAACTTTGGTTCTGACGGAATCACCGATGAAGCACTAAGGGCGCAACATCAAAAAGCTTTGGATACCTTTTTGGAAACACTTAAGTAAAACCTGTTGCGCAAGGATCGTTCTTTCCCATTACATGACACACTAGAAATTAAGGATGCACTGTTCGAGTGGTCAAAATCCTTCGAGTATGTGGTGTGGCTTGATAGTAACGAACACCATGATCAGTACAGTTCGTACGATGCGGTTCTGGCAATTTCTGGACAGACCGATAAGTCCAAAAACCACTTCAAAAGCATCGATGAACTAGTAAATTTTACCGATAAAGCGGAAGATTGGTTATTTGGATACTTTTCGTATGACATTAAGAACAGTTTGGAACAACTTACTTCCGACAATTTTGATGGGCTCGGATTCCCGGAAATTTTCTTTTTCCGGCCTGAGAAATTGATTACCCTCAAAGGAAGTAAACTCAATTTTCTGTACTTGGAAGAATTTGAGGATGAAATGGAAACTGATTTTCTAGAAATTCAAAAAAAGGGTTTTGTACAAGATGAGGAAACCCATGCAGCACAATCCGTACATATCAAATTGCGCATTCATAAAGATGCTTATTTCGCCAAAGCAAATCGATTTTTGGAACATATTCATCGAGGTGATATTTATGAGGCCAATTTTTGTCAGGAATTTTATGCAGAGGACACCGAAATAGATGCGTGGAGCACCTACAAAAATCTGAATGCCATTTCCAAACCTCCATTTGCTTCATTCTTAAAAATTAACGACAGGTACCTATTATGTGCCTCACCGGAGCGCTATTTAAAAAAAGAAGGACAGACCGTAATCTCGCAACCCATTAAAGGAACAGCACAAAGGGGAAGTACCCCGGAGGAAGACGAAAGGTTCAGAACAAATCTCGAAAATGACGAAAAGGAACGGGCGGAAAACATTATGATCACGGATTTGGTGCGCAACGATTTGTCCAAAAGTGCACTAAAGGGAAGTGTCAATGTAACCGAACTTTGCAAAGTTTATGCTTTTAAACAAGTGCACCAAATGATCTCGACTGCGGTTTGTCGAGTAGAAGAAGGTAAAAATCCTGTGGAACTGATCAAGGAAACCTTTCCCATGGGAAGCATGACCGGGGCACCTAAAGTTTCCGCGATGAAGATCATCGAGGCTTTGGAGGAGACCAAGCGCGGTTTGTATAGTGGCACGGTTGGTTATTTTGACCCCAATGGAAACTTCGACTTCAACGTGGTCATAAGAAGTATTTTGTACAATGCTTCCCAAAAATATGTGTCGTTTTCTGTGGGAAGCGCCATTACATCAAAATCAGATCCCGAAAAAGAATACCAGGAATGCTTGTTGAAGGCGAAGGCCATGCGAAGCGTTTTGGA
>JANQRD010000110.1 GCA_028284725.1 Allomuricauda sp. | reverse complement strand
TCCGGCTTCTGGAGGATGTGGGTGGCAAAGCACCGTACCGTCAATCTGGGGAGCAAAGCCGGCCATACCATAGATAATGGCTTCAGCTGCAGCTAATCCGGCTATTTCGTTGGCCCTTTTATGATCTGGGATCGACGGCTTATGAGCATCATGCTCTTGAGGATAGTAGGCTAGATGTTCCCCCATCCAAAAATGTCTATTTAGAACATCCCAAGCTAACTGTGGTTGATTACGTTCATAAAGTATAAGTGCCAACTGCGGTCCCTCCCCGGTGTAAGCCCCACCTCCGGACCAATCAAAATCATTTAATTCATAATGAACCTGGTCCTGCGCCGAAACGCTGGATACACCATATTTGCCCAGAAAGGCCCCCTCTCTGAGATGTGATAGGAGCTCTTTCTCAATTTCAGGGATAAACTCTTGGGCCCTGTAGGCATCATATACCTGAATGGAGTAAACATATTCTACCTGATTATCAGGATAAAGGGCCTTGAACCATTTCTTCTTCTCATCCCATAGCTCAGTGACTACTGCTTCTCTTATTTTTTTTGCTTGGCTTCTCCATTTTTCTATTTCACCTTTATCATGGCCTAGGTTTTCTCCCATATCAGCAAGCCGCTCATAACACCATGCCCGTTCGGCATTGGGGCTGGCAACTATGTGTTCCCAACCTTTTCCTCTCATTTCCAGCAGGTTGTGCTGGGTGCCATAATCTAAAAGAGCTTCTTTATTGGGATAAAATTTTTCCGTATACTCCAATAATTCCACGGCTCTATCGAATGATTTAAGATTCAGCCCTAAATGCCTCGCTATGGCCCACTGTAGACTGATATAAGACCAGGGGCTGTATGCGTAATTGGGGCCTGTGCCTGATCCATCCGGGGTGTACGCATAATCCTGTGTCAGGTCGATTTGGTCGAAGGCATTTAAAATCTTCTTTACATCCTCGCCCAACATAAGGGTCAATATTTGTGGCACATACCCGCCCGTATCCCATGCATAGGTGCAAATACCGCCTCCGTCAATCCCTAGGGTGGCAATAAATGGAGAATGGATAAAACGAGGATTTTCCCATATACAGACCAATCCACTGGCAATGGAGCGCAGATAATAATCCTCAAGGCCTGGAATATTTGACTCTAACCTTGGGAGAGCCGCAGTATATCGAGCTACCCGTTGCTGCCATGCAGTCTTGGTTTGATTGAGTACTTTCGGAAATTCGTCTGGTTGGGAGTAATTACCGTTTGCCTTTGCAAGGTTTACGGCTATGTGCAGGGTATCAGTACCGCCAGGAGCCAAGTCGAGCTCTAAACGGCTATACGATAAACGAATTTTGGCCTGGTCATTGCCCCATTCGTTTTCATCGATTTTCTTGGCCTTCGTTCCTTGCATTCTCCTGCTAAATGTCCAACTGCCCAAGTCTTTAAAGGCAGGAGCTCCAGCATTGACCTGTGGCAAGACCTGTATTTCGATATTTTCATTTGACCTGTTCGTTATCACGATTTGTTCAACAAATCCATTTCGTAAGACCATGGGCACAAGCTTGGATTCTACACCGATGGAAATATGTCGGCCATCAACCTTATGATTATAGGTACCTCTTCTTGTAATATTGTCAAGGTTCCATGAACCACCTGCATATAAAAGGCCGACGTCTCCTTTTCCATGACTGCCGTCATCGCGAATTATATGGTCATCGACCGCTAGTGAAACATTTAATTCAAAATCCCTTACTCCCAAGGGAGGTGCAAAAAAATCGCCGACCCCAAAGACTGTGTTATGTTTCGGATTAACCGTTGTACTGCCACTGGTAACCCAAAGGTGATTTTGGGGGTGCAGTAATTGCTCCAACGGAATAGAGAAGTCATCGACCGAATAATGTTTTTCATCATTATGTTCGGTTTGACAGCGTGCGGTAAAAAAAACCAGGATGGATACCCAGGTAAAACAGCTTAACTGTCGAAGTGGAGCTGGCATAAAACTGTAATAATTTAAATTTATTTTTCTGATAATCTTACAATCCTTGTGAAATCGTCGGATCTGGAGAGGCTTTCCTCAAAGAAAATCCTTGTCATGCTCTTTCTTGGAAGAGCGTTTTGCGTACATGGATTGTAAATACAATTTCTCAACACTATGAATATTTGATATGCCCCGCCCGGTCTTAAAGCTCCTTAGAGCTACCGGCAAGAAATAATAACGTTATATTCCTTACCGGTTTTTCTCCGTTAGGGTTATAGATTTAATAACCGTCGTTTTGTGGCAACAGGCTAGGGTTTGTAACAATCTGAAAATTAGGTACAGGGAAAATGGTACTCAATGGGTCACTGGGAACGACTCCTCTGGGTTCCAACCATAGCGGTGTATCGGGGTTATCTATCAAAAACTGTTCATTAAAGTCGGACGATGCCTGAACCGTTTCTGCCAGATTTCCGAACCGTACAGAATCAAACCATCCATGCCCTTCTGCACAAAGCTCTTTTCTACGCTCGACAAAGACACTGTCAGCGAACTGCTCTTGGGTAAGCCCTGCCAAGGTCGATAGTCCCGCCCTTGACCGAACTTGATTTACATATTCATAAGCATTGTCAGGCCCTTGTGTTTCGTTCAAGGCTTCTGCTGCCACCAAAAGAATATCAGCATATCTTATAATGGGAAAGTTCTTTCCCGGTATTTCATCCAAAGTCAGGAATTTCTTGAAGTGTGGCGTCGGAACTTCAAAATCTACAAATGGTGTTCCCCCCGCTTCAAGAAGAAAAGTGGGTTCTGCCCTTAAATCCCCATCAGAGAAAGACAAAAAGAATTGGTATTCTGAAACTACCGCACTGTTTCCTGTTCCAGCTATGGCTCCTTGGACTGACGAAGGCGCAGTGTCGAAAGTTGCGGGATTTGGGAAGTTGGGAAAATTCCCGTATTGAATTTCAAATATTCCCTCTTCTGTGTTGCCAGAGGAATTCCATAAATCAGCGTAGTTTTCTACCAAAGAATATGCACCAGAATCAATTACTTCTAGAGCTTTTCCAGCAGCCAAAGCATATTCTTTACGATCCAACCTGATTTTTGCCAAAAGGGCAGTGGCAGACTCAGAGGAAGCTCTTCCAAGCTCCGTTTCGGACTTGTTTAAAAGATTGACTTCTGCGAATGAAAGATCCTCAAAAATCAAATCATAAATCGCTTCAGAAGGGTCTCTAGGTACTTGTAGTGCTGCTATATCATCAGCTGAGCTAAAATTTGTGATTTCCTCTTCAACCAACGGCACATCACTAAACATACGTACCAAATATGAATAATACAATGCACGGAGAAATCGTGCCTCGCCCAAGATGCGATTTCTGGTTAACTCTTCCATTTCGATATCGGGTACCCGGTTTAAGACCACATTGGCGCGAAAAATTCCAGTAAAGCAGATTTGCCAAACCGAGTTTATTGCATCTACCAAAACGATATCCGATGTACGGTGACTATCCAAGCTTCCAGGCGGCGCGTCAGGCAATCGCGTAGTTGCTATCTCAGTTGGCAATTCCGTAGCCCTGATTAATGACCCTGGCAAACCAGTCAATGGTATATAAACAGCATTGACCGCAGCTATCGCATCCTCTTCTGTGTTATAGAAATTTGCATCTGATAAGTTCGAAAAAGTTTCCTCATCCAAGCCACCACACGCCGTGCACAGTAAAATAAAAAAAATAAGACTGTATATTCTAATTTTCATGGTTCTCTATATTTAAAATTCTACATTAAATCCTAAGTTGATGACCCTGGCCAGGGGATAGGTACCCACATCATACCCCAAGTTAACCGATGATTGCCCCTGAGTATTAACATCAGGATTCAGGCCTGAATAATCCGTTATTGTAAACACATTCTGCGCACTTACATAAACCCTCGCCCTTGTAAACGGGGATTTGGCCATTTTGTCCACGGGAATGTTATATCCTAAAGAAATGTTCTTAAGTCGAATAAAGGAACCATCTTCAATATTCCAATAATCGCTTCCTAAAACCTGAAATGGATTTGCTATCCTCGCACCATCCCATCTAGGTAGCCTACCGTTCGGATTTTCTGGTGACCAAACATCAGTAAGTACCGTTCTCAGCTTATTTCCCCTTAATGCATCGGTCCTCTGAATTTCAGACCTGGTTATGTGATATATATCATTGCCTATAACACCCTGAATAAAAAGGCTTAAATCAAAATTTTTGTACGAAAAGTTATTGGTCCAACCAAAGATGAAATCCGGATTAGGGTCGCCGATGACAGTTCTGTCATCATTGTCCAAATCGCCATCACCATCGACATCCCTTATATTAACGTCACCAGGTTGAAGGCCCAATGCAATGGCGTTGGCATCAACCTCAGATGCATCCGCTATAATACCGCCATTAGTGGTCCATCCATAAAAAGCACCCAAAGGTTCACCTGCTCTTATTATGGAGCTTGGGCGAGAGGGACTAAAGCCTAAGGACGCGGCGGGCGCAAACAATTCATCTAAAGGTCCCAAATCAATCACCTCACTTCGGTTGGCACTATAGTTGAAATTGGTGCTCCAAACAAATTCGCCGTTGAAAGGGGTAGCATCGATATTGAATTCGAAACCTTTGTTCTCAATTTCTCCTGCATTTATCAACGCGCTTGAAAACCCTGAATTGGCAGGAAGTTCAACGTTTAAAAGCAAGTCTTTAGTGGTTTTGCGATAATAATCCACACTGCCGCGAAGGGCACCGTTGAAAAATCCGAAATCAATGCCCAAATCCAGTTGACGTGTGGTTTCCCATCTTAACTCGTCATTGGATGGCCCAGTTGGGAAAACACCATTGTTTATGGTATTATCAAAAAGATACTGTTGGTTACCCAATGTAAGCTGGGATTGGTTTACCCCAATTTCCTGATTTCCAATTTCTCCGTAGCTACCTCTTAATTTCAAGTTGCTTATTACTGAACTTTCTCTCAAAAAGGGTTCTTCTGAAACTCTCCAGGCCAATGCGGCAGAGGGAAAAAATCCCCATTTATTGTCCTCGGAGAACTTTGAAGAGCCATCGGCCCTAAAGCTAATTGTTGCCAAGTATTTGTTATTGTATTCATAGTTTATACGGCCCAGCCCAGACAGTAAGTTCCACCTTGTTTTGGATGAAAATTGACTTTGCAAAACCTCGGCGTTTCCTATGGCATCAGTCTTAAGAATATCATTAATAAATCCTGTAGCCGTTTGACTTGTGTTCCTGAAGGTTTCTTGCTGCCACGTAAAACCAGCCACTGCCTGGAAGTTGTGCTTGTCATAAAAATTTTTTGAAAAGGTCAGTACGTTCTCATTCAAAAAAGATTCCCTTCTGACACTGGCGATAGAGGCCAGACCGTTGACAGGTGTAGCAATCTCAACAAATCGGTCGTAGTAAACATCTCTAGTACGTTCGTCAAAATCACCCCCAAAGCTTACCCTAAAGGAAAGGTCATCAGTAAATTTATAGTCCGCAAATATGTTTCCTAAGAGTCGAATGCCCAATGTCCTATCGTGTATGCCCTGTGTCAATTCAACCGGGTTGTCACGAAATCTTCTAGATCTTAATTGAGAATTAAACTCGTTGTTCGTGAAGTTACCGTTTTCGTCTCTTATAGGTAAGGTCGGGTCTGTGAAGACAGAGAGATAGGTGACACCAGCAGTCGTTCTTCCTGCAATATCGCCTTCTGTGAGCACCCTATCGTTGATGGTCCTTGAAATCGTCAGATTATTTCCAACAGATAACTTGTCGCTAATATTACTGTCTAAATTGACCCTAAGAGAATACCGCCTGAACCCTGATTCTTTTATAATTCCTTCTTGATTAAAATAGTTGGTAGAAAGTGCATACCTGATTTTGTCGGTGCCCCCCTGGGCAGAAACTTGATAGTTCTCAATGGCCGCATTCTGATAAACTTCATTCTGCCAATCGGTTCCCTGCCCAAAGGACGCCGGAGATTCTGTAAAAATGGATTCTTCTCCCCTTCTAGATGCCCAATCATTCGCGAAACTCACAAATTCTTGAGCATTTAAAACATCATAGGTCCTAGCCACGGTCTGAATCCCATAATAAGACTCAAAGTTGATTCGGGACTTTCCGGATTTGCCACGCTTTGTTGTAATAATGACCACGCCATTGGCCCCCCTGGAACCATAGATGGCTGTAGCAGAGGCATCCTTAAGGATATTGATGGATTCAATGTCCCCTGGATTCAGCGATGCGAGTGCATTGGCCGATGTATATCCGCTTGCCCTATCACCTACCGCATTTTCGCTGGCCCTGGCCCCTGAAGGATCGGCCAGTCCATTGTCACTATACACAGGGAAACCATCGATTACATAAAGAGGTTCACTACCGCTACTGAATGAACTTCCGCCACGTATTCTGACACTGATGCCCCCTCCAGGAGCTGAAGAACTCTGTGTGACCTGAATACCAGGTGCTCTTCCCTGAAGACCCTGATCTACTGAAACAATGGGAAATTCTTGTAAAGCCTCCCCTGAGACTTGGGCCACCGAACCGGTAAGATCGCTTTTCTTCACACTTCCATATCCTACAATGACCACCTCATCCAATGTTGCTGTACTTTCTTGAAGGGTAATGTCAATGGAGTTTGCTTGGCCCACCGTACGCTCGACCTCCTGATATCCGATATAACTGAATACAAGTACTGTATTCTGAGATGAAACTGTTATGTTGTAGTTGCCATCAAAATCAGTTTGCGTTCCATTGGTAGTGCCCTTTTCCAAAACAGTGGCGCCGGGTAGTGGATTGCCACCAGCGTCTGTAACAGTTCCAGAAACAGATTGTTGTAGCAAGGCTATCTCGTTCGGTGAAATGTTCTTGGTGGTCTTGGATTGTATTTCTTTTGAAGAATAAGGCTTCAAAATGATTTGTTTTTTTCTCAAAACGTAGGCTATGCCTGCCCCTTCAAATAAATTTGAGAGTGCCTCCGCCAGTGGTATTTGTTCTACATGTATGGAGACTCGTCTGGAAGCATCAATTTTTCTGCTATTGTAAAGAAACTTGAATTCAGTGGAGGATTCTATTGCCTCAAAGATTTCCCTAAGTTCAACGTTATTGTAATCCAGTGAAACCTTCATTTTCTGCGAGTAGACATTTGCCTTCACATATAGCATAGAAACGAAAAGACATATCATGGTCAGTTTCATTACCAATCTTACATTTAATGGCATCTCCCTGAAAAGGGCTATGCGACTGCCGTTTTTTTTCATATTTTTAAGTGTTAGAATTGACTATTTATTAGTTAGTTTTTTTTCATCGGGAAATGTTGCCGCATTTCCCGATTCGTTTTGTTGCTCATTGTTTTTCCATATAATAGCTGTTTTTAATTGGAGGTTGATTAATCGTTATGGATCTCCCTTTAATCTCATAGATAAATGGAGTGTCCTCGTTAAATGAATTCAATACTTCGCCGATGGACTCCACATCAAAAGAAGCCGTAAAACTTTGTCGATTCAAATCGACATAGTTACTTTGGATTTTAACATCGTAATGTCTCTCCAACTTCTTTAATATAGCTGAAAAAGGAAGGTTCTTTAGTACCAGACGTCCATTGATCCAACTTGTGTAGATATCGGTATCTACTTTAAGAATTTCAGTCTCGGATGTTTCACTATTCCAGGCTGCCAACTGGTTTGGTTCCATGATGATGTTGTCCACCTTTCCATCCCTTGATCCCGACTCTTTAAGTTTTACGCTGCCTTCGACCAAAACCGTGTTAATAACCTTATCCTCAGGGTAGGCGGCAACATTAAATTTAGTTCCCAAAACCTCAATACTAATTTTTGAAAGGTCTACTTTGAAGGGACGGCTTTTATCATGGGCCACATCAAAAAATGCCTCACCAATAACGGATACTTCCCGCGGTGAGTTTTCTAGAAACCCCACTGGATAAGTAATGGATGTTCCTGAGTTAAGGTACACTACCGTACCGTCTGAAAGCTGCAGTTCCATTTTCTCACCGTATGGCACAATCAGTGTGTTCAGTTCTAAAGTTTTTTTGGACTTTGGGGTTGTATCATAGATTATTCGGTTCCCATTCTGAACACCTAGGGTAACACCGTTTTCATCAACCAAGGTCCTTTGCTCACCGGCTTTGATAATTTTTGAAGTACCATTGCCAAGCTGTAGTACAATACTGTTTTGGTCGATTACTTGATTACTCAAGGTACGGTTGTCATACTGCACCCATATTATGGTGCCAACCAAGGCCATTCCTATGAATACCGCAGCGATTTTCAACGTTTTTTGCAACAACGCTCGGTTCGCACGTCTTTTTCTTTCCAAGACCACGCTTCGTTGTAGTTTCTTCCAAGCCAATTCTGCATCGAAGGTTTCAAAATCAACTACATCTCCTTGCTCTTGAAACAGTGCCATAAGGCGATGGAAGATTTCCTCATTCTCGTTGGACTTGCCTATCCAGTTGTCAAGAAACCTTTGCTCTTCTGAAGAGAGGGTTCCTAAAAAGTTTTTCTTGATCAGCGGAAATATAGGCGGGTATTCCTTCATTGTTTTAGGGTCTGTATTACTATGACCCCATAAATGATAAATAGGGTGGGTCGAAAATGAGAAAAATTGAAAAAAACTACAGGGAAATAATAAATTCTGAAAAAAGAAGTATCATAAAATAGACATCTGACAGATGCATGCGAAGTATTTTATATGCATTTTTCATGTGCGACTTTACCGTGTTTCTGGATATGCCCAAATTCTCGGCAGCCTCTTTATATTTCAAACCGTCTTCAGCACATAGACCAAACACCTGCCGGCATTGATTTGGTAGTTTTTCCACAGCCTGCCTAACCTCATCGGAGATTTCCATCCGTAATACCTGAGTCTCAAACGAGGGGCTCTTACTTTTCAATCGCTCTTGCACTGTAGAAATTGGCTCAAGCTTGTTCTTTGATTTATACTTTTTTATACTGGTGTTTTTAACTGCTGTGAATACATAGCTTTCAAGGTTTTCTATGCTTTCGATTTTATCGTCGTACAAAATCTTCAGCCAAACTTCTTGGACCACATCTTCGGCCTCTGCCCTATTTTTAAGGTACCCCAGGGCCAACATACACCACTTCTCGTAGTTTTTTAGAAAAATGGATTTTATGTTACAATCGTAATTCATAGTTAGGTCCGTTATCTTATCTGCGATGTTTTGATCGACAATTCACAAAAAAGCACAACCAAAATTAGTATTTCCTTAACAATTTGATTAAAAATAATTAAAGTCAATAAATTATGCAATCGATTGCATTAAAATCTACCCCTTCAATCGCTTTCTTGAATATTTAGTAATCTTTGGCTTACACAAATAACTAAATAGTCTTGTTAAGGTGGGTTTTCCCATAACAGCATTCCAAGATCCAAACTATTTGGACAAGGGATTGTTGGGTGTAGAAACTATAATCCTAAGATAGGATAAGCCTGATTCTAATTGTCTCCATCAAAATCCATGACCAGTCTGAATCCGTAACGGACATCCCGGGTGTAATCGTACCGATAGGCAGAACGGATGTATTCCTTCGAACTCCCATAATTTCCACCGCGCATAATTTTGCGGTACAGCCCATCAAAGCCTGCACTACCTTCCTTTATTCCGCCTCTCGGGTCTGTTACCGGCCCCTCCGGGTATTCCCCCTTCCAGTCACTGCACCATTCAAACTGGTTGCCCGGCATGTTCTTCAATCCCCAAGGATTTGATTTTCCCTGGCTTACTGGCCGCAGGGTCTTTTCATGATCTGGGCCGATATTGTGATTGGCATATTCCAAATCAATCGACTCGCCCGTAAAATAAGCTGTTGTGGTGCCTGCCCGACAAGCATACTCCCACTCGGCCTCGGTAGGCAGGCGAAATGTCCTTCCCGTTTTCTTGCTCAGGATATCGCATACCCATTGGGCATCATACCAAGAGATGTAGGCAGGTAGGGTGTTGTCAGGAGGGTATTCTTCTCCGGTCACCTGTTCAATAAAGGCATTGGATGCCTCGACAGTAGCCATATAAAAAGATTTGCTAATGGTCACTTGGTGTAGCTGTTCCCAATCTTCACGACCAGGTTCATCGGTGGGGGACCCCATCATAAAGGTGCCCGCTGGAATTTTATTGAATTGGACGGGGGATTGGTCGCCTATTTGTAATTCTAGAATGCTGTCCCCAAGTATCGGAACCAATTTGACCGAATAATCGGGAATGGCCCGGTTGGCAAATGCCCTTTGTTCCTCTTCCAGTTGTGCCTCCACAAGCTTTTGGTCTTCTAGATTGGTGGAATCCAATCGTTCAAGAACCTCCAAAAAGGCATCATGGCTAAAATGGGGGAGGTCAAGTCTGTTCGGATCGGTTCCGTTCAAATATTCCTCCAGATTGGTATAACCGTCAGCATCTGCATCGAGCCTGTGGTCATCATAGTTCTGCGGTGAGAGTTGGTGTTGGGTCTCAAAGGCATCGGGCATACCGTCTCGATCGGTGTCAAGGGGCGCATTACCTCCGACGTATGTGGGATAACCCATAACTTCTTGGGGCGAATTGATTATTCTACCGGTTCCAGTGCGTACCTCGGATATGATACGTGTATCAATACCATCTCGTCTGGGCCTGTTGGCTCCCGCAGATTTGAGAACCGAACCATAAACGGTTTCGGGCTCTTCGGCGGTATAGGGGAACATTACATAGGGTTCGTCTTTTGGAGAAAAATCATGTTGTACACTGTCTCTATTTGAGACCAATAAAAAATTATCAAGGCTGGCCCCCCTATTTTCAGTGTGAAAATTGTCTTGTACGTACAAATTTGTGTATCGGTTATAATTTTCAAAGGCGAAATTTCTCAATTTATGCTGTGTCGAAGGGCCTGGTTTGTAATAATTGTTCCGGAGATTGATACGCGCCCGTCCTGGTGAGGAGGTATAGCTTGGCTTCTCTCCCCAATTATAAATGACGTTCTTCTCAATTTCGATGATGGCTCCCGGTGCTTCACCTTTATTCTGGACCAGCGGATTTCTGGCATTGTTGTGGGCATAGAGGTTGTGGTGCAATGAAACACCTCCAAATTTGGCATCTATTATAGAGCCCATGCTATGTGGGCCCTTGGGGTGGTAAGAATGCATCAGCCCTTCTGAGATAATACTCCATTGAATGGTTGCCAACTCACTATAGGAAGATAGGTTTTCATCGGTGCTCCAACTAGCGGAGACATGGTCAATAATCAAATTCCTGTTCCGGTTGACACCCAATGCATCTACCTCACCCCGGGCCGCTTCACCGACCCTGGTCCGTAGATAACGAATGATGACCTCATCGGCCTCCACGACAAGGGGATAATCTTTCAGGCATATGCCATCACCCACAGCAGTCTGCCCGGCTATGGTAATGAAGGGATTCATGATTTTTAAATCCCTCTTGAGTGCAATCGTTCCTCCGACCTCAAAAACGACAGTACGGGAACCTTCTGATTCAACCGCTTGGCGCAAACTGCCATCAATAATTTCTTCATCTGCCGCATAATCGTCAAGGTTGGTCACTATAAAAACCTCGCCACCCCGCCCACCTTTTGTATACATCCCAAACCCTTCTGCGGTAGGAAAGGCCGGCGCAATCGTATCATCTTCACTTTTCTTTTCGGCCACCTCACAGGATAAAAGTGCTATGGAGCAGTACAAAAGTGCAATATTCGTTTTCAATCGCATTCCTAAAAAATTATTGTCGCCATCTCTTCAATAAAGGCCATATTCTTTAATTATCGCCTTTCAGATTCGATGTTTACGTTATATAGACTGTCATTTATATGAGTGTTTATGAATCTTATCCCTGTGGCACCGCTTATTTCATATGGTGATGTGACATGCCCTATATTCACATCCTTCAATACTATATTTTCTACAGGTCTTTCTCGATGCCCTTTAATCAATACGGCGTATGCCCCGCCATCTTTTACCTGTACATTTTCCAATAGTATATTTCTGACTTCAGGAATAAACTTACCGGTTTGTTCGCCATAGATTCCGTAAAAAAGATTGATCTTCAATACTGCTTCCTTGACCTGGCCCACCTTTAAATTCCTTACAAAAATATTCTCGACAATGCCCCCCCTTTTAGTATTGCTTTTGATTCTAATGGCCCTATCCAGGTTTGGACTGTCCATTTCACAATCTTCAACAAATACATTTTGGACCCCTGCTGAAATTTCGCTGCCTATGACCACGCCGCCGTGGCCATCGATCATCTTGCAATTCTGAACTACAATGTTCTCGCTCTTGATCCCGACCCTACGACCATCTTCGTTTCTCCCCGATTTAATGGCAATACAGTCGTCGCCGGTGTTGAATGTACAGTTCTTGATAATTACATTTTTTGAATACTCTGGATCGCAGCCGTCGTTGTTGGGTCCGTGGCTATCCACTTTTACCCCATCGATTATCACATTTTGGGATCGAAAGGGATGAATGACCCAACAAGGCGCATTGATTATGGTCACATTCTTTATCAAAACATTTTCGCATTCGAACAGCTCGAAAAAAGAGGGGCGCAGATAGTCTCCCTTTCCAAAAATTCTGTTTTTCACGGGCACATTATTGGCGATCATCTCTTCCTTCAGTTTTTTTAGGGAAGTATTTTGATCGGGGGCACCAATTTCCCAACCGTAAGCCTCTTGACCTTTCCATGGCCACCAATTATGGTTGTCTGCCTGGCCGTTCAACACCCCTTCACCTGTAATTGCAATGTTCTTTTTTCCTTTCGCATAGATCAAGGGAGAAAAGTTCATCAGCTCAATTCCTTCAAAGGAGGTCTCTACCAGAGGGTAGTCATCACTATCGGTACTGAACAAAATTTCAGCATCCTTTTCCAAATGTAGGTTGACATTGTCATCAAGATGTATCGGACCGGTCAGGTACTTGCCCCTTGGCATACGAACAATGCCTCCTCCCGCCTCGGAGCATTCACGTATTGCATTGGAAAAAGCAGTTGTGTTTTTTGTCAGGCCATCACTTACGGCCCCATAGTCTATAACATTGTATTCCCTATTTGGAAAGGAAGGTTCTTTCAACCCTTGTTCAATGTGCTCTTTCATGCGCCAATATTCCTGATAATCCATGTTTTTAACGCCCTTGCACGATAAGCAACAAAGTATGGTTCCCATAAGGAGAAACAAGGAATCTTTACGCAAGGGTCGTTTTGACATTGAAAATCCGAATATTTATGCAATCGATTGCACAAATATAGTGAATCCTTAGATTTTAGGAAAAAGATGTTTACTTTTCATTTTAAGGCATCCTTTACATTTGGCGTTCAAACCATCTTTTTAAGTGCTTTACGATACTTTTGGGACATAAAATCCCATGGTGTGCCCATCGTCAATGATACTAAAAATGAATAATAGGGAGGCATTATTTTTTCCATAGAAGCGAGGAACTTCCCATATTTTTTAAGCGGCCTTGAAATAGAAAGGGTGGTTTTCAAAACCCAATCATACCATCTTCACCGATTCCGTCAAAATATATGATTAACCTGAAAAGCTACCATCCTGCTACAGTTTTATCAAATAAGCAGACCGGATATATTCTCAGAAGGCTTTTTTCATTTATTGCTTAATTGGATTTTGATTCTTAAATGTTAAGATAATATATTCAAGGCAACCACTTTATCTGCTTGTCATCTTAGTTATTACAAGGAGCCAAATGAAACTGTTCTGCTGTACTCTATTTCTCGTTTTCCTCTCTTGCTCAGGTTCAAAAGAAGATGGGATAACTTTTGATGCAAACACCTTTCCTCAACAATGGGAATTGACGGGCATGTCTACAGGCATTTCCGGTCAATTTTTAGAGGGTGATGATTTACCATGGACGGAAACCATAGTTCTCAAAACTGACATGAGATTTGTAAAAATGAGGTTTGTGGACAATCAAAAAAAGGAAGGGGAAGGAGTTTTTGAGTTTAATGAAATAAACGATGAAACGTACCTTATTCTCAATTATGATTTCGAAACTGATTTGATTGAGAGCTGTGGATAAGAAAATCTCATTGAAACTCTTTTTATGCCCACTATGGATTCTCTTACGGGCGGTTCTGCTCCATGCGATGGGCCGGGACTATTTTACGAAAGGACACAATGAAACATTTTAAAAAGGCGTAGTAAATTTTGAGCTTTTCATCAGAGGGATGAACTGTTTTTTTTTCGGCTATGTTGGATATTGTAATTGCTTAATATCCTTCCAAGTTATCATCTCAATCTTATTTTCTTTTAGTTTAGGCTTATTTTTTTCATCAGAGAAAAAATCGAAGTCAATTTGCCGCCATTCAGAGCCAAAATTGGGGTGATCAACGGTTATACCCTTCATTTCGCTATCATCAAATGCTGGATGTATTAGAATGATGTTTAGGCCAGAATCCAATTTATCGAAAACTTGAGAATAGTAGCCCCTCAACTCTGAGGATTGGTAAAGTTCCCATGTTCCAAAATGACCTTGTTCAAGTCAATTTCCGACCAATTGAGCATCGTACTTCATAAGATTATAGCCAATGAAGAAATTGCACTTAGGGAAAGATTTAAATCATTGCAAGCT
>JANQRD010000083.1 GCA_028284725.1 Allomuricauda sp. | reverse complement strand
TTCCGATTGTGAAAAATGGCCACTAAGAAACTAGTAACCAATTACAACACTTTAAAAATATGAAATTACTTCGTAATGGGATTGGAGTCTTTCCAATTCACGTCAGGAAGTATGTAAATAGGGTTTTTTCCTTACACCATACTTCAAAAAACCGCTACAAGAACAGAGTCTTAACCCAAAAAGTTTCTTCAGGGCCTGACCGCAAAGGTTTCGGTTCACATATTGATTTAAAGATGAAGATAAGCGCTGTTCTATTATTGTTTGGGGCCTTTGTGTTACAGGCAAATCCCAGTTATGCCCAGAAAAAGATTTCCTTGAATTTGGAGAACGTTACCGTGGAGCGGCTGTTGGACGAGATTGAGAGCAGAACCGACTTTCGGTTTATCTACAGTACGGAGGATGTTGATATCGATAGGCGGGTTTCGGTGGTGGTCAAAAGACAGGAAGTGTCCACGATTCTTAATGATGTTTTCGTTGGGACAAGGACGAGCTTTAGCGTGGATGATGGGCAAATTTTTTTATTGCCAAATAAAAATCCAGTGCCTGTACCACAAGTTGTTCAACAAGATCCCATCACCGTCACTGGACAGGTCACGAATGCCGATGGCGTTCCCTTGCCAGGGGTCAGTGTCATCGTTAAGGGTACATCTCGTGGTGTCGCCACCGATTTTGACGGCAATTATCAAATCGTTGTTCCCAATGGCCAAAGCGTTTTGGTCTTTACTAGCATTGGCTATGCAGAACGGGAAATCAACATAGGCAATCAAACCAACCTCAATGTTACTCTGGAAGAATCCGTCAGTCAATTAGATGATGTTGTTGTAGTTGGTTATGGAGAACAAAGTAGGGTGGAGCTCACTGGAACAGTGGCAAAAATTAAACAAGATGATATTGAAAATTTACCAGTAGTTAACGTAAATCAGGCCTTGCAAGGACAAGCCTCCGGTGTTTTTGTCACCAATCCAACTGGGGCACCTGGTGGAGCAGCCGAAATTTTAATCCGTGGACAATCATCAATAACTGCTGGTAACTCACCACTGTTTATTATTGACGGAGCTCCGGTATCCCAAGGTGTTATTGGGAATAATGAAATTTTAGTAGAGGGCCCTCCTGCAACAGATATTCTGAGTAGCTTGAATCCAAATGATATTGAATCAATTGAAGTCTTAAAAGATGCCTCAGCAAAGGCTATATATGGAGCGCGAGCATCTAATGGGGTAGTACTGATAACTACAAAAAAAGGTAAAACAGGTAAGGCTAGAATTAACTTTTCCACTCTAACAGGGGTCATTGTACCTACTAACAACCACAAAACACTGAATACTGAACAATATCTTGAACTTCAAAGAGAATCGTACACAAATGATGATCAACCAATACCGGATTTCATTCTTAACGCGGATTCGTCCATAGATAATGATTGGATTGATTTGATTTTTAGGAACACTACATTTTTACATGAACACAATTTGAGTGTAAGTGGGGGGGCAAAGGATTTTAATTATTTTATCAGTGCAAATCACAGGGATGAACAAGGTTTAATTAGGAACAATAAGCTTACTAGAACTACACTTCGTTCGAACATGGAATTTAAGGCCTCAAAAAAGTTGGATTTAGGCCTGAATGTATTATTTGGCAGGACCAACAACAAGGGTGCCTCATCAAGTGAAATACGTGAAGCTTTGAAGCAACAGCCAACAAATCCCCTTAGGAATGAACTCGGTCAACCTGTTTCAAATGATCCTTCTTTGATAAATCCTTTGGCAATTTTGGAAGAATCAATAAGTGAAAGCACCACAGATAAATTAATTCTAAGTGGATTTTTTAAATACCTAGTATTACCTGGATTACAATTCAGAACTAACTTCTCAGCCGACTTCAATTATAATAATGAAAACCGGTTTGATACGGAAAATTCCAATGAGATTATTGGTTTTTTTGGAGATGATGTCAGGACAAATTATAATAGAAAGATCAATACGCTAAATATTGAACCCTTCCTTATTTACAATAAAAATCTTAATCAACATAATTTTGAATTAACATTAGGGGCAACGTTTTTGGAACAGAACGATGCTATCTCTTTTGTATCAGGGACAAATTTCCCTTCTGATCAATTGACCCAAATCAGCAATGCCGGACAAATTTTACAAGAGTTATTTAGAATTCCCTATACTTCCGGAACCGAGACAGCTTATTCCTTTAATTCCACATTTTTAAGGTTAAACTACAATTTCAGTCAAAAATATTTACTTAATGCCACAATCAGAAGAGACGGCTCTTCACGCTTTGGTCCGGATACCCGATATGGTGTATTTTGGGCGGTTTCAGGCGGATGGAATTTTTATAAGGAATCCTTCTTTAATGAAGGAGGGCTTCTAAGTTTTGGCAAGTTGCGGGCTAGTATTGGGGTTACTGGCAATGATCAAATTGGAAACTTCCCATATATAGGAACTTGGGGTAGTGGAAATAACTATTTAGGGCAAACTGTGATTTCTTCTAGTCAGGTAGAAAACTCCGACCTTAAATGGGAGGAAACAAGAGATATTGATGTAGGTCTGGATTTGGGATTTTTCAAGAATCGTTTTGAAATAGGATTAACTTATTTCAATTCACAAACCAGTGACTTGCTCTTCAACGAACCCTTACCGTTTAGTGCTGGATTTTCAACAATTACTGAGAATATCGGTACGGTAAGAAATCAAGGTTGGGAACTTAATTTCTCAGGGTCTGTTATTAATAATGAAAAGTTTACTTGGCGCACCAATTTAAATATTACCAAAGTCAAAAATGAAGTCATCTCTTTATTGGGAGAAGAACCTACAATAATTACAGCTGGGGGTCTTAGTACCTTGGTGGAAGGGGAACCCATTAATACCTTTTTTGGATTAGACTTTCTTGGTATTGATGCACAAACTGGAGATGCATTATATCGAGATATCAATAATGATGGCGAAATCACATTGGAAGAGGATAGAACCGTAATAGGAAATGCGCAACCAGATTTTTATGGAGGATTGACGAATACGTTCAACTATAAAGATTTTTCGTTGGACGTGCTATTTCAATTTGTTTTGGGGCCAGAGATATTTAATGCTTCGAGGAGGCTATCGTATTCCAATTTTGAAAGAGGAAATAATGCAACAAGTTCCAGGCTAGACCGATGGCAACAGCCTGGAGATGTAACTAACGTACCGAGACTTAGCACACCCGGAACGCGTGGATTGAATTACGAAGTGTCAAGTCAATTTTTAGAAAATGGTTCTTATGGTAGGTTAAAGAACCTTACTCTATCCTATAATTTTCCTGCCAATGTTTCAGAGAGACTTGGTATTTCAAATGCAAGAATTTTTCTATCAGGTCAAAATCTATTTACAATTACGGATTACTCAGGCTTAGACCCAGAAGTTGCCTTAAACGGAATAGAGTCTTTCGGAGCATTCCCACAAACTCAAATATATTCAATAGGTCTAAATATCAATTTTTAAACAAAAGCCATGAAAAATATATATCAATATTTAATAGTTTTCTCTGTATTGTTTTTTGCAGGATGCGATGATTTTTTAGATGAAGAACCTGTTGACGTTGTAGTGAACCAAAATGCCATTAGAAATCTGAATGATTTGAATACTGCAACGCTAGGAGTTTATGATACTTTACAAAGTTTTTGGAATCGATACTATTTGTATCAGACCATGGTGGGGGATGAGGCCGTATCACGTATTGGATCCTTTCAACAATATGCTCAAAACGAACTTACCGTAGATTCTTCTCAAACAAGAAATATGTGGACGTTCTTGTACAAAGCAATTCATGATACAACGTTTATCCTCGAGGCCATGGATAGACTTGAAGATTTGGATACAACGGAAAGGGACTCCTATATTGGAGAGTTAAAGTTTTTGAGAGCTTACTGTTATATTAAACTATGTCAGCTGTTTGGTGATGTACCTCTAATGACCACCACAAATATTGATGTCAATCGCAACTTGCCTAGAACCCCGGTAATAGAGATATACAATTCATTTTTATTGCCTGAGTTGGAAGAATCGGAAAACTTAATCTCAACAGAATATGAAAGCGTTGTAGAAACAAAGACTAGGGCTACCACCGGTGCAGTCCAGGCACTTCTAGCAAACTTGCATCTTTTAGTTGGAAATTGGGATGAGGCAGAGGATGTAAGTACTAGATTGATTGATGATTCAACGTATATCTTGGTAGAAGAATACGAAAGTTTATTTATTGACAATACTTTTTCCGACGAAAGTATATGGCAGCCATACTATGATGAGAACGATATTAATAGTCTAGAGAGACGTTTCCGTGTAAGCCGATGGGCAACACCCAGTGACTTTATCCTAAACTCATTTGAAACTAACGATTCACGTTTAAACACTTCTATTTCGGAGTCTCAACCAGGGGTGTTCGTTGTAAACAAGTTTAGGGATGAAATGCCTGGAGATGATAGACCATATCTTTTTAGATTAGCTGAGATTTATCTTTATCGTGCCGAGGCCAGAGCACGTAACAACAATATAACAGGAGCATTGGAAGATATCAATCTTATCCGAAGTCGTGCTGGATTGGATTCAGTTTCGGCATCAAGTATGGAAGAAGTATTGTTATTGGTTGAACAAGAAAGGCTAATCGAATTATGCTTTGAAACAAAGCGATGGGAGGATTTACTCAGAACTGGTCGAGCAGATGCCGTCATGAGTGTATATAATGAGGCTAACTGGGATTCTGATATTGATATACTCTGGCCAATCCCGCTCCAAGATCTTGATAGCAACCCTAATATCAACCAAAATCCAGGATACTAAGCCCTAAGATTTTAGTATCCACGGATTTACTTCTGGTATCATAAATTGAGTATTTCTTGTAAAACAATTTTTTCTGTGTTGACAAAATATCTGAATATTAAAGGTTATGCTTGCCTCCTATTAGCAATTTGCTTATTCATACCATCCTTTTCGGTGGCTCAGGTCAAAAGACCTTTAATGAAAGACAGTCGTAGGAATTTGACCGTTTTGATGGAGAATCACCAATTTATCTCTCTCATCATTGCCTCTTTTGTTGGCAAAGCTGAGAAAGTAGCTTCTGAAGTAAGACGCTTGGGTGGAGAAATCCAGTACCAAGAGGATGATATTGGATATCTCCGTGTTATTGTACCAAAGAATAAAGTACAACAATTGATCGACTTTGGGGAGATAGAGGCAGTTATGGTCAATGCCAGCAATAGGGAAGTTATAGGCTTAGATGGGCGTACTAGTTTACAAGGTACAGCTCTTTCAAATTTGTCATTTCCGGAAGAAACGGGGGGAGAAAAACTTGGTTCTAAGTGGCCCCCAGAATTATCCGATTATCCCTTGCTAAATCCTTACCATCCATGGGAGGATTTGGATGCTAAAAAATTTTTGGAAGAGAATCCCAGCTATGATGGGAGAGGTGTCGTTATTGGTCAGGTTGAAGACTTCGGTGATTTGTTATTAAATGAATTGCATTGGTCAATTAATATCAATGGTAATAAGGTAAAAAAGGTCATCGATGTAATAAATGCCACTGACCCGTTAGATGGAAGCATTACTAATAGCGGATTTGATCATCACGAAACTGACAGCATTCAGACTTTTAGAAGGACAAATAATGCCGATTTACGTTGGGTCGATATGAAACAAGAAGTGATATCTAATCAGCGAAGGGTTAATTATAATGATAATACATATGAAGTACCTCAGGAAGGCTTTTATAGAATTGGCTTACTTGAGTTAAGAGGTCGCTTAAAGCGAGAATTAAAGAAAATAGGCGTAGAAGTCAAATCCTCAGGTCAAATGGCTGTGTTGTGGGATGCAAATAGTGATGTTGTCTGGGTTGATACTAATTCAAACAATGATTTTTCTGATGAGATTGGCCTGAATGAGTATAGAATTAAGCAGGAGATTGGTGTCTGGGGCATAGATAACCCTACTACTGAATTACGTGAATCCATTGGATTTGCCGTGCAAATTGATAAAAATAATGAGTTTATTAGTATCAACGATGGTGTAGGTATTCATGAAACTATGGTTGCTGGGTCAGCAGTGGCTAGTGATACTTTTGGAGGAAGAGTAAAAGGTATTGCTCCAAATTCGCAGTTGATCTCTATTTCTTATAATCAAGGATCTAAAACATCAAATTATCTAGAGGCACTCATATTAGCATTTAAGGATAAGCGTATTGATATAGTTTTAATAGAGCCCTTCAGCGGTCAGACGTTCAACTTATATTATTTAAGAGACGGATCCTCTGTAATTGACATTATTCAAGAGCGTTTGCTAAAAAAATATCCCAAACTGTGCGTAAATGCTGCATCTAACTACGATGGTTTAGCTCAGATTACGGATCATTCTGTAAGTAAGAATATTTTGAGTACTGGAGCCTACCAAAGCAGGGAGGCCATTTTAACCAACTTTGGAATTAAAGGTGCTCCAATCGATGATTTACATACTGTTAGTTCTAATGGTCCAGGGGGTAATGGCGCTCTTAAACCAAATTTCCTAGCTCCAAGTTATATGATTACTACTGCTCCAGGTTTTTTTTGGGATTCAAGTACACTGAAAAGTCTATATAGATTGCCACCAGGTTACTTATTAGGAGGTGGTACTTCTCAGTCTACTCCAGTCGCAGCAGGCGCAATAGCTCTATTGGCCAGCGCATTGAAACAAAATGGGAACCCAATAAAGGTTGATGCGATTAAATCCGCTCTTTTATCTACAGCGAAATATATTCCTAAGCTAAAAGCTCATCAACAGGGTAATGGTTTGCTTCAAGTTAATGCTGCTTGGGAGAAATTAAGACAATTTAAAATCCAGGCTGAGCCAATCCAAATAGACATAGAAGCGGATGTTAAAACAGTAAGTAGTCATTTAAATGCAACACCAAATAAGGGAGAGGGACTATTTGAGCAAGAAGGCTGGGAAATAGGTATGAATGAAGAACGCTTAGTTACCTTGAAAAGAACAAATGGTGATAAAGCACCTATGGTTTTTGAAGTAAATTGGCAGGGCAATGATGGTACTTTCAGCGGACCTGACAAAATCGTTTTACCCTTAAATATACCGGTTGCATATCCTATTAAAATCAAAGCCAATTCCACTGGAGCGCATAGTGCTCTACTCGTTTTAGACTGCTTGGATTATCCAGGTATTGAAAAAAAGGTATTGAACACTATAGTAGTTCCCGAAAAATTGGATGCCTCTAATAACTATCAAATCAAAAAGAGAGATAGTCTTATAAGGCCTAATGGCAAGCTGCATTATTTTTTAAAGATACCATCGGGAATCGGCCTTTTCCAATGTAAAATTAATACGGAAAATGTTTTTTTCCGTGCCATATCCCCAGATAAAACCGTAACGGTATCAGGTAAAAATAAAAAAGGTAAAAAAGAAATTAGTGTTAATCGTCCTATGGCTGGTACGTGGGAAATAATAGTAAAAGAATCAACTATTGTACCTGAGGATTTTTTAAAAACATTAGGAAGTTCATTACCTAATCAACCCTTGGAATTAGAGTTCAGTATTCAAAATGCACAAATTGAGCAAAAAAGCTCTGACATAGTCACAGGAACTGACAAAACATCGGACAAAAGCATCATGTATAGAAACTTATGCGCTCCGTTTAAAGGGATGGTTACAGGATCGTCTATTGGAGCACGACGAAGAGTAAATAAAAAAATCAAGGCCAAAGAACAACATCGTTTTGAAATAGATATTGAATCAGGAACAAGTTCCTTACTAGTTTATCTTGAAGTAAAAGCAAATTCTAAATCCGATTTGGATTTAATTCTAATAGACCCCAAAGGAAGAATCTCATGGATAGGACTTTTTTATCAACGAGAGAATTTTTCCAGTCATAGGCAACAGTATTATTCAAGTGAGGAAGAACTTTTTGTTGAGAATCCAATTCCCGGAACCTGGAAAGTAATTGTAGATGGTTTTTTTATTCCAAATGGAGAAATGGAATATACACTTTCTGATATTATTCAACATCC
The DNA here is from genome assembly GCA_028284725.1 of Allomuricauda sp. Lineage (GTDB taxonomy): Bacteria > Bacteroidota > Bacteroidia > Flavobacteriales > Flavobacteriaceae > Flagellimonas. Next base: position 5,473 of record JANQRD010000083.1, on the reverse strand, counting down.
AAAATACGGCTCCTTGAGCACGTCAGATTTTGTAAAAGAACATGGAATTGGAGAAACTTGGTCATTTAAATCGAAAGTATGGCTTAATGAGAAAACAGACTATAATAGAAAACCCGTGGGAGTGCTTCAAGTAGAAAAGATTAATAGTGACCCCTTAAAGAAGAGAGTTGTAATTGCTAGGAATATTCTAGAATTTGAGAAGTAGTTGAACCTTCCAATATGGGTTTATTTACTTTTTATAAATCAAAAGTTTAATGAGATTTAGTTTTTACGAACCACTAGAAAATATTGCTCTCAACACGAATTGTTGATTTGATACGGCTATTATGAAACTAAGGTGTTGGGGAGTTTAATTTGATTTTAACCTATCTAGGGCGCAATTGAAGAATTTAAGAACAAGCTTACTTCATAGAGCTAGTTTGAGTTAGTCAGGGGGAACGGTAATAGTATAATCGTTAGTTTTCACAAAACCGTTTCCCTTTTTGAAATCATGTAAAAGTATTTATCAAAGGAACACCTAGGTTTTGTTTTCATTAGAGGTTATTTGAATTAGCTATCAAACTCCATAAATCAATACTTATTAGGGTCTTTTGATGCGCCTGCGTTCGCGTTTGTTTGGTGTGCGCAGGTAGGCGTTAAGGCCTGCCCGTCTTGTCGTGAGGTACGGCGGGCCGTTTCGCCTTTTATAAACCTCTTATGGCGAGGCCAGTCATGGCCGAGGCTAAGAATAGGTGAACTAACCCCGATGCCTGTGCTGAGCGTAGTCGAAGTAAAAATCGGGGTCTCAACTGAAGAATTGAATTTGAATGACAACATCACGCAAGAAAATAGTACGATGGTTGCTATGGGCAGTGTACGCCGTGGCCGCCTTCTTTTTTCTGTACTGGTTGTTTATGCAGTTGTTGGAGTGACAGAGCAAAAATGTAATTGACATACGATCATAGTTTAGTTAGTTTTTTAAGTAGACACGGCCTGTCTGGAAAGGCAGGCCTTCTTTCTGCCTACAACAGACCAATTTGAAAGCCATGGAAAGACAAGATTTGGAAAGGTATTTCCAGCAATACCGTAAACATATCATCGGACAGCAACAGCCCATTGTGGTGAATGGCAAGGAACATCCGATGATCTATGCCGATTGGACCGCCAGTGGACGGCTCTATTGGCCCATTGAGGAAACCCTGCTTCATAAGGTGGGGCCGTGGGTGGCCAATACCCATACGGAGACCTCCCTGACCGGGGCGACCATGACCGAAGCCTACAAAATGGCCCGGGAGCGCATTAAAAAACATGTCAAAGCCGGAAAGGACGAGGTCCTGATATGCACTGGAACCGGTATGACCGGGGCCATAGCCAAGTTGCAACGAATTATGGGATTGGTGGTACCTGAACAGGTACGCAATAATATCCGAATCCCTGAGAAAAATAGGCCCATAGTATTCCTTTCCCATATGGAGCACCACAGCAACCACACCTCTTGGCTGGAGACCATCTGCGAGGTGGTCGTGGTCCCCTATGACACTACGGGACAGGTCAACCTGGCCGCCCTGGAGCACATGCTGTTCCAATATCCCGATAGAAACAAAATTGTCGCGATCACGGCCTGTTCGAACGTCACGGGTATCGAGACCCCCTACCATACCGTGGCGGCACTGGCACACCGACATGGGGGCATCTGTATCGTGGACTTTGCGTGCTCGGCCCCTTATGTTGACATTGACATGCGCCCCAGCGATACGCACTATCTGGATGCCATTACCTTTTCGCCCCATAAGTTTCTGGGCGGACCGGGGGCTACGGGCATCCTTATCTTCAACAAGGCCTTATATAATAAAAAAGTGCCCGATGTGCCGGGCGGGGGAACAGTGACCTTTACCGATCCTTGGGGGAACCATATCTACAAGCCCGACATCGAGGAGCGTGAGGACGGGGGTACCCCAGGCTTTTTACAGACCTTACGGGCGGCCCTGGCTATTAAGCTCAAGGAGACCATGGGCACAGTGAAGATGAAACAACGAGAGCAGGAAATCAACGAACTGGTCTTTGGGCAACTGGGTAATGTCGAGGGATTAAAATTGTTGGCCCAGCAACACAAATTGCGGCTGTCAATTTTCTCCTTTATCATCGAGGGGCTACACTACGATTTGGTGACGCTACTCTTGAACGTCAAGTTCGGCATACAGGCCCGGGGCGGTTGTTCCTGTGCGGGAACCTATGGGCACTACCTGATGGAGATCGACCCGAATGCCTCTGAAAAGATTCGCAGGGAAAGTGAACTGGGATGTGCTTTGGACAAACCGGGCTGGACGCGGGTGTCTTTCCATCCCACCACGGCGGACTGGGAGGTGCTGCAGGTCTGCCATGCCATCCGGACCCTGGTCAAAAAGGGTCGTCGATGGGCGAGGGAATATACCAAAACGCCCACGGGGTATATACTCAAAGATAAGAATGCCGCTATGCGGATTCCAGTGGAGGAGTGGTTTGAGGGCTGCTGCAAAGCGGAACTGGACCTTAATTTTTCATAGGCCGTGAGAGATAAGCAGCGCATATTGGTCATCGGGGCCGGAGGACAATTGGGTCAGGAACTGGTGCGTACCCTTGTGGCGGTCTTCGGGGAGGATGCCGTGGTCGCTTCTGACATCGATCCGGAAAAGGGGATGTACCTTCCCAACTGCCATTTTGAGCCACTCAACATTTTTGCCTCGGAACGGATGGCCTCTGTAATTCGTAAGTACCAGATCAAACAAATTTACCATTTGGCGGCCATCCTTTCGGCCGACGGGGAGGTAGACCCCCATGCCAGTTGGCAGGTCAATCTGGATGGGCTGTTGCTCGTGTTGGATATGGCGCTGCGAATGAAGATCGAAAAGGTTTTTTGGCCCTCTTCCATCGCAGTCTTCGGGGGCAATACCGAGAAAAAGGATACACGGCAGCATACGGTGATTCAGCCCAATACGGTCTACGGTATCGCCAAGGCCTCCGGCGAGCTCTGGTGCCGTTATTACCACCAAAGGTATGGCCTGGACGTGCGCAGTCTGCGATATCCTGGACTGATCGGCCACGGTTGCCTGCCCAGTGGGGGGACCACGGACTATGCCGTGGACATCTTCCACCATGCCGTCAGGGAAAAGGACTATGTATGTTACCTGGACAGTGACACATACTTGCCCATGATGTATATGCCCGATGCGGTTACTGCTGCCCTGAAACTGATGCAGGCACCGCAACGCAGGATCAGCATACGGACTTCCTACAATGTGGGGGCTATGAGCTTCTCACCGGAGGAGGTGTACCAAAGCATCAAAAGGTTCTATCCCAATTTCCAGATCGGGTACAGACCCGATGGCCGACAGGAGATTGCCAAGAGCTGGCCCCTGAGCGTGGACGATGCCATGGCAAGGGAGGACTGGCAATGGAACCCGAAATACGACCTGGATTTTATGACCGAGGACATGCTCGACCATTTGGCACGGAACGGGAAACGCAGCGTATTGGTGTGAAAGGTAGAACTAAACTAGAAAAACCTACATCCCTGCCAACTTTTCCTTTAAAAGGGCCATATCCTCTTCCACTTTCTTATCAATGATTTGAGCATAGTGTTGGGTGGTCCTTAAATTTTTGTGCCCCAGCATTTTCCCGACCGTTTCAATGGGTACCCCATTGGACAAGGTGACTGTAGTGGCAAAGGTGTGACGCGCCAAGTGTGTGGTCAGGTTCTTTTTGATGTCACATCGGTCCGCGATTTCCTTGAGATAGGCATTTGACTTTTGGTTGCTGAGAACCGGTATCACACAATTTTTATTGACCACCCTGGGATGGTCCTTGTATTTCTCAATAATCGCTACTGCTGTGGACAATAATGGAATCATAAAACCTGTATCCGTTTTGGAGCGTTTGGATTTAATGTAATATCCACCCTCTTCGTTTTGATAAATTTCTTCTGGGCGCAACGTTTGGATATCGACGTAAGCAAGCCCCGTAAAACAGCAGAGCACAAACATATCCCGCACAATACCTAGTCGTTCCCCCTCGATTTCTTTATCGATAAGCCGTTGCAGCTCTTCTTTACTCAAAAATTCCCGCTCCACAGTTTTGAATTGCACCTTGTAGTTGTAAAAAGGATCTTTGGCAATCCAATCGTTCGCCACGGCAATCCTTACAATCTTTTTAAAGTTGTTTACATACTTTAAAGCCGAGTTATGATTACAGGCCTTCGTAACCTTCAGAAAGTACTCAAACCCTTTGATGAATTTCAAATCCACATCCTTAACCGGAATGTCATTTCTACGATATTCCGATTTCACATATTCCGTAACATGGCTTTTGGTCGTATGGTACCGCTTCCAGGTACCCAACGCAAATTCAACCCCCACCAATTTTTCCATTTGCTGGTTATGCTCTTCAAAAAGCTCCAGCAGCATTTTATAATTCTTGTCCCTTCCCAAATATTTGTCCTTAACATCGTGGACCGTGAAGAGTTCTCCTTCCTCAATGAGCTGATGCTGAACTTTGTTTACCTTATGTCGAACAGTGGTCATAAACCGGTTCAATTCTTCAGCTTCCATACCCTTACCCTTCAATTTGTTCATTCTAGAATCCCATTTTTCAGGCAAAACTTTACGGTTTAAACTAATCTCAGTCCGCTGTCCATTCATCGTTATCCGTAGGTATAATGCGGCTTTCCCGTTTTTGTCCAATCTTTTATCCTTGAGGTAAAATAAAACAGCAAAAGAATTACTCATTTTTTGGTATCTTTTTAGGTGAAATAAAGATACAAAAAATAGTTACTAGAGTTTTATAAAAAATTGAAAAACAATAAATTACAAAGAAATCGAGACCATTTCACTTTTTTTAAAAGTGGTCTCGATTTAGCCCCTTTAAATAAGACATTATTTGCTATTAAATGAAAGTAAATAAAATAAAAAAACCTGTAAATCAGTAATTTACAGGTTTAATGGTATGAAATGATGTCATTTCAGTGGAGCCGGGGAGAATCGAACTCCCGTCCAAACAAGCAATAACTGTGCTTTCTACATGCTTAGTCTTGGTTCAATTTTCGACATACGACCGACCCAAAACCGCCTATCGTATGCTTAGCTTCTTTAGTTTAGGGTTGTTACCGAAGCGCAAACAACCCGGTGTTGACTTTTATGGTGCCCTGAAACGAACCGCCGTCAACAAGGGCTGTTCAAGGACATTTAGCTTTCCTGCCTGGCAGGACTAGGCTTAGACTTACTATAATTCAGTCGATTAAGCAGCTAAAGCGTAGTTAGACTCGCCATTTAAAAGGTTGGGATGTTGAATTTACGAGCATCACTCCCATAGCTCGACATGCTTACATAGTCATTGGTCTCGCTGTCAAAGCCGGTCGGCCCCATATTTTCAAAGAACAATTTTTAAAGGAACGCCAAAGTTAGACAAAAGTTTGCGTACCCTTGGCAATCCCCTTATTTTAGGCAAGAATTATACCAAATCT